>NZ_VIVB01000008.1:0-248634 GCF_007828605.1 Pantoea sp. SJZ147
GGCGAAGAGAACGAAGTTATCCGCGGGAGCTGCGAATAAGATCCCGGAAATATGCCGATAAAAAAAAGGCTGGTCACCTTAAGTGACCAGCATTACCCTGCGGACAGGGTGTTTTTATCGAGATCGACAGCTTATTTCGCGTCAGCTGACGCTGTCTGACTGGGATCAGGCTTTTTATCCAGTTTACTGATCAGGCTATGGGCTTCGGCTTCACTTGCCACGGCGGGAGAAGAGCCACTTAATGGTTTACGGGCCGTTTCCCGAACTGTCAGAATCGTCAGCAACCCAATAACGCCGGCGACCATCATGTAATAAGCGGGCATCATGGTGTTCTGCGTCGTATCAACCAGCCATGCGGTCAGTAAAGGTGTGGTACCACCAAACAGCGAGACCGAAAGATTAAAGCCAATCGCCAGAGCACTGTAACGAATATCAGTGGTAAAGAGCGCAGGGAGCGTTGAAGGCATGGTGCCACTAAAGCAGGTATGTAATATGCCCAATATCAGCAGCCCGGCAAAAACGGCCCACATGTTATGTGTACCGATCAACATAAAGCTAGGAATCGCGAGCAGGATCAGTCCTACCGCACCAAAACCAATCACAGGACGACGACCAATGCGATCGGTCCAGCGGCCCCACATGAGTGTCAGCGGCATCATGACAAACATCACCACCATCACCAGCAGCAGTCCGCTGAGTTCGGGTAAACCCAGTACGCCAGTAAGGTAGCTGGGCATGTATGAGGTCAGCATATAGTTTGAAACGTTAAACAACAGGACCAGCCCAATACACTTCATCATTGGCACGCGGTGCTTGCTTAACATCTTGAGGAGCGTCAGACGGGGTTTACTTTGCTCCAGCTCCTCCTGTTTTTGCATGTGTTGCTTGAAGGCCGGTGTTTCTTCGAGCTTCAGACGGACATACAGGCCGAACAAACCCAGTGGTGCGGCGATAAAGAAGGGCACGCGCCAGCCCCATGACATCATGGCTTCAGGCGAGATAACGGTCGTCATAACCGTCACCAGGCAGGCACCCAGCAGATAACCGCCTAAGGTCCCGAACTCCAGGAAGCTGCCCATGAAACCACGGCGTTTATCAGTTGAATATTCAGCGATAAAGGTTGCTGCACCGCCATATTCTCCCCCTGTAGAAAATCCCTGAACAAGTCTTGCAACCAGCAGAAGGATTGGCGCCATGATACCGATTGAGGCATAGGACGGGATGATGCCGATGCAGAACGTGCCTATCGACATCATTATCATGGTTATCGCCAGCACTTTCTGGCGCCCAATGCGGTCGCCCAGGGGACCGAATACCATACCGCCCAGCGGGCGCACCAAAAAGGCTGCGGCAAAAGTACCAAATGTAGCGATTAACTGGATGGCCGTATTGGCATCGGGGAAGAAAACTTTGCCGATGATGACAGCCAGATAGCTGTAAACACCGAAGTCAAACCACTCCATGGCATTGCCTAATGCGGCTGCACCGACAGCACGTTTCAACATTCCGTTATCGATAACGGTGATGTCATCGAACGTGAGCTTTTTTGGTTTTTTATTCCAGAAATGTTTTTTAGGCCTGGGTGACGATGAACGATTAGTATCCATATTTTCCTCATACTACTTAAATGAAGACGACCTATAGCTTTCGCAGCCAGTCAGCGAGGTTAACGGAAAAAAAGGAAGTGAAAGCTATAAGAGGCCAGTTACATTAATGATAGAGCGTTCTTAACCGCAGCGAGAAAACATAGTACATGAATGTAATTTTTTGCAAGTAATCAGCAAAAAAGACTGTTGTATAAAAGAGATAGCCATACATTATCTTTTACTTTTGTTTACATATTGAGATGTTTTGGGCGGTGTAAATGCCATTTTATGCACATCAATGCTGTCACAGAAGCACGGTGAGTCGCGGATAACGTCATGGGTAGGGGTTCATCGATCTGCCAGCAAAGGCGCTGGCAGATCGATTTGATTTATGCCGGTTTTGCAGCCGGTGTTCGTCCGCTGCTCCACCACAGCAGTAACGCCACCAGGGCGATGCAACCTAATGCGCTAAAGGCAATGCTGTAGGAATAGCGCGCCACGATCAGTCCGGTCATCGCCGGGCTCATTGATGCGCCAACGCCTTGCATCAGCATCACCACGCTCTGACCGGCGTTAACGTGCCCGCTTCCTCGCAGCAGCGACACAATATAACCCGGGACGGCAACGCCGAGGATGCCGGCCGCGATACCATCGAGGATTTGCACGGGGATCACAAATAACGTTTCCGGAAATTCTGCAGCAATAAGCGCACGAAGCGGCATCATTAACAGGGCGGTCATAATTAAATGGCGATAGCCAATTTTATCCACGCGTCGTGAGACATAAATCGCTACCGGGATCATGACCAGTTGGGAAATCACCACGGTCGCCGCAGCATATAAGCCGGGGTCAACCGCATGTGGTCCGGTAGAGGAGGCAACGCGCATACTCAGCATGGGCAGCAGGGCGGCGTTGGCCAGATGAAACAGCAGTAAAGTCAGGCCGGTAATCAACAGTGCCGGTTTACGTGCCAGTATCCACAGGCTCAGAGTAGGCTTGTGCGACTGATTATCTTCTAATCCGCGCGCCACCTCATGATTGATATCCTGCCCCCGGATCGCCATTGTCGCGATAGCTGCAAAGACGGCCATGATCATCATTAAAATAAATACCGCCCCCAGCCCCCATTTCCAGGCTGCAAATCCTGCCAGGACAGCCGCCAGCGTGTTTCCTGCATGGTTGTAGGCCTCATTGCGGCCCATCTGGTGGTTAAATCCCTTTTGTCCGGTCAAACCCAGCGTTATCCCTGCTACGGTTGGGCCAATAAAGGCGGCAGCAATACCCGCAACGATTTGTGAAATGATCGCTGTCCAGGACTGATCGCTGTACCAGAGCAATAAAGTGGCAACGGTAATGACGATGCATCCGACCAGTATGACAAGTCGTTTATACCGCGTCGCATCCGCCACCACGCCAGCGGGTAAGGTTGACAGAAGGCCGGCGATGCCGCCCGACGTCATCACCAGGCCTATTTCATCCGGGCTCCAGTGGCGCTCTGTCAAAAAAATGCCTAAAAAGGGTCCCAGACCGTCTCTGACGTCGGCCAGAAAAAAACTCATCAGACACAGTGCCTGAAGTGACCGTTGTGACATGTGATTTTCCCTGTAGCAATAGTAAGGGTTGAGTGACCAACACATTTCAATAAGTAACCTGGTGAATCATGGCAGCAAAAATACGAAGTAACATAACGTTAAAGTTACAAAATGAAAAAATTCACTTTTTATGCAATTTGTTCTAACGACTTCCCGGATAAGTGCTGAGCGCCTGCGGCAGGATTGTGCCTCTTGAGGATTTACGCCGTCGTTAAGATGAAAGCCCGGTTAAGGTTTAGGGGAAATCGTCAGTGCGACCCGATGATGGACTGACGCTGACCGCGGGCGGCAAAACAAGACCGCGCAGAATACGGCATTCCTTGTCCAGCAAAGACTCAACTGATGCTCTGTTGCCCTTATCCCAGCCGCGGCGGGTTGCCAGCAGGATAAAGCCTTTTTCACCCCAGAAGGTCGTTGGCACCAAGGCGATACCATATTCCGCCAGCATAGGGGGCGACAGGCGAAAGTGGCTGGCAACAGAGACAATGGGATAAATGCCCATGGCTGTGGGTTGCAGCACACGACGGGCGTAGTAGGTGTGAGTAAGCAGCTTATCGGGCAGGGGATGCCACGCATCCTGAATATAGGGACGCTCGGCCTTCAACTGCCTGTAAACATCTTCTCGCAGGCAGGTGAGGTGGATGTGTAATTGATTCTGGCTGCGGCCCCAGGCTGAATTGATCGCCATCCCGAGCCTGTCTTCGGGCACCGGCCTGCCGTATACCGACGTTAACTGATAACGCATCAGCCAGGCGTAGCCAAAATAGTCTGGTCGGTTACGCACCGACAGCAACGGGCTTTCAATACCGGACATCGGAATCGTGGGAACCAGAATGAAATGATAGGGATAGCGTGGGTTTTGAATCAGGGTGAAACCCTGCTGTTTTCCTTTTGGAATATAAACTTGCTGGCAAGGGGAGGGATGGCCGGTGTACTGATAGTTCACCATGCAAAGGTTGTCCGTCACCGCCCACAACGCATCTGAGCGAGCGCATCCCGCCTGCGTGAGCGCCATTCCAGCCAGTATCATCAGGCGACAGAGCAGCGTCAGCATAAACTCAACCGTTCACAGCCAGGAATAACCTGTGGGGATCGGAAAAGCGTTCACTGCCTCTGCTACCTGTACCGCTCAATCCTTCCCATGCCATATCGCGTTTGTCCTTTCGTCTGAGCGGTCTGCTATCCCGTAAGTTAGCGCCACTCGGTAATGAACACCACTGGAAACGCCAGAAAAGACTGAAAGATGATGAGATAACGTGTTTTGTCCATTTCTGAAAGGGCCGGCATAAACCCGCCTGGCAATGTGGCAACGGAGACATCGTGTGCTGACAGGATCAACGAATGGTCAACTGGGTTAATGCCGTTAATAACACATCCACTTTGGGCAGGAGCTGTTTACGTCGTGGCCAAATGACACTCAGCGGCAGACCATCAGGTTGCAGTTGTGGTAATACGATTTCCAGTTCACCACGTGCGACGGCGCGCTCCACCAGCCACGATGGCATTTGCGCGACGCCCAACCCGGCAATGACTGCCTGAAGTTGCGCATCCACATCAGCCAGTGCCATGCGAAAAGGCACGTCGCGCCAGTAGGTATGTCCGTCTTTGCCGGTAAACAACCACGGCTTTGGCGTATTATCGGCACGTTCATACAGGATCGCCCGATGCTGCATCAGCGCCTGTTCGCTTTGCGGCCGCCCTTCGCGCGCCAGCCAGTCAGGCGAAGCACAAAACACCATTCGTTCACGTCCGATGTGACGACAGCCCATTGAGGCAGGCAAATCGTCTGATCCCCCAATTCTGACCGCAACATCAATCCCTTCATCAAACAGATCGGTGAAGCGATCCGAAAAACGCATTCTCAACTCAAGTTCAGGATGTTGCTGACAAAACGGAATCAGCAACGGCATCACATTCAGTCGACCATAAGTATGAGGTACCGCAAGCCGCAGACGTCCAGAAGGAATAATACGTTGCGCTGCCAGTACGGCTTCCGCTTCAGCCAGCTCTTCCATAATACGTAAGCAGGTCTGGTAATAGGCGCTGCCCGCATCGGTCAGTTGCAGTTTACGGGTTGTGCGTTCAAGCAGGCGCGATCCCAGACGCGTCTCCAGCCGGCTGACGCTTTTGCTTACGGCTGAGCCGGTAACATGTAAACGCGCAGCGGCAGCGGTAAAACTTCCGCTTTCTACGCTGGCCACAAAAGGGACAATGTCCTTCAAACGTTGATCGTGCATGATTGATGAACTCAGGTTGATAATGGTGTGAATTATTACCCGAAATGGGAATGAAATTCTCTATTACCCTTAGCATTACGTAAAACGAGGAGAATTAACATGCAAAAACAGGCTTTGATTGTCGGCATTAGTGGCGTGATCGGTCGGGCGTTAGCTGAAAGACTACACAATGAGGGCTGGCAGGTCAGCGGACTGTCGCGCGGCCGCGGCGCAGTGCCCGAAGGCTGCAGCAGCTTAACGGCCGATCTCACCGATCCTGAAGCCGTACGGGCGGCACTAAAAGCGATCAAACCCGATGCGGTTTTCTTCAGCGTGTGGGCACGACAGGATACGGAAAAAGAGAATATTCGTGTTAATGGCGGCATGATTCGCAACGTTATCGAAGCACTCGGCGAACGATTGCAGGGTGCCCATGTGGCGCTGGTGACGGGCCTTAAGCACTATCTGGGGCCATTTGAAGCTTACGGGAAAGGAGCCGTTCCGGTAACACCTTTCCGTGAAGAACAAGGCCGTCAGCCGGTAGACAATTTCTATTATGCGCAAGAAGACGAAGTCTTTGCTGGCGCAGACAAGTATGGCTATCGCTGGAGCGTACATCGTCCGCACACCATCATTGGTTATGCGCTGGGGAATGCCATGAACATGGGGCAAACCCTCGCCGTCTATGCGACGTTGTGTAAAGAGAAAGGCTGGCCATTTATCTTCCCTGGCTCGCCTGAGCAGTGGAATGGCGTGGTTGACATGACCGACGCTGGCCTTCTGGCGGAGCAACTCGCGTGGGCCGCGACCAGCCCGGCTGCCGCTAATCAGGATTTTAACGCGGTGAACGGTGACGTTTTCCGCTGGAACTGGATGTGGCCAAAACTGGCTGAGTATTTTGGTGTAGAGGCCGCAGATTATCCGGCGAAGATGATGCCGCTTGACGGGCGCATGCAGGAGGCCGCCAGTGTATGGCAGGAACTTGCCCAGCGCGAGAACCTGCGTGAGAAAGATATTACCCGACTGGCTTCCTGGTGGCACACCGATGCCGATCTGGGCCGCCCAATGGAAGCCTTTACTGACATGAGCAAAAGTCGCAAAGCGGGCTTCACCGGCTACCGGAGTACTCTGGACGCGTTTATTCAGCTTTTCGATAAGCTGAAGCAAGAGAAAATCATTCCGTCATAACGCCTTACAGAGCGCCTTATCCGGCGCTCATTTATCGTTGTGCTTATGTCTATACTGATTGTCTGACTGATGTGAGATAAGGAGCAGAATGATGACGACATGTTTTATTATTGGCGCAGCTGGCAAAGTCGGCTCTCATCTGACGAAGCAGCTCAGTGCTAAGCAACATGCGGTTTCTGCACTGCATCGCAAACCCGAGCAGGCCGAAGCACTTAAGTTAGCGGGTGCTGTTCCTGTGGCTGGCGACATTCAGCAACTGACTGTGGACCAACTGGCGCAAAAGATGGCACATCATGAAGTGGTGATTTTTAGCGCGGGCGCGGGTGGCGCGGGCATTGAACTGACTAATGCCATTTATGGTGAGGGCCTGGCTCTCGCCGTCGACGCAGCAGAAAAAGCCCATGTGAAGCGCTTTATGCTGGTTTCGGCCTTCCCGGATGCCGGTCGTGGTGAAAAAACCTCCGAGGGATTCGAGAACTATATGCGCGTGAAGCGACTTGCCGATGTGCGTTTAGTTGAAAGCGCGCTTGACTGGGTTATTCTTCGGCCCGGTACGTTAACCGATGTTGCGGGCACGGGCAGGGTACGTGCAGATTTAGCTATCCCTTACGGGTCGGTCCCGCGCGAGGACGTAGCCGCCACGCTGGTGGCGCTGGTCGAAACACCGCAAATTTCACACAAAATTATCGAGCTGACCGAAGGTGATGAAAGAATAAGCGACGCAATGCATCGCCTGCAGCGCGATTAAAAAAAACGGCCCCGTAACAGGGGCCGTTTTGTATTGCTGACTGCGTAAGCTTATTTCACACAGCGCGAGCAGTGTTCACGTTCAATATGCTGGAAGAAGTCATTTCCTTTGTCATCAACCAGAATGAAGGCCGGGAAATTCTCTACCTCAATTTTCCAGATGGCTTCCATTCCCAGCTCTGCATACTCCACGCACTCCAGACTCTTGATGCTCTGTTGCGCCAGAACGGCAGCGGGTCCACCAATACTGCCAAGATAGAAACCGCCATGTTTATGACAGGCATCGGTGACCTGCTGGCTACGGTTGCCTTTTGCCAGCATGACTTTGCTGCCGCCATTGGCCTGCAGAAGGTCGACATAGGAATCCATACGGCCTGCGGTGGTTGGGCCCAGTGAACCCGACGCATAGCCTTCCGGTGTTTTTGCCGGGCCAGCATAATAGACCGGGTGATCTTTAATGTATTGTGGCAGCCCTTCGCCGTTATCAATACGTTCTTTTAATTTGGCATGCGCAATGTCGCGGGCAACAATAATGGTGCCGGTCAGAGACAAACGCGTTGAAACCGGGTATTCCGAAAGCTGAGCAAGGATTTCATTCATTGGACGGTTCAGGTCGATATGAACCACTTCACCTTCGCCCTGTTTGCGCAATGCTTCAGGGATAAAGCGCCCCGGATTGGTTTCCAGTTTTTCAATCCAGATACCGTCGCGGTTGATTTTTGCTTTGATATTGCGGTCGGCGGAACATGAAACACCCATGCCAATGGGGCAGGATGCGCCGTGGCGAGGCAAGCGGACTACGCGGATGTCATGCGCAAAATATTTGCCGCCAAACTGTGCTCCCAGCCCAAGCTGCTGCGCCGCTTCCAGTAACTCCTGCTCAAGCTGAACATCACGGAACGCCTGACCATGCTCGTTACCTTCTGTTGGCAAGCCATCGTAGTAATGGGTCGAGGCCAGCTTTACGGTTTTCAGCGTACTTTCAGCAGAGGTGCCACCTATCACAAAGGCGATATGGTAAGGAGGACAAGCCGCCGTACCCAGCGTGCGCATTTTATCAACCAGATAATTTTTCAACTTGCCCGGGCTGAGCAGCGCTTTGGTTTCCTGATACAAATACGTTTTGTTTGCGGAACCGCCGCCTTTGGCAATACAAAGGAATTTGTATTCATCACCGTCCACGCTGTACAGGTCAATCTGCGCCGGAAGGTTGGTGCCGGTATTCACTTCTTTGTACATATCCAGCGCGGCGTTTTGCGAGTAACGCAGGTTATCTTCGATATAGGTATTGTAGATACCTTGTGACAGCGCCGCCTCATCACCCCCG
This sequence comes from Pantoea sp. SJZ147, assembly GCF_007828605.1. NCBI lineage: Bacteria > Pseudomonadati > Pseudomonadota > Gammaproteobacteria > Enterobacterales > Erwiniaceae > Pantoea > Pantoea sp. SJZ147. The sequence goes on from NZ_VIVB01000008.1 coordinate 8,657, forward strand.
CCGGTCCAGACTCGCTGGCCTTTTTTCCCCATAATGATGGCCGTGCCCGTGTCCTGACAGGTGGGCAATACACCTTTAGCCGCAATCTCTGAATTGCGTAAAAACTGCAGCGCAACGTACTTATCGTTATCGCTGGCTTCAGGATCGGCCAGAATTGACGCCACCTGCTGCTGGTGGGCGGGGCGCAACATAAAAGAGGCATCATGAAATGCCTGTTGTGCCAACAGGGTCAATGCCTGTGGATCCACTTTTAAGATGGACTGGCCGTCAAACTCAGCAACGGAAACATAATCAGGGCTGAGCAGATAGTATTCGGTGTCCTCGTGGGTAAGAGGAAAGGGGTTCTGATAAAAAAAAGGTTTGTTCGACATAGTATCTCACTTAATGACGTGCTGGCTCCATTAAGGCAGGCTGACAGGAGCAACATCAAAGGCGAATGAGTTGTTTATTATGCTTGCCAGCCTTTAACACAGGCTGGCAAGTGTTGGCATGTTATCTTATGACGCGTCGAATTGCATTTGGCACCATCAGAACATCCACACCATCCAGGGATAGGCGATTAGCATCATAGCAATCAGGAAGATAGCGCCAAAGATGGTACCCAACCGCCAGTAATCTTTTGTCGGTAAGTAGCCGCTGCCGTAATAAATGGGGCTTGGACCAGTACCGTAAGGTGTGATGATGCCCATGACACCCAGCGAAGTACACAGCATCAGGCAGAACACCGGCATATTGATACCTGGAATTGAGGCCGCAATGGTCAACATGGCAGGCAGCAACGCGGTAGTGTGCGCGGTGGTACTGGCAAACAGATAGTGCAAGAGGAAGAAGGCAATCAGCAGTACCACAGCGGATATTTGTGGGTCGTACCCTTGCAGCAACATTCCCCCTTCTTTGCCCAGCCAGGCGATAAAGCCTACACGGGCTAAACCATCAGCCAGGGCAACCAGCGTGGCAAACCAGGCAAAGGTGTTCCAGGCGGCTTTATTGCTGGTGATGTCATTCCAGTTGAGAACGCCGGTCCACAGCATCAGGATAATGACCAGCAGGGCTGCCATCGCCGGTTCGATCCAGGCGGTGGCAAAAATCCACATCAGCAGCGCACAGACCACAAACACCAGTAACAGAATTTCATTGCGGGTCAGCTTACCCAGTTTTTCCAGCTCAGCGATGGCCCAGCGAGGCACTTCATCATTCACTTTCACTTCCGGCGGGTAGAACCAGTACGCCAGCAGCGGCATCGTCAGAATCAGCAGCAGACCCAGTGGCAGAAAGGCAAGGAACCACATTCCCCATGAAATATCAAAACCAATAACGCTTTTGACTAACGCAAGGGCGAGCAGGTTGGGAGCCAGAGCAGACAGAAACATAGAGCTGGTGATACAGGCGGCAGTGATAGCAACCCACATCAGATAAGATCCAATTTTACGCGCACTGGGATCATTGGGTTTTGAACCATACAGCGGTGGCAGGTTAGCTATGATGGGATAAATGGTGCCGCCACTGCGCGCCGTATTAGACGGGGTGAAAGGGGCCAGCAGTAAGTCAGCGAAGGTAATGGCATAGCCCAGGGTTAAACTCCGGCGGCCCAGGTATTTCACCAGAATCAGTGCCAGACGTCGACCAAACTGGGTTTTGTCATAGCCGGCGGCAAACATAAATGCGCCGAAAATCAGCCACACCGTTGAGTTACCAAAGCCACTCACTGCCCATTTGAATGACTCGGTGGCCAGCTTAAATTTGGGATTGGCCAGCTCTGCCGGGCTAAAAAGTAGAAACTGACTGAACAGGGCAATGACGACCACCCCGGTCAGGCCAATTACTGCGCCGGGTAGCGGTTCAAAAATCAGCCCGACGATAACGCCAACGAAGATGGCAAAGAAGTGCCATGCATAAGGCTCAAGACCTGATGGCACGGGAACAAGTAATAAAAGCACGGCTACCACAATCGGTAGAATTAACATCAGCGCTTTATTTTTGCCCGCAGCTGCAGGGGCTGCTTTTGGGGGCTCTTTGACGTTTGAGAGTGTTTTCATAGTATTTTTCTACGTGTTAAGGATAATTCGATCTGCGTCCCGGCTATTCATCAATACTTGTCTTTTTATTCTTGTTTATGCGAATAAACCGTGATGCTTTATATTTTTTAAGCGTTTCCACGAATGCGATGCAGAAACTTTAAGAGGTCATGTCGATATGATGCGATTTATTCCAAATAAAATATTGATCCAGATCAAGTAAGTTAAATTATATTTTTAATTTTTTAACAATCATATTTTTTATAACGTATAAATAGATTAAATATATTAATTAATAAGGTTTTTTGGCGGTTTTTTGAATGGCGGCTAACAAAAATAACTTTTTAATATGTTGTTTTTATTGGTTATTTTTTAATTTTATGCTTTCAATTGATTTTAGTTAACTATTGGTTAACAATAAATATACATTACGATTTCGTTTTTCGCAAATAGCCAGGCAGAAATATTTAAAAGTTAAATAATTAAAATTATAGCTTATGAAACTAAAATAATTGGTATATTAGTGTCATGACATCGGACCACTTAATTATTAATAAAATAGCGTCCGAAAAAAATTCCCAGCTTTTGAAATTTTGGAGTTAATCGCAATGAATACACTCACCCCCATTCTCAATCCCATTACTTTGCCGCGGGGCGCGGTTTTAAAAAATCGCCTGATAATGGCACCGATGACAACCTGTACGGGATTTTATGACGGAACCGTCACCAGTGAACTGGTTGAATATTATCGTGCCCGTGCTGGCAGTATCGGAACGGTCATTGTTGAATGCTGCTTTATCGATCCGCATGGCCCCGCGTTTCCAGGTGCCATTGCCATCGACAGTGATAACAAAATACCGGGTTTAAAGAGAATCGCTGACGCCATCAAGCAAGAAGGATCGACGGCGATTTTACAGATCTATCATGGTGGTCGCATGGTTGAGCCTGAGCTAATAGGCGGTAAAACGCCTGTTGCTCCAAGCGCGATTGCCGCACCGCGGGAAGGCGCAACGACACCACGTGCATTAACGGCTGAGGAAGTCGAAACCATGATCACCAAGTTTGGTGATGCCGTTAACCGCGCCATCAAAGCCGGTTTTGATGGTGTGGAAATCCATGGTGCAAATACCTATCTGATTCAGCAGTTTTACTCCCCCAATTCAAACCAACGCGAGGATAAGTGGGGCGGCAGCCGCGATAACCGTGCCCGGTTTCCCTTAGAAGTCCTGGAAATCACCCATAAAATGGCCGCGCGATTTGCGCATAACGGTTTTATTATCGGCTATCGCTTTTCCCCTGAAGAAATTGAAGTCCCGGGTATCCGCTTTGAAGATACCCTGTACCTACTGGAAAAGCTGGCGGCACGCGGGCTGGATTATGTTCACTTTTCCGTTGGACAGCTCATGCGCCCGTCAATCGTAGATACCCGCGATCCGACGCCGCTCATTGAAAAGTTCGTCGCCATGCGCTCCGCAACCCTGGCAAAAGTGCCGGTGATTGGTGTTGGCGGCGTGGTAAACAAAGAAGATGCAGAGAAAGCGCTGGAAAAAGGCTACGACCTGGTTGCGATCGGGAAAGCCTGTATCGCTTATCCAGACTGGACAGACCGCATCATCAATAATGAGCACCTCGAACTCTATATCGACAGTAACAAACGTGAAGCGTTACTGATCCCTGAGCCGCTGTGGCGCTTCTCGCTGGTTGACGCGATGATTCGTGACATGAGCGAAACCGGACGTAAATACAAAGCCGGGGTTTATCAGGAGAAAGTGGAGGCCGAGGCGCTGAAGCTGAAAATCAATGTCACGCTGGATACCGACCGTATTACGGATATTTCTCTGGTGCCGGACGATACGCTCGACGTCGACTTCACCACCACGTTTGAAAGCCTGCGTAATCGTATTTTGGTGGCTAACAGCCCGCACGTGGATGCTATCACCGGTGCCACAACGCAGAGTGAGGCGCTGAAAAAAGCGGTTTCACGTGCGATGACCACATCCAACAAAGCCCATGTGATTGAGGAGGGCGGCAATCCGAACGCGCCGCAGCAGTATGATGTCGTGGTCGTGGGAAGTGGTGGTGCCGGGCTGGCTGCGGCTATTCAGGCTCATGATGAAGGCGCCAAAGTGGTTGTCATTGAAAAAATGCCCACTATCGGCGGCAACACCATTAAAGCGTCTGTCGGAATGAACGCGGCTGAAACGCGCTTTCAGAAACTAAAAGGGATTGAAGACAGTAAAGAACTGTTTTATGAAGAAACCCTCAAGGGCGGCAAATTTAAAAATAACCCAACCCTGTTGCGCGAATTTGTGGATTTGGCGCCCGAGGCAATTGACTGGCTGGCTGATCACGGTATTGAACTGAATGACATTACCATCACCGGTGGCATGAGTATTGACCGTACACACCGTCCTGCCGACCGCTCAGCGGTAGGGGGCTTCCTGATCAGTGGACTGGTGAAAAATATTAATAACCGCAACATCGATGTGTTGCTGGAAACTGCCGTAGAGGAAATCCTGTTTGAAAATGGGGCGGTCAGCGGTGTGAAAGTGGTGGACGAATACAACGACAGCCGCATCCTCAATGCGAAAAGTGTCATCGTAGCAACGGGCGGTTTCAGCGCTAACCGGGAAATGGTGGTCAAATACCGTCCTGAGCTGGATGGTTTTGTTACCACTAACCATAAAGGTGCCACCGGCGCGGGCATCGCAATGTTGCAAAAAATCGGCGCAGATACCGTGGACATGGGTGAAATTCAGATTCACCCAACGGTTGAACAGACAACGTCCTATCTGGTTTCCGAGTCCATTCGTGGCGGTGGGGCCATTCTGGTCAGCCAGGCGGGACAGCGTTTCTGTAATGAAATGGAAACCCGCGATAAAGTCTCGGCACAGATTATTGCGCTGCCAGAGAAAAGCGCCTGGATTGTGTTTGACGAGCAGGTCCGTATGAATAACAAAGCGGCTGATGAGTATATTGCCAAAGGTTTTGTCATCAGTGCTCCCACCGTCGGTGAACTGGCAGTGAAACTGAATATGGAGCATCAGACGCTGGAAGACACATTGCAACGCTACAATGGGTTTGTTGTGCAACAGAAAGACGTCGATTTTGACCGACAGACGGCGCTGCGCCATCCGTTGAATGAAGGGCCTTTCCATGCCATTCGTATCGCCCCTGGCGTTCACCATACGATGGGCGGTGTCACCATCGATACCACCACGGCGGTGCTTGACAGTGACAAACAGGCCATCAACGGTGCCTGGGCGTGCGGTGAAGTCGTCGGCGGTATTCACGGTGCAAACCGTATCGGCGGTAACGCCGTTGCGGATATCATCATCTTCGGTATTCTGGCCGGCGCAAACGCAGCGGCTTTCGCCAAACGTTAAGCCGTGACATCCGGCATCTGCCAGCACGCAGATGCCGGTTTTATTTCATTCAGGGCCGTGTCGCTTATGCAAACCGATTCGCAAGTTTATGCTTATTCTGCCGTCCTGATGGGATCGCCCATTCTGCTTAAGCTGTTTGATCATGACGAAAAGCTTGCCGCTCAGGCTTTCAGGTTAATTAAACAGTATGAGAATCTGCTGACGGTTAACCGGGCGCACTCCGAAGTGATGGCTGTTAACCATGCTGCAGGTCTGCATCCTGTGAGCGTCAGTCAACCCGTCTTTGATTTGATTCAGCGAGCGTTAACGGTCAGCCTGTTGCCAGGCAGCAGTTTTAATCTGGCGATTGGTCCGCTGGTAAAATGTTGGAAGATTGGCTTTCAGGGCGACAGCGTTCCTGCCCGGAAGACCTTGCTGGCGACGTTGCCCTTAACCGATCCGGAGAACGTTGAGCTTGATGCTGACAGTCGTGCAGTCTTTCTGAAAAAAGCGGGGATGGAGATTGATTTAGGCGCGATCGCCAAAGGCTACATCGCCGATCGTGTGCAGGCATTTTTGCAGCAGCAGGGTGTGGACAGTGCCCTGATTAACCTTGGCGGCAACGTGCAGACGTTGGGCGCACCACGCGATGCGCCGCAGCAAGGATGGGCTATCGGTCTGAAAACTCCATTTGCAGCGCAGGATGCGCTGATTGGCGTCATTCATGTGGTCAACAAATCAGTAGTGACGTCCGGCATCTATGAACGTTACTTCGAACGGGACGGCGTCTGTTACCACCATATTCTTGACCGGCGTACCGGCTATCCGCTGGATAATGAACTGCTTAGCGTGACCATTATTTCGGACCAGTCAATCGATGGTGATATTTTCACCACGCTGATTTATGGCATGGGCGTTGAAAAGGGCATCGACTATCTGAAAACCTTTCCTGACATTGAAGCCATCTTCGTGACGCGCGACAAGCAGGTCATTTGTTCGTCACAACGCCACTTCAGCTTCACCTTACTGGATAATAGCTATCAGCTTCATCACTGACAGTACTGGCGTAAAAGCGCGTGGTACTCAGGTTGCAGACGATAGCGATAAACCGGTCGACCCGTTACACCATAATGGATGCTGGTAAATAAAATATTGCTCTGAGCCAGCCAAATCAGATACTTACGACAGGATACGCGCGATATATTCACCTCGGTTGCCAGCTCATCGGTCGAGAACTCTGTACCGGGATGCGCATCAATCCATAAACAGAGGGTGCGCAGTGTTTGCGGCGTCAGCCCTTTTGGCAGACGTTTTGTCTCGTTGGCATTGGCCTGATTACCGTGCAACAGCTGATCGACATCGGCTTGCTGATAAAACTGATGATTATCCATCAATCGTTTTTTCTGGCGCCAGCCGGTCAGGGCTTCTTCGAAGCGCGAAAACTGAAACGGTTTAATCAGATAATCGACGACACCATAATTCAGAGACGTTTTGATCGTCGCCGCATCGGCAGCAGAAGAGATGATAATGACGTCAATCGGGCGACCTGCACTACGCAGCTCGGGTAACAGGTCCAGTCCGTTTTCCTGCTGCATATAAATATCCAGCAAAATAAGATCAACGGCCGGATCTGTCTTTAACAGTCGCTCTTTGGCTTGCAGTAAGGTGGACGCAGTGCCACAGCAGGTAAAACCGTCAATCTGCCCGATATAGCATCGGTTCAGCTCGGCCACCATGGCATCATCGTCTACAACTAACACATTGATCATTCGTTAATATTTCCTCTTTCCCACGGAAGCTGAACCAGGAACTGGGTGTACACGCCCGGCTCGGATTCAACGCTGACGTTACCGCCCAGGCTTTCCGTTTGTTGCTTGAGTAAAAACAGTCCAACGCCACGATCTTCACCTTTGGTAGAGACGCCGCGTTCGAAAATAGCGGCTATCTGATCGGCAGGAATTCCGGGGCCGTCGTCGCTGACCTCACATGACAGCCAGCCGTTTTGATAATGCAGCATGACATGGATTTCCCCTTCCACTTCCGGATCAAGCGCTTCAAGCGCGTTTTCAATCAGATTCCCCAGCACCGTGATTAATGCGGCGACTTGCTGCTCACTGCCGTTGTCGGGCAGATAGCTGGCTTCGCTCAGGATCAACTGATGGCCTTCATCGGTCACGCGGTTAATTTTGCTCAGCAGGAAGCCCGCAATGACAGGCGACTTAATCTTCTGCAGCAGCGAGCCAATCTCTGTCTGATAGTTATTGGCCGTTTTAAGAATGTACTCTTCCATCTGCGCATAGTTTTTCATATGCAGCAGCCCAAGGATCACATGGAGTTTGTTCATGAACTCATGGGAGCGTTCCCGCAGTGCATCGACATAGTTTACCATGCCATCAAGACGCTGCATCAGCTGACTGATTTCTGTTTTATCCCTGAAGGTACTTACCGCGCCGATAATGCTGTCGCGGCTCCGCACCGGCACGGTGTTACTGATCAGTATTTTGCCCCGTACGTTCAGTTCTTCGTCATACGAGGCCTTACCATCATGTAATGCTTCGCGCAGGTGGGCCAGCATTTGTGCGTTTTCCGGCACGCGGTCGCCGCTCAGAAAGGCTTCGCGGGTGGTTTCTTTTAACAGCTGCTGAGCGGCCTGGTTGATAAGGCTGACGCGGGATTGATCGTCAACGGCAATCACGCCCTCTTTGATGGAATCGAGAATAGCCTGACGCTGTTCAAACAAGCTGGAGATCTCATAAGGTTCTAATCCCAGTAAGATGCGCTTCAGGCGTTTCACTAAGATTAAAATGCCGAGCATGCCAACCAGGCCACCAAACAGTACCGTCCAGAGGATATTCCAGCGGCTTTTGGCGATCTGCGCCGCGACATCGTTAACAGAAATCCCTATCGCCACCACACCAATTTGCTGATGCGCTTGATTAAAAACAGGCGTGAAGACTCTGAGTGCTTCAACCAGTACGCCATGATTGACCGCGACATTTTCCCTGCCACGCAGCGCCGGATTGATATCGTCCCCGACAAAGTGCTGATTAACCACTTCAGGGTTTGGGTGAGAAAAACGAATGCCGCGCATATCGGTTACCACGACGAACAGCAAATCGTTACGTTTACGCGTGGCCTGCGCAATAGGCTGGATAATAGCGCTGCCGTCAGGCCGGGTTAGCGCCTGCTGAATCTCAGGGCTGTCAGCCAGGGTCCGTGCCACCGCCAACGCTTTATCTTTCACATGCGAGCGTGTGAAATTATCGATTTGAATGTAGTAAAGCAGATGGACGCTGAGTAATACGGTCATCAGCACGGCTGCCATCATCAGTGACGATAAGGTGCTGAGCTTCATCGGGCGCTTTTTTGACGAACGGTGTGGCCGGGATACATTCATAGTGAGCATCAGAAGTGTTGAGGGTCGCGGTGCAACATACGCGAAGTCGTGGCACCAGTACAGTTTGAGCCTGACATCCGGCAAATTAAGCCGGTTAGCGTGCTTTCTACCGCGTATGTCTGGCATGATAACGAGCAACGCTTGTGGCTCCTACTGACAGCATGGCAGGTAAATCAGCGTGTGCTGTGCAAAATGTCTGTATGAATCGACAAATTCGGTTTTTCGCGCGTTCCCTTTACACCAGGATGCGATTTCAGAGTCAGGAAAGATGAAGAAAAAAAACACGACGCCCACGCCTCACGATGCGACCTTCCGACAGTTTCTTACACAGCCAGAGATTGCGCGGGATTTTATGGAATTGCACCTGCCTGCGGAATTACGGGCGGTTTGCGACCTCCGCACGTTAAAACTCGAATCAGGGTCATTCGTTGAAGATGACCTACGCCAATATTTCAGTGACGTGTTGTACAGCCTGAAAACCACCCATGGCGACGATGGCTACGTCCATGTGCTCATCGAACATCAGTCCTCACCTGATAAGCACATGGCATTCAGATTGCTGCGTTACGCTGTGGCCGCGATGCAGCGCCACCTTGAAGCCGGCCATAAAACATTACCGCTGGTGATTCCGGTCTTGTTCTATACCGGTAAACGTAGCCCGTATCCTTATTCCACGCGCTGGCTGGATGAGTTTCCCGATCCTGCGCTGGCCAGCAGGCTATACGGCGAGGCGTTCCCGCTGGTGGATGTCACCATCATTCCTGACGAGGAGATTGCTGAGCACCGCAGTATGGCGGCACTAACCCTGCTGCAGAAGCATATTCACCAGCGTGATTTAGCGGAGTTGGTGGATAAGCTGGTCCCAGTATTGCTGGCGGGCTATCTTTCTTCATCACAGGTCATATCGCTGATACACTACATTGTGCAGGCGGGCGAAACCGCCGATGCTGAAGCGTTGGTAAGAGAACTGGCACATCGCGTGCCGCAACACGGAGATGCACTGATGACCATTGCACAACAGCTTGAACAAAAAGGGATTGAAAAAGGCATGGAAAAAGGCATCCAGCTGGGTCGCGAAGAAGGCCGCTCTGAAGGGGAACGCGAAGCGACACTGAAAATTGCCCGCACAATGCTGCAAAGCGGCCTTGATCGTGAGACGGTAATGAAAATGACCGGGCTGAACGAAGACGACCTCGCGCTGATCCGTCACTAAGCGGTGCCCGTAGCGGCAGGCTATTGCCAGACAATGTAAATAGCCATTCGGCGTTTATTCGCAAACAGTTGTAAAAGCCCTTCAGGCTGCCTGCCAGGCTAATAGAGACGCAGAGTAAGGCCGGAGCTGCTCTTATTATTGTTTTTTAGCCTCACACAGAATATTTGTGTTAAGGCATTGAATATTGCGAAACGCCCGTTTATTGTGTGGTTAAAATATATCGATAACAAAGTTAACCTTTTGTAACTAAATTAACTACACCATCCTGCCTTTTAATTTTTTAACTATTTTCATATTAACTACGCAATAACAATATTTTAAAATTTCGGGACTTTTTTTTAACCAGTTCTCCACAAAAATCGTAGATCCCGAATGATTAAATCAACTAAATTTGTACCTGCATTGTCGCTTGCAGCGTTACTCGTTTCTTCAGTTACCCACGCTGAAAATTCACCAGAAAAAACAGATGTCCTGCTGATCGGCGGCGGTATCATGAGCGCCTCTCTGGGCACCCTGCTGGAAGAGCTGCAGCCTGGCTGGAAACAGATCATGGTTGAGAAGCTTGATGGTGTTGCGCTGGAATCCTCTAATGGCTGGAATAATGCCGGCACCGGCCACTCTGCCAACATGGAGCTGAACTACACGCCCGAGCGTGCAGACGGTTCTATCGACGTGACCAAAGCACTGGAAATCAATGAAGCATTCATGATTTCTCGCCAGTTCTGGAGTTCTCAGGTTAAAGATGGCGTGTTAAATAACCCGCGCTCGTTCATTAACTCAACGCCGCATATGAGCTTCGTCTGGGGTGATAACGTTGATTACCTGACCAAACGCTATGCTGCGCTGCAGAAAACCGTGCTGTTCCAGGGCATGAAATTCTCAACCGATCACAAGCAGATTGAACAGTGGGCACCGCTGGTCATGGAAGGGCGCGATCCACAACAAAAAGTGGCAGCAACCTGGACGCCAGTGGGAACCGATGTTAACTACGGTGAAATTACCCGTCAGTTAATTGGCAGCCTGAAGAAGAACGATAATTTCCGTCTGGAAACCTCTTCAGAAGTGACCGATTTCAAACGTAACGGTGATAATTCCTGGCACGTTACCATCAAAGACGCCAAAAACGGCGGCGAACGTACTGTCGACGCGAAATATGTGTTTATTGGTGCAGGTGGTGGTGCGCTTAAACTGCTGCAAAAAACCGGTATTCCGGAAGCCGACAACTATGCAGGTTTCCCGGTCGGGGGCTCTTTCCTGGTCACAGAGAACACTGCCATTGCCGATCGCCATTTAGCGAAAGTCTATGGCCAGGCGTCGGTAGGTGCACCACCGATGTCGGTTCCGCATCTGGATACCCGCTATCTTGATGGTAAACGTGTAGTGTTGTTTGGACCTTTTGCAACGTTCTCAACCAAGTTCCTGAAAAATGGTTCGCTGTTTGATTTACTGAGCACTACGACCACCAGCAACTTTATGCCGATGACGCACGTGGGCATGGATAACTTCGACCTGGTGAAATACCTGATCGGTCAGGTTATGCTGAGCGATGATGACCGTTTCGCCGCGCTGAAAGAGTACTATCCTGACGCGAAGAAAGAAGACTGGAAACTGATTCAGGCCGGTCAGCGCGTACAGATCATCAAGAAAGATGCGGAGAAAGGCGGCGTGCTGAAACTGGGTACGGAAATCGTGACCGATCAGCAGAAAACCGTTGCCGCCTTGTTGGGCGCATCGCCTGGCGCGTCGACCGCCGCGCCCATCGCGATCAATGTGATGCAGAAACTGTTCCCTGAACAATTCAAGTCAGCAGAATGGCAGGAAAAAATCCGTAAAATCGTTCCTGCCTATGGTCAGAAACTTAACGACAATCCTGCGCTCACGCAGCAGGTTTGGGATGAAACAGCAGCAACGCTGCAGCTGACCAAGCCACCGGTTATTCAGATGGGAAATCAGCCAACTGAAGCACCTGCCGCCAAAAGCGAAAAAGCACCTGCTCCAGCTAAGCACGATATGGCGCTGTAATGCTGTAATTGAGAAAAAACGAAGCCCGCGTCATTGATGACGCGGGCTTTTTTTACGTCTAAACAATGCGGTAAAAATTATCAGGTTTTATCGCCGCGCCAGTTAGCCCAGGGATCATCAGTGGCTGGGGGCGTAGAATCCGGCTCAGATTCACTCAATGAAGCCAGATAGAGCGCTTCCACTTCGGCACGCGCCCAGGGCGTTCGGCGCAAAAACTTCAGGCTGGACTTTACGCTGGGATCGCTTTTAAAACAGTTAATATTGATACGCTTGCTCAGTTCAGGCCAGCCATACTGTTCGACCAGGCTGTTGACCTGCATTTCAAGCGTAATGCCATGCAGGGGATCTTTAGAGGCGTGAACGTTCATCGTCTTTCCGCTTAATGCTGTCAAACCTTGATCCTGCGGGATGGCGTTGCATGGCGCAAGTGTTTACTGAACATAAACCCTGCTTGCCCTGAAGATCTGCTGCACGGATGCGGTAGAGAGGTTACGTAATGCGCTCAACCAGACAGGAATAACATCCCTGTTTTGCATTGTGCACCTGGATATAGCAGACCGCCGGGTTGGCAAAAAAACGCATTATCATCTCGTCTGCGGCGCTTCCTTCACAGATGTCTGCTTGTGTCAGATAATCATGCCCATCAAAACCCCGTAACGAAAGCAGCCGGTGCGTCATGACCGCAGGTATTTCATCTGTGTAAATTCCCTGCTGGGTCCAGTTTTCCCAAAGATAGATCGCATGAGAACCAAAATAGGGCGTTTGTGCCGGCTGATAGAGATGATTAATCAGCAGCGCGGTTTCGCCTGCCGGGATATCGCGCAGGGAAATTCTGTCGGGATAGCCAGGATGACTATCGACCTTTTTTCTTATCACCCCATGTTGTTTTAAATAGCCTTCATCCTGTCCATAAAGATGGATAAAGGGATCGGCTTTCAGGCCTGAGATTCGGTATTTCATTTCATCCTCCGCTAATTAACAGACGGACAGTATCCTCTGTTGGTCGGAAGTACTCGCTGTTTTCGGCCACAGAGATCGCTGCGTGAAGCCATTGGAGGATGGCGTTTTTTTGCAGTGCTATATCATGCTTCCTGCGTTAACAGAACTGTTTCAGGTGCGTTTCAGAGATGATTGACGTCAGCGATGGTGAGCATTGACCTGGCGCGTTTTTCCCGATGGCAGGGCCTGGAAAGGAATACACAACATCGGCATCTTGCCGGCTCTTCGCTTTGAAAAAGACCGAGGGGAAGACGGTTTACCCTGCAGGACGTCCATGAGGGCTGCAATGCAGGATGAGCGTGTTGTCTCCAGAGCACACAGCAGACGACGCCACGGTTGTCAGCCAGTAAAATGGAACAGGTACCAGGGGAAATGCCACTTTAATATCGGCGACAGTTGGTAAGGCGATAATGGCAGTAGGCAGGTCTGGCAGAAAGCAACCGTCCGGTGACACTGTCACCGGATGGTTATCGCACTTAGCGCAATGACTCGGCGGTTTTCTCCAGCAGCGCCAGCAGGACAGTGATATCCTCCAGCGTGACCGTTGGATTCAACAACGTCATTTTCAAACAGGTCACACCGTTGTGCTCGGTTACGCCAACGTTGGCGCGACCCGATTCCAGCAACGCATCACCAATACGCTGATTGAACAGGGCAACGTCTGCATCGCTCCAGCCCGTTAGCGGCTGTGGACGATAACGGAACAGCACGCTCGCCAGCTGTGGTTTCATTACCAACTCCAGCGCATCTTGCTGCTCAATAAACTGAGCGACCTGCTGTGCCAGGGTTACGCCATGATCGATGATCTCGGCATACTGTTTCTGGCCGAGGGCTTCCAGCCCCATCCACAGTTTCAACGCATCGAAACGGCGGGTGGTCTGCAACGATTTTGAGACCAGATTTGGCACGCCCTGCGCTTCATCAAACTCAGAGTTCAGGTACGCAGCCTGATAGCGCATCAACTCGTAGTGACGGGCTTCTTTTAACAGGAACGCCCCGCAGCTGATGGTCTGGAAAAACTGTTTGTGGAAGTCCAGCGTCACGGAATCCACCAGGTCCAGGCCATCCAGGTAATGACGATATTTCTCTGACAGCAGCAGCGCGCCGCCCCAGGCCGCGTCAACGTGCACCCAGATTTGTTGTTCTGCGGCCAGTTTGACGATATCACGCAGCGGATCGATGGCACCGGCATCGGTGGTGCCTGCCGTCGCGACAATGGCCAGCACCTGTTCGTTGTTGGCCCTGGCCTGTGCCAGTTTCTCCGCCAGATCGGTCATGTCCATGCGTGCAAACGCATCGCATTTCACCAACGTCACGGACTGATAGCCTAAGCCGAGCAGCGCCATGTTCTTTTGCACTGAGAAGTGGGCATTCTCTGAACAAAAGACTTTGATCTTTCTGAGATCGCCAGTCAGACCGTCCTGCTGTACAGAATGACCCTGACGGGCAAAGAACGCGTCACGCGCCAGCATCAAACCCATCAGATTGCTCTGGGTTCCGCCGCTGGTGAACACGCCGGCATCGCCCGCCTGATAGCCAACCTGGGAACGCAGCCATTCGATCAGCTTCATTTCAATGAGGGTGGCAGAGGGTGCCTGATCCCACGAATCCATACTCTGGTTCGTGGCGTTAATCAGCACTTCAGCCGCCTGGCTAATCACCAGACTAGGGCAATGCAAATGCGCAACACACTGCGGATGATGCACCGACAGGCTGTCTTTCAGGAAATACTCAATCGCGCGTTCGATGGCGACCTGGTTGCCCAGGCCCTCTGGATTAAAGTCCAGCTTGATGCGTTCGCGCAGTTCTGCAACCGTTTTACCCTGATACATCTCAGGCTGTTCCAGCCACTTAACGACTGCCGCACTGCTTTGTGCGATAGCCTGCTGGTAAGCCTCAGTGCTTTGCACTGAGGACGCCAGAATTGGATTTGACCGTGACATCGACTTTACTCCACTCAAACTGCTTCGACGCCAGCGGCAAGCAGGGCGCTTTCAAATTTATCCAGGAAGACCTGCATTTCATCATGATTGATCAGCAGGGAAGGCAGCAGACGTAATACGCTGCCGTGGCGTCCACCGCGCTCAAGGATCAGGCCATTTTCAAAGCATTTCTTCTGAATGAGAGCGGATAAATCACCATCAGCCGGGTAGCAGCCCATATGATCCTGCGCGTCGTTTGGCTTGACCATTTCAATACCGAGCATCAGGCCAAGACCACGCACGTTACCGATGGCCGGATAGCGTTGCTGCAGTTCGCCAAGTTTGCCTTTCAGCCACTCACCTTTTTCCGCGACGCTGTCAGCGATATTGTTTTCTTTCAGCAGCTTCAGCGTTGTCAGGCCCGTCGCCATCGCCAGCTGGTTGCCACGGAACGTGCCGGTATGATGGCCCGGTGACCAGGCATCAAACTGCTTTTTGATCCCCAGCACGGCTAACGGTAAACCGCCGCCTACCGCTTTTGACATCACGATAATATCGGGCTCAATGCCGGCATGCTCAAACGCGAAGAATTTACCGGTACGGGCAAATCCTGCCTGAACTTCATCCAGAATCAGCAGGATACCGTGCTCCTGCGTCACTTTACGGATGCGTTGCAGCCATTCAGCCGGTGCCGGATTCACGCCGCCTTCACCCTGAACCGCTTCAAGAATCACAGCAGCAGGTTTACGGACACCACTTTCAACATCGTTGATCAGGTTTTCGAAGTAGTAGGTCAGGGCTTTCACACCGGCGTCACCACCAATGCCCAGCGGGCAGCGGTACAGATGCGGGTAAGGCATAAACTGGACTTCTGGCATCATGCCATTGACGGCTTCTTTAGGTGACAGGTTGCCGGTAACAGCCAGTGCACCGTGCGTCATGCCGTGATAACCGCCGGAGAAGCTGATCACACCTGAACGGCCGGTGTGTTTCTTCGCCAGCTTGAGCGCCGCTTCGACCGCATCTGCGCCGGAAGGCCCAGTGAATTGCAGGCAATATTCTTTGCCCTGACCCGGTAACAGGGAGAGCAGATATTCTGAGAACGCATCTTTTAATGGCGTGGTCAGATCCAGAGTATGTAACGGCAAGCCGCTGGTAATGACATTTTGGATGCTTTGCAGTACGTCAGGGTGATTGTGACCTAACGCAAGCGTTCCGGCACCGGCAAGACAGTCAAGATACTGTTTGTTCTCGACGTCTGTGATCCAGACACCATTAGCTTTCGCAATCGCTAACGGTAATTTACGCGGATAACTTCGAACATTTGATTCAAACTCGGCCTGGCGGGCCAGATAAGTCTCATTGTTACCGTTTAATGTATTCGCATTCAAACTATCAATACGGACTTTATCCGTCATCATATCTCTCCTACAACCGGGCGTGGCATCACGCTGCAGTTGGATAAGTGAATAAAATTTAGAGCTCGTGTTAAAAACGCGGCCAATATAGGGTTTTTTAACACAGGACTCAATGATTAATTTTATAAGGATTTGTGGATGTATTTACTTTATAAACCAGCGACTTAGCCCGGAAAGGGAAGCGAGGTAAACCACTTATGTTAAAATGAGTAAACAATAAAGCGCCTAAAAACACCTGCTTACCGCATTCCCGTGAGAATCTGCCAGCGAAAAATAAAGTGTGTTAGCAAGCATTTCAGGACAGATAAGCGATAAAATTTGAGATTAATCAATCAACAAAATGTAAAACGCACGCCATCTGAATGACACACTAAAAAGCTAAGAATGAATATTCGTATAACTTCTATTTAACATTCCATTAAAGCCAATACGCGAGAAAAAGACGCTTTGCGTCCTTCCCGCTCCGTTAACGCATAAATTGTATAAAGTGATTAATGTCGGCCATTACCTGCTCAATTTTTTCTGGCGAAGATTTAATGCTCAACACATCAGCATAGCCATTAAGCATGGCATTGAGTTGGCGCGCGCTGCGCGCGACATCATCCGTATGAAAACAACCCTGTGCAACGCCAGCACGAATAATGTCACAGAGCAACGCATCCCAGCCCGCCGTAATCTTGTCGGCTAAGTCTGCATAATCGGCGTTATGTGCCGCTATCTGCCAGAAAGAAGCATAGAGCCGCCAGACCGAATCTGAAGTATCAGGTATATGGCCTTCAATCATACAGTGTAGTTGCTGCTCAGGTTCCAGGCCGGCCAGTTCAGCGGTAAATTCCTTTAACTCGCGCTGCATGAAGTGTTCCAGCGCGGTTAAGGTAAGCGTGTGCCAGTCAGGGAAATAGTGATAAATATGGCTACGCGATATACCCAGCGATTCCGTTAATTCCCGCGTCGTGGCTTTCTCAATGCCTTTTTCGATAAAAAGCGCGACGGCGCCTGTGAGGATTTTTTCTTTCAAGGTTTCCCCAGATGTTGCCATTGGTGCTTTCATCATCACTCCCGAATTGACTTTGAGCAAACGCTCAAATACGATGCGCTGGTACTTGAGCATTCGCTCAATTCTAACCGTTTAAGAAAAGAAAATCATGTGTTCTACCCGAACGACACCACCGGATCTCGCACCACCAAACGCTATTGCGACCTTAAAGCGGTTAGGTCGACGTCACAATAAAAAGCTCGCGCTCACTCTGCTTTTAGTCGTGGCAGAAAACGTCACCTACCTGCTTTATCCGCTATTAGCCGGGTTTGCCATAAACGCCATTGTCACCGGGCAGGCGCTCTATGCTGTGCTCTATGCGGCCATGGTATTTACGATGTGGGTCATCGGAGCCGCAAGACGCAGCGTCGATACCCGCTCCTTCGCCCGTATTTATGCCGAACTGGCGGTGCCGGTTATCGTGGCGCAGCGTCACGAAAAGCATAATGCGTCAACGGTTGCCGCTCGTGTGACGTTGTCACGTGAGTTTGTTGATTTTTTCGAACTTCATCTGCCCATGCTGATCACTTCTCTGGCATCGATCAGCGGCGCAGCCATCATGCTGCTGGTGATTGAATTCTGGACCGGCGTGGGCTGTGTGATCATTTTGTTGGTTCTTGCCTGTTTTTTACCCGGCTTCTCACGCAAGAATGAGGCGTTGTTTGGTCGTCTGAATAACCGGCTTGAAAAAGAGGTGAGTCTGGTGACGATGGCGCAGGCACCCACACTGGCGAAGCACTACGCTGTGCTGGCGCGATTACGTATTGGACTCTCCGATCGTGAGGCGCTGGGTTTTTTGACCATCGGTACGGCTGCGGCGCTGCTGTTTGCCTTTACGATCCTCGCCATGACCCGAAAAGGGATTGGTGATGCAGGACATATCTATTCCGTGATGACCTATCTGTGGATGTTCGCAATGAGCCTGGATGACGGGCCGCGTCTGCTTGAAAAATACTCGCAACTCAAGGATATAGGTCAGCGCGTGAATACAGGAAGCTAAGCGCGAAAGGGGCAACGGCACGGCAGTAACGTCGCCTGTCGTTGCCCACATGCTGGCGGGCTTTGGCAAAGGCAGCCGCGCATCACCTGTTAACTGACGCTTGCCACCAGCCATGGCGTCAGTTCGTCCAGTTCATGTTGCTGCAGTGGGTATTCCGCTTTTAACGCTTCAATGTGCTGCGCCATCACATCAGGTTGATAGGCTGCCCCCTGTAAGCGCGAGGCCAGCATTTCCAGAGGCGCAGGATTCAGGCTGTCACTGAAAATCTGGCAGCGGCTAATCGTGCCGCGCTCAACGTCAAAATGGATTTCCACACCGCCCCAGACGAAACGATTATCCAGTACGTGTGAAAAGTCCGGCGCCTGACCAAAATTCCATTCCCAATTGCTTTGCCGGGCAAACTGTTGTTCAAAGCCGGGCAGATTGGGCAGCCGGTCGGGTGAGATGTGCTCGGGTTCACAGCGCGTGGCAAAATGTTCAAAACAGGCTTCAGTGATAGCGTGGCAGATATGTTCGTAGCGAATATCGGGAACCAGGGTTTGCAGATTGGTTACGCGTGCACGCACCGAGGCGATCCCTTTAGCCTGTAATTTTTTGCTATCCGGATTGAGATAATTTGCCAGGCGTGACAGATCGGCATCCATCAGGATTGTGCCATGATGAAAGCCACGATCGGGGGTTTCACGATAAGCCGAACCGGAAATTTTGCGCACGCCTTCATCCGTATCGATCACCAGGTCGTTGCGTCCGGACGCCTGCGCATTCACCCCCAGCTTTGCCAGTGCCTGCAGGATGATGGCGGTTGAGACACTTTTGTCATACTCGGGTTTGCCCGCCATAAATGTAAAGCAGCAGTTTCCCAGGTCATGGAATACCGCTCCGCCCCCGCTGCTGCGCCGCGCCAGTTTGATGCCATCCTCTGCCATTCGACGCGTATTACACTCTTTCCACGGGTTTTGCGCCCGACCAATCACCACGGTTTCTGCATTTCGCCACAAAAACAGTACCCGCTGGCTCGCCGGCATCTGGCGAAAAATACACTCCTCCACCGCCAGGTTGAACCAGGGATCGTTCGATTCTGATAACAGTAAACGCAAAGGGGGCATTATCGACTCCGTTTCCTTGAGAAATTCTGCCGCTACAGTAGGACAGAAGAGCAGTTTACTTCAGCCAGCCCCAGAGGCAATTGCCTCAGGACAGGCTGACGGGCTAAGCGGAGATCGTGATGCCGTGCAGCATGGCCGGTTCTGCGGGTGAGTTCCGCTTTGTATCAAATTTGTTTAATATCGATTTAATATATTTATAACCCAAACAACTATCAGGTTTATCCTCTGCAGATTGTTATGATTTGGTTAATTACCAGTGGATTATTAAAAAAGAGACGTCCATGATTCGCAGGCATGGAGAGAATCGGATGACGTGATTCTGCAACCTCAGTTGATTTTCTCTTACGCGCAGGTTCAGGCGCGAACGCGTCAGGCTTTCGCTCTTAACCCAGGCGGCGACATGTCTGACATCATGGGCACTACCCTCATCATAACCCGTATTCCGCAGACTGATTTGCTGCCAGCGACAGGCGGCTTTTACTGGAAGATATTATGAATCACTATTCACGCCGCCGCGTGCTGAAGATGGTCGGACTGGTGGCTGTGACCAGCGCCGCCGGACATCTGCTCCCCCTGGCCCGCCTTAATGCCGCACAACCGGACGCCCAGGCAGATGAGCTGGACGTTTTCATGCAGGTTTCTCAGCAACTCACACAGCGGGATGAGCTTAACGAAACCGTGGGCAGTGCGCTCTATGACACCTTAAGCCAGACGCAAAAGAATTTCTCGGCTGCACTGGTACATTTAAGTAACCTGCTGACGCGTCAGACCGATCTGTTGCAACAGGAACGTTTGCAGTTTGCCGAGAGCGATGCGGGCTGTGCGAAGCTGGCGGGCGCCATTCTTAGCGGTTGGTACACCGGGGTGGTGGGGAAAGGTAAAAATGCGCGATACATCACCTACATCAACACCCTTGCGAATCAGGTCGTCAATGACAAACTGGTTCCGCCGAGCTTCTCATATGGCGTCTGTGGCAGTTGGGCGAGTCAACCGTGATCCTTTTTAAGAGTAATGTCATCAATGAAGAAGAATGAGTCGGCTGATGTCGTCGTGATTGGCGCGGGCGTGAATGGCGCATTGCTGGCTACCCGATTGGCTAAAGCCGGTAAAACCGTTGTATTACTTGAGTCCGGGCCGAAAGTCGGCCGGGATGAGCTGGTCGAGCGCTTCCGTAGCTCCGCCTTTAAGTCTGACTTTATGTCGCCTTATCCCTTTTCGCCCATGGCGCCGCAGCCGCGATATACGCCTGAACCCAACGACTATCTGCAGCAATTAGGCCCGCAGGCGTTTAATGCACAGTACATCCGCATCTTTGGTGGCACCAGCTGGCACTGGGCTGCCCAACTGTGGCGCTTTGTGCCCAATGATTTCCAGCAATACACACGTTATGGCGTGGGAAAAGACTGGCCGATTGGCTATCAGGATCTGGAACCCTATTACTATGAGGCGGAAGTTATCGCTGGTGTCGGGGGATCGCCGGATAACGGATCGCCACGTAGCAAGCCTTTCCCGATGGAGCGCGTACCGGCGTCATGGCTACAGCAACGTGTAACGGCACGGCTCGCGCCAGATTTCACCGTGCTGGATGACAGCACGGGGCGCAACAGCCGTAGTTATGATGGTCGACCAGCCTGCTGCGGCAACAATAACTGTATGCCGTTGTGCCCGATTGATGCCCAGTATCATGGCGGGCTGGCCGCCCAGCAGGCAGAAGACAGCGGCGTCCAGGTCATTACCGAGGCGGTGGTTTATCAGCTTGAACACGATGCGCAGGGCAGGATTGTTGCCGCGAACTATTATGACTGGAATAAAACCAGCCATCGCATCACGGCACAGACATTTGTCCTTGCGGCCAACGCGATTGAAACGCCGAAGCTGTTACTGATGTCCACCAGCGATAAATTTCCGCAGGGAATTGCCAATGCCCGGGATACTGTCGGGCGTCATCTCTGCGATCATCCCGCGATTGGCGTCACCTTCGACGTAGATGAGGAGATCTGGCCGGGACGCGGCCCTGTCAGCCCGTGCTCGATTGGTCAGTTCAGAGACGGCGAATTCCGCCGCGAACATGCGCCATTCCGTCTGGATATCTCCAATGCCTCGCAGGTGGCGGCGGTGACAAAAGAAGTGCTGGAAGAGGGATACTTTGGTAAAAAACTCCAGGAGCAAGTCCGTTTCCGTGCGGCACGCCGTCTTAGCATTAAAAATGCGCTGGAGCAGCTCCCCAATCCTGACAATCGCGTGACCTTAAGCCGCAATAAAGATGCATTGGGATTACCCACACCTGCGTTGTTCTGGGATGTGGATGACTATGTGCAGAAAGGCACAGAAAAAACGCGTGAGTGCTATGACGCGATAGCGGCCAAGCTTGGCGCAACCAATATCCAGCACAGCAAAAGCGGCAAATTCTCCAATCGCCAACATATCACCGGCACCCTGTCGATGGGGCACGATCCCGCCACCAGCGTAACTGATGCCTGGGGACGGGCGCACGATCATGAAAATCTGTTCATGGTCGGTACCGGCGTGATGCCAACGGTTGGTACCTGTAATGTTACGCTCACCGCCATGGCGCTTGCGCTGCGCACCGCTGACAAGATTTTGCAGGAGACACAGCATGGGTAAGCGATTAAGTCGGTTACTGCCTTTAGTGGTGCTCATGCTCACTGCAACCCAGGGCAGTGTGCAGGCAGAAAGCCAGACTGACCTTATAAAACGGGGTGAATACCTTGCTGTCGCCGGGGATTGTGCTGCCTGCCACACAGATGAAGGCAAGGCACCCTTTAGCGGCGGACATGCCATTAGTAGCCCGTTAGGGATCATTTTCAGCACCAATATTACGCCATCAAAAACGGCCGGCATAGGTGACTACAGTGAGAAACAGTTTGCCGATGCGCTACGCAGGGGCATGCGTGCCGATGGCAGCCATCTTTATCCCGCCATGCCTTACACTGCTTATGCCAAAGTGAGCGACAGCGATGTTTCGGCGCTTTATGCTTACTTTATGCATGGCGTCAAAGCTGTTGACACACAGCCGGAGAAAACTGCGCTGCCTTTTCCGTTCAACCTGCGTTTTAGTATGGCTGCATGGAATTTACTGTTCCTCGACACCAAACCCTTCAGGCCCGATCCCAGCCAGTCAGCAGAATGGAACCGTGGCGCTTATCTGGTCGAAGGATTAACCCACTGCAGCACCTGCCATACGCCGCGGAATTTTTTGATGGCGGAGCAACAGAGCAAATCGCTACAGGGTGCTTCTTTGGGAACCTGGTTTGCGCCGGATATCACGGCGAATACCTTACAGAGTGACGATCAGTGGTCACGAGAATCGCTGGCTGCCTATCTGGCGAGCGGTCACGCCGATAACGGGGCGACCGCAGCGGGTCCGATGCTTGAAGCCATCGATAAAAGCTTTTCCAGGATGACGCCGGAAGACCGGAACGCGATTGCGACCTATCTGATGCCTGTCGCCGAGCAGGAAGACAGCGATGCCGACACCGAGTCAGATGTACAGGAACCGGCCAGCGGACTCACACCAGTAACCGGTGATGATACGCCAGATATGTTATCGGACATGACGGATGGCGAGCGTGTTTACCGCAATAATTGTGCCTCGTGCCATAACCTGGAAGGACAGGGCTTAACAGGATTCCCCGCCCTGACTAAACATCCGGTATTAGAGAAACCTACGGCGGATAACGTTGCGATGGCTGTGCTTGGCGGTGTCTGGCCAGCGAAGGGGCAGGGTATGATTGGCTTTGCCCATACGCTGGATGATACGCAAATTGCTGACGTCACCAATTATGTTATGCAGGATATCGGTAACAGTGCGGTGCGCATTACCCCGGACCGGGTGAAATCACTGCGTCAGGGCGGCGAGCCATCACTACTCTTGCCGCTAGCCCGCGCAGGCATAGCGGTGGCTGTGCTGGCGGTCGTACTGCTGCTGTTTTGGTGGTGGCGTCGCCGACGCTAGTCGCTTTTTCTCCACGTCCCCGTGGACGTGGAGAATCGCCGTGACATCGGTATGGTCCCCGGATAAGACCCGGCTGCTTATTACGGCAGTCAGCTACACGCCTTCTGAACACATTCCTGACCGCGCGCAACGCTATACTGAAGCCTCTCCTTTACTCTAAACTGAAAACAGCTGATATAAGTATTCCGTCAGGATGTGATTGATAACACGCTGTTTCTGATATTTTGCATTATCCCGTAGCGAGAGAATGGTAAACCGGCATGGAATTACGTCGAAAAAAAGATGTTGCAATGATGCGCATTTCGCCGCTGCTCAGAAGTATTACCCTGGCGGGGAGTTTATTAACGATTGGCGTGATTGTTGTTAATGTCTGGACGCTTCACCTGGACTGGCAAAGGACGGTTCGATTAGCTGAAGAGCGCGCGATCGATCTTTCTCTGGCACAGGCGCGCCAGGCAGAAGACACGTTTCTCCAGACAGAACTGTCACTGCGTGAAGTCCAGCGAGAAATTGAGTCCCAGACTGAGACCGGCGTGGATGTTTCAGCAATCAATAACATCATGCGCACCTTACAGAGCCGTCTGCCTCAGATGGATGGCATCTTTTATTACGACGCGCAGGGTAAATGGATAGCCAGTTCCTTAACGCAGACACCTTCAGCAAATAACGCCGATCGGGAATATTTTGCCTACCATCGCAACAATCCCCGTAACAGCGTGCACGTCGGGCCCGCTTTACGTAGCCGCAGTTCGGAACGCTACGTGATCCCTGTTTCTTTGCGCGTCAGCGATAACTACGGTGATTTCCGTGGTGTACTTCTTGCCACGGTGAGTGTCGATTACTTTCGCCATTACTATGATTATTTTGTCATTGGCCCCAAGGATTTACTGGCGCTGATGCTGGCAGACAGCACTGTGCTTTATGCTCGCCCTTTGCCAGACAGCTACATTGGTAAAAACCTCTCATCCAGCCCGCTTTTCCATCAGTTACTCGAAAATTCACAGCGCGGTAGTGGTCAGTGGAAGGCTGAAGTTGACGGTATAACGCGCATTTTTGGCTTCGCTAGCTCAAGCCGTTATCCTTTCGTCGTTGCCGCCGGCTTTGATAAACAAGGGCTTTTCGTGCACTGGGCTGAAAGCAGGGTGCAGGGAGTGGTACTGAGTCTGGTGTTACTGATGGCGATCATCCTGCTGTGGATGTTAATGCGGCATGAAGCCCGGCGCAGTTTACGCTACCAAATTGAATTAACCCATCTCAGGGATGAACTCACCGCCGCCAACCACTCGCTGGAAAATCTGGCGAACGCCGATGGGCTAACGGGACTGGCCAACCGTCGTTATTTTGACCACTTTCTGAAAAAAAGCCTGTTGCACGGACGCAGTAGCGGAGGACCGGTATCGTTGATACTTTTCGATATCGATTATTTTAAACGCTACAACGATACCTATGGTCACGTTGCAGGTGACGCCTGTTTACAACAGGTGGGCCGTGTGCTGAAAACGTTCGCCCAGCGTCGGACCGATATTGCGGCCCGTTATGGCGGTGAAGAATTTGCCATCGTGCTAGCTGATACTCGCGCCGAGGATGCATTAAGGATGGCGTTGAGTGTGGTTGAGGCGGTCAGAGCGTTAGCTATACCGCATACTTCTACGGGGCTGGAGACGGGGTGCGTAACGTTAAGCGCCGGCGTGGCGTCTTCGGCGCCCGGGGAAGGACCGGAAAGCGCAGGATTGTTGATTAAACGCGCGGATGAAGCGCTCTATCGTGTCAAACACCAGGGACGAAACGGGGCCAGCATCTAGCGCGTGTCGAGCCGATCTGGCAGGGAAACCGCCCGGGCATTGCCCGGGCGGGTAAAGATTATTTGTCGCTACCGAATCCCTGCTTGTGCAGCGCTGGCAAGACGTTGGGGAAATAGATGTGTTGGTAATATCCGCTCACGCTGTCGCTCCAGCTTTCGCCGTCCGCACGCCCGGTTGCTTGCCAGTGCTGAACCATTTCAGCATTGTAAGCCGCGATTTGCTGCTCCAGACCTTCGGTGTGATAGCTTTCTTCATGACGGAAGGTTTGCATCGGCAGGCGTGGTTTCTGAAATGCGGGTTGATCGACATACCCAATCACGACGCCCGCCACCGGGAACGTATATTCTGGCAAATTAAGCAGTGAGATCATCGCGTCAGGATCGCGGCGAATCCCCCCGATGGGCACGATGCCTAAGCCTTCTGCCCGGGCTGCTGCCATGATACTTCCCAGCGCAATGCCGACATCGGTAGCGCCAGAAACAATACTCTCAATACTTTCCTGAGCAACCTGCTCTTTGCCTACTGCCGCCATTGCCATACGGGATTTATGCATGTCGAGCACCAGGGTAATAAACACCGGGGCCTTAGCAATCCACGGCTGTCCACCGGCAATCTGGGAGATCGCCTGACGTTTCCCGGCATCCCGCGTGACGACCAGTGAAACCTGCTGTGAATTAACAGAAGTCGGCGCGCGATAGGCGGTGCTGATGATGCGATCCAGGATGGCATCGTCGACGGGTTTGTCGGTAAAGCTGCGTTCACTTTTATGGCTGGTAAACAGGTTAATAATATCGCTCATCGTTGCTCCAAAACGTTAACCTAAAATTGAGTTGCCTGAGGATAACAAATTTATGCCAGCCACTCTTTAACCGCACTGGCCTTAACCTGTCGATTAATAACAAATTTAACGGGCAGGCCACCTGGAGACGTTAAGCATGACTAATGTGCCTGAGATAACACCCGGTTTGCGTTTTTACCACTCTGGTGAGTGGCACGCTGGCGGGAAGGGTGCGGCAGGCCTCGCCACCACACGGGAAAGGCGGATACCTGTCTGAAGGGATAAACAGGGTACGGGCAGCTGATGAAGGATAAGCCTGGATGATTAAAAGCAGGCTTATCATTTTTCTGTCATTTTTCAGCCATAAATCGTTCATTTTTCTCCGCTAGCTTACTGCAATTCTCATTTGCAAAGCGGCGCATGTATGAGCCATTTGGCGCTTCATAACATCACCAAACGCTGGGGCGAGAAAATCGCGCTGGATAATATCAATTTTGACGCCGCAGAAGGGACGTTTGTTGCACTGTTGGGCCCTTCAGGCTGCGGTAAATCGACCTTACTCCGCACCATTGCCGGGCTGGAGACGGCCGACAACGGATCGGTCAGTTTTAACCATCTGGACATCACCCACTTACCGCCCTCCCAGCGCAAGCTTTCCATGGTGTTTCAGTCGTATGCGTTATTTCCTCATCTGAGCGTCAAAGAGAATTTGTTGTTCGGTTTAAAAGCCCGTGGCGAAGATAAACTCACGTTTGCCGATCGTCTGCGTCAGGTCAGTAAGCTGATGGAACTTGAGACGTTGCTGGATCGCTTACCGTCCCAACTGTCCGGTGGTCAACAACAGCGGGTGGCGTTAGGCCGTGCCGTTATCGCCAACAATACGCTGTGCCTGATGGATGAACCCCTTTCTAACCTTGATGCCAAACTGCGCCAAAGCATGCGTCGTGAAATTCGTGCCTTACAGAAAAAACTGGGGCTGACGATGCTCTACGTGACGCACGATCAGACAGAAGCGATGAGCATGGCCGACAGCATCATCTTGCTGAATGAGGGGCGAATTGAGCAGCATGACACGCCAGATAACCTCTATAACAATCCAGCCAGTGTGTTTGCGGCACAGTTTATAGGCGCACCGCCCATGAATATCTTACCGCTGACCTTTGACCACACGAATCACTACCTGAGCCCGCTTACGCAGCCCGTCGTTGAAGGTTTTAGCAATGGCGCGCTCAGCCTTGGGATCAGGGCAGAAGATATCCAGCTCATTAACGCCGATGGCGCGGCGCTGACGGCCAACGTCGTGAGTTATGAATATATGGGGGCGGACACCTTATTACAGTGCCAGCTTGCTCACAGCCATGCGTCGTTAACCGTCACGGTCCCGGGAATGAAACGGTTTATCGAGGGAAGTCTGACCGGGCTGCAATGGCCTGCCGATAAGCAATACCTGTTTTCAACTGATAGCGGTAAACGCTGTTTGCACGCTGAGCAGCTGATGTCTGTGTCATCCAAAAAATATGCGGTTTAACGGTCTTTTTACCTAAGGGAAAATCATGTCTGCCATTCGTCTGTCACATCTGCTTCCTGCATTGCTTATCGCAACGAGCGCGTCGGTATTTGCCGCCGATCCGGTTAAGTTGCAGATGTACTATCCCATCGCGGTGGGCGGAGAAATCAGCCACACCGTCGAAGCACTGGTCGCTGATTTCGAAAAAATTCATCCTGAAGTCAGTATTCAGCCGGTATATACCGGTGACTACGCCACGACGGTGACCAAAGCGTTGACTGCGTTTCGCGGCGGTAATGCACCGCAAATGGCGGTCATTGGTGATATCGAAGCCTATTCACTGATGGATGCGGGTGCCATTGTGGCGGCCAGCGACCTGGCAAAGGACGATGACGGTAAAAAATGGATCGACAGCTTCTATCCTGCTTTTTTGCGTCATATCAACGGTAAAGTGTGGGGCGTTCCTTTTCAGCGCTCGACGGTGGTGCTGTACTGGAATAAGCAGGCGTTTGAAAAAGCGGGTCTGGATGCGGATACACCGCCGGCGAACTGGCAGCAGGTGGTGGACTTTGGTAAAAAACTGGTCGTGAAAGACGGTGATAACGTCAGCCAGTGGGGCATTGAAATCCCGACTACGCCCAATGGCTACTGGGTGTTTCAGGGGTTTGCTGCGACAAACGGCGCGCATCTTGATAACGGCAAGGGCACCGCCGTCTATTTTAATACACCTAAAAATAGTGAAACGCTGCAATGGCTGGCCGATTTAGGCCAGAAAGAAGGCGTTTCACCGAAAGGCGCTATCGCCTGGGGCACGACGCCGCAGGATTTTCTCAGTGGCAAAACTGCGATGATGGTGACGACCACCGGGAACCTGAGTGTCGTGCGCAAAAATGCCAAATTCCCGTTTGGCATCGCAATGCTTCCTGAAAAAACCCAGCGCGGTAGCCCAACCGGCGGCGGGAATCTTTACGTCTTCAAAAATGCATCGGCAGCGCAGCAGAAAGCGGCAATGGAATTTATCCGTTGGGTCACCGCCCCTGAACAGGCCGCTCGCTGGAGTATTGCCACCGGCTACGTGGCGACCTCTCCCGCCGCATGGGAAACACCGGCAATGGAAGCGTATGTGAAACAGGTACCCCAGGCGCTGGTGGCTCGTGAGCAACTCAAATATGCCCAGCCAGAACTGTCGACCTACAACAGCGTACAAATTCAGGAGGCGCTGAACCACGCCATTGAAGCCGCCATTACCCAAGCTAAAACACCAGCAGAAGCTCTGGAAGCGGCGCAGAAACAGGCCGATCGTTTGCTAAAGGCTTACCAGTAACGCTATGGCGATGCGCATTCTTACACCGGCAGCGTCAGCCTCTCGCTCTGGTGGCGGGTCATTACAGCTGTGTGGCTATCTGCTGATTTTACCGGCACTGGTTTTTTTGCTGCTCTTTACCCACTATCCTGCACTGGCGACGGTGTGGGAAAGTCTGTTCAGCGCCTCACGTAATGGTCATCCGGCCCAGTTTGTTGGGCTGGATAACTATGCTGCGCTGCTGGATGACGATGTGTTTATCCGCTCGTTGTGGAATAACCTGCTGTATGCCCTGATCACTATTCCGCTGGCGGTCACGCTGGCTTTACTGATGGCGCTGGCCGTTAACCGGCGGCTGGCAGGGAATGCGGTGGTTCGTGCGGCGTTTTTTATTCCTTCTCTGCTGCCAATGATTGCCATTGCCAACCTGTGGCTGTTTTTTTACACGCCGCAGCTTGGCCTGCTGAACAAGCTGCTGGCGCTGTTTTCCTTTGCCCCCATTAACTGGCTCGGGGAGCCAGGCACCTCGCTGTGGTGTCTGATGGCGGTCTCCGTCTGGCGTGAAGCCGGATTCTTTATGATCTTCTATCTGGCCGCTCTGCAGCAGATTGATCCGCGACTGAGTGAAGCGGCACAAATTGAAGGTGCATCTCACGGGTACTTCTTCCGACGCGTCCAGTGGCCATTACTGATGCCGACCACGTTATTTGTGCTAATCAACGCATCAATGAACGCATTTCGCATTGTCGATCAGGTGATTGCAATGACCAATGGCGGCCCGGACAACAGCAGCAGCCTGTTACTGTTTTACATCTACCGCACCGCATTCAGTTACTGGGATTTACCGGCAGCGGCGGCAATGACCGTGGTGTTACTGCTGATTTTAGCGGCCATTGCTGTGGTTAAGTTTAGGTTACTGGACAAGCGAGCCCATTATCAATGAAGCCTCAATGTGCTGTTGGTCGCCTGTGCCTGAATGCCGTTATCTGGCTGACGGCGGTGCTATGGTTACTTCCCATCCTGGTCGCGCTGTGGGTGGCGATACATCCGGCGGCAGAGCAGGGGAGCTTTACGCTCTTTGCTCCCCTGACGCTGCAGAATTTTATTGACGCCTGGCACGCTGCGCCCTTTGCCCGCTACTTTCTCAACACCATTTTGCTGGTGTTAATGATCGTCGTATGTCAGCTGGTGCTGGCCACCATGGCGGCTTACGCTTTGGTGCGTTTTCGCCTGAAGTATTCGGGGGTTTTATTTGCGCTTATCCTGTTACAGCTGATGATCAGCCCCGATGTGTTGATCCTCAACAATTACAAAACGATTGGCGCGCTCGGGTTGCGTGATACCTTGACTGGCATTGCCTTACCCTATTTCGCCTCGGCCTTTGCCATCTTCCTGCTGCGCCAGACGTTTAAAAGCATTCCTGTGGTACTGGAAGAAGCGGCTGTCGTGGAAGGTGCCAGCCGGTTTTATATTTTACGTAAAATTTATATCCCGCTGGCCAGGCCGATTTATATCGCCTTTGCACTGGTATCTGTTAGCTTCCACTGGAATGATTTTCTCTGGCCACTGGTGATTACCGATTCTGTTAAGGTGCGGCCATTAACGGTCGGGCTGCAGTTATTTTCTTCGCCGGAGCAGGGCGTTCAGTGGGCGCTTATTGGGGCGGCGACGATCATGACAACGCTGCCGTTACTGCTGCTGTTTCTGATTTTCCAGCGCCAGTTTATCCAGTCGTTTATGCGTGCTGGCATACGTTAAGGTGTCCCGCATGTTAATGCCTCACTCGCTTAGTCTGCCACAACGCGCATTACTGGCGGAAGTCGTTCAGCTGTATCAACCGCCGTCGCTGCGGACGGTGGCGACAGGGGATAACAGGGTTTGTTTTGGTCTGATTGCCGATCCGCAATATGCGGATATCGAGCCGGATATTGACAATAATCTCTATTATCGCAACGGACTACAAAAGCTACAGCGGGCCATCGGGGTGCTTAACGCGCAGCCGCTCGATTTTGTTGTCACGCTGGGCGATCTGGTCGATCGCGACTGGCAAAGCTATGCGGCGGTGCTGCCTGTGTATCAAGGCTTACAGCATCCTCATGCCGTGGTGCTGGGTAATCACGATGCGCAGACTATAGCCGCACGGCTTGAGGGAAAGCTTCCCTTACCTAAGCGCTATTACGCCTTCCGTTTCAACGGATGGCGTTTCATTGTCTACGATGGCAACGATATCAGTGTTTACTGCAATGCACTCAACGGCACAGACCGTGAACAGGCCGCGGCGTTGCTGGCCCGACTCCAGCGCCAGCAGCAGCCCCAGGCACAGCCCTGGAATGGCGCCGTGGGTAGACAGCAACTGGACTGGATTGAGCAGCAGTTACAGGCCGCCCAACAGTGCGGGGAAAGCGTCGTGGTATTGGGGCATTATCCGCTGGCACCCGAGAATACACATATGTTGATGAATGCCGGAGAGTTGGTGGATTTATTTACTCGCTATCGGGTACGCGCCTGTTTTGCCGGGCACGATCATCGTGGCGGCTATGCGCGTATCGAGCACACCGAGTTTTTCACTATGAAAGGAATGCTGGATGGTCCGTCAGATGCGCCCTTTGCGCGGGTGGAAATAGACGATAACACACTCAGGTTACATGGCTTTGAGGGAGAGGTAAGCCACTGCTCAAGGACATTAAATCGCGTTTAATCACCACCATTCCTAATCAGACCTCTTTTCCCCTCTTTTTAAAGATGATTTAGTTACATCATACTGTAAGTGGAATCATCAAGGTGCCCGAATCAGGCGCAGAGCGGCGGGTAAGTTAAGGCGTAATGGCGATGTAGAGAAAGATGGCGCTTAGCTGAGACGGCGAACCCTGTTAAGCCAGCGTGCGCTAACGCCACCCGCTTAACCGTTCATCGATCGATTAAATGAATGTGGTGTCATTCAGACCCTGGCTATATATTTTCCGCCTGGCTCATCGTGCTATCAGCGGCTGGTGGGACAGAGATATGTTGTCGCGCTGAAATATTGTCTCTTGTTTTCATACTCACTAGGACAGCATGAATATTTATAACGAAGAGTAAAAAATAACGCCTTAATCTGTCAGTGCGCCTGAGCACCGGGAAAGTGTACTTTTATCATCTGACAGAGTGAAGCTGCTGCTGCGGATACGTTTTTTTCTGCGTAATGCAGCGTGACGCCAATGCTTCCTGCATCAGGCAATTTTTGCCCGGTAATAATCCCTAACGATGACGGCATGCCTGTTTCAGTGCGTAGCGTTATGCCCAGCCCCGCTGCGGCCGCCGCCCATATACCGCTCAGGCTTCTGCTGGTAAACGCAATACGCCACGGGATATTCATGCTGTCCAGTGCGGCTGTCGCTGCGCTACGCATCATACAGGGTGCATCAAAAACCAGTAACGGCAACGGTCGGTTCTGCAAGAGAAATGTGCCGATATCCAGATCCTTTGCGCCTATCCAGCATAGCGGTAACGTGCCAAGCGACTGGCTATAAGCACTGCTCTCTTTACCCTGCCAACTCAGTGCGATATCGAGTTCATTTTGGCGAATAGCCTCTAACAGAGGTTTATTACGGGTGACCGTTGCTGATATCTGCACATCGGGATGCGCACGTGAAAATTGTCCAAGAATGGTGGGAAGGAGTGACTCTCCAAAGTCTTCCTGTAAACCCAGACGTAGCTCGCCACGGATACCAACGGCCTTAACGGCTGCATAAGCTTCATCGTTCAAACTCATGAGCCTGCGCGCGTAAGCAAGCATAATTTCCCCCTGGGCTGTAAGAACCAGATGTCGCCCTGACTTTTGCACCAGCGCTGCACCTGCCTGTTGTTCGAGCTTTTTAAGTTGGGCGCTTACGGCCGATGTTGAACGACCTAAGCGTTCAGCGGCAGAAGCAAAGCTACCCAGCTCAATGCCGGTCACAAAAGTGCGTAAGGTTTCCGCATCGAACGTAACGGGTCTTTTAGCCATTATCTGTCCTGTTTTTTGGGATTAAGTGTCCCATTATTTCTGATTTTATAAATTATCAAGGCGTTTTATCTTTTTACCACATCCACCAGAGGAAGATAAATGAACGCTATAAAGGTGACCCGAGAAAACATGGCTGAACTTGCCCCAAAGCTGGCATTGCTCAGTGAAGAGGTGTTGTTTGGCGATATCTGGCAGCGGGAAGCGCTTTCCCCGCGGGACAGAAGCTTAGTGACGGTCAGTGCACTTATTGCGCTGTCTCGACATGAGCAACTGGACTGGCATCTTCAGTTCGCGCGGAAGAATGGGGTTTCTGATGAGGAAATAACGGAAGTGATAACGCATCTTGCCTTTTATTGCGGATGGCCAAATGCCGTTTCTGCGTTGACCGTCTTCAAAAATGCACAGCCTGAGTAAGGAGCCTGTATGCCTGTCACTCGTATCGCTATCTCAACACCGCGTTTTCAGCAGTGGCGAGAGGCTGTTTCTGATGCTTTACAGCAGTCACTTGAAGCGTCGTTTGCCGTACCACGCGGTGACTGCTTTCAGTTTTTTGATTGTTATGACGAACGTAGCCGCATTTTTGATCGGCACTATCTGTGTGACGGGGAAGCGGGCCGTAGCGATGACTTCCTTATGTTTACTGTTACCGCCGGTAAAGCGCGCAGCACTCAACAAAAGCAGGCTTTTTATCGCGATCTGATCGGGCGTCTTGAACAAGCGATTGGCATAAACCCCCGCGATGTCATGGTCATTATTCATTTCACACAATCTGAAGACTGGTCTTTCAGTCATGGGAAAATGTTTAGCCTGACGGCTATTCCACACGCTTAAGGAGAAAAGTATGCTTGCTATGCAATATCGGTTTGTTCTTCCTGCTGATTATGACATGACAATCATTAAACGCCGGATTAATGACCATGGGCATAAGATGGATGGCTTTCCGGGTCTCCTGTTTAAAGCCTGGCTTTATGCCTGCAAATCCAACAGCCCGACATACAGTGAAGAAAACAGCTATGCGCCATTTTATCTGTGGCAGAACGCAGAAAGCCTGCACCGTTTTCTGTCCGGGGCAGGTTTTAAAAAACTTACCGAGGATTTCGGCTGGCCACAGGTGCACACCTTTCCGGTCTTATCGGCTGACTTAGGGCCAGATATCTCGCATGCTGGCTTTGCATCCCTGGCGGTGAGTCGCGTTCCTGCTTACAGCGAACTTTCCGGGCTTACTCAGTGCACAAATCAATCCGGGGCTGTAGCACGCGTCTCTGCTCTGGATACCTTTCACTGGCGGCGCATAGCATTTTGCCTGTGGACAAAAGCGCCTGCGCAAAATGCACTGCACACGCAACACTACGAGGTTGGTCGTCTCTCTTTTCCCTAAATGTGCCTTATTTACCGTCTGACACAAAATTATCGGTTAACCGGATATCTAAATGACCGGTTGTGTGGCTATCTTACAGTACAGGCCAGACTATTTCGTATCACCACGCTGGCAACGCAGTCGCGTTATCACATGACGTTAATTTTTCCATTTTTAGCTAACGAACCTAGTATTAAAGTACAAGGGCACTTTTGCCTGCTTGTCGACGGAGAAAAAAATAATGCGTATCAAGAATCACCTGAAAATATTGACGACCGCAACGCTCCTGGCACTGAGCCTGCCGATGACCTCCGCATTTGCTGCATTACCGGTCGGTGCAAATGCGCCAGATTTTAAACTGGAAGCCGCACTGGCAGGTAAAGAAACAACCTTCTCCTTGCAGCAGGCGCTGCAAAAAGGCCCGGTCGTGCTTTATTTTTTCCCAGCGGCGTTTAGTGCCGGTTGTACGTTAGAAGCACACGCATTTGCTGAAGCCACCGATGAATTTAAAAAACAGGGTGCGACAGTTATCGGCGTGACCGCAGGTAACACCGACCAGATTGAGAAATTCTCAAAGCTTGAATGCCGCGATAAATTCACCGTTGCCGCCGATCCGGGTGCAAAAGTGGCCGCAGAATATAAAAGTACCATGGAGATGAAAGGTAAAACGCTTTCCGATCGTACCTCCTATGTTATTGCGCCAGATGGCAAAATTTTACTGAGCTATACGGATAAAAACCCGGAATCCCATATCCAGAAAACGCTGGATGCCGTGAAAAAATACCGCCAGGCTAACCCGGCTTAATCTCAGATCTGGACAGATAAATCATGCTGACTGCTATCGCCGCCGCTTTTCTGGGTGGCATCATACTTAATCTTATGCCATGCGTGTTCCCGGTTATTTCGCTCAAAGCGTTGAGCCTGATACGGCATCACGCCCGGCCAGCCCATGCTCGCGCAGAAGGGCTCGCGTTTTTGGTTGGCGTTGTTGTCACCATGGTTTTACTGGTCAGTCTGTTATTGCTGGCGCGATTGGGTGGGGCATCCGTGGGCTGGGGCTTTCAACTGCAATCACCTCTGGTGATTGCAGTGTTAGTCCTGGTGATGCTGGCCTCGGCGCTCAATCTGTTCGGCCTGTTTGAAGTGGGATTATCACTTCAGCGGGTCGGCGAAGTCGGGGGCAGCCAGGGTGGGCTGATTGGTTCCGCGTTGACAGGGGCATTGGCCATCATTGTTGCCACTCCCTGCAGTGCGCCCTTCATGGCCAGTGCGGTAGGTTATGCGCTGACGCAGCCGCCCTTTATCAGTTTTATTATTTTCCTTTCGCTGGCGCTGGGCTTTGCCGCGCCTTTCACCTTGATTTCCTTTTTCCCCATCGTCGCCAGGATACTGCCATCGCCGGGCGCCTGGATGATCACCTTAAAACATGCCCTGGCATTTCCGATGTTAGGTGCGGCTGGCTGGTTAATCTGGGTGCTGGAGCGCCAGGCAGGCTCAACCGCGCTGGCGGCGATACTGACCTGCTGCCTGCTACTGAGTTTTGCCGCCTGGCTGTATGGACTGGCACAAAAGCGGCAGATGATGGGAAGGCGGCATTGGGCTTTACACATCGCTACGGCTGTCGTGATCGTTTTGCTGGTTCCCCCTTTAGTCACGCTTAAGGGCTCAACGGCGGCAGCGGATTCGTCAGATGTTGTTGCGGCGGCGGCGGTTGCGTGGTCACCTCAGAACGTTGAT
This sequence comes from Pantoea sp. SJZ147, assembly GCF_007828605.1. NCBI lineage: Bacteria > Pseudomonadati > Pseudomonadota > Gammaproteobacteria > Enterobacterales > Erwiniaceae > Pantoea > Pantoea sp. SJZ147. The sequence continues at coordinate 44,595 of NZ_VIVB01000008.1, forward strand.
GCCATTAAAGGGCAGGGTAAACCGGTCCTGGTGAACTTTACCGCCTCCTGGTGCATTACCTGCCAGGTAAACGAACGCACCTCGCTGTCTACCCAGGCGGTAAAAACAGCCATGGCACGCACGAACACCATCTATATGATTGCAGACTCGACAAAGTACAATCCTGACGTTGAACAGGCGCTCAGTGACTTTGGTCGTGGTGGGTTGCCGCTTTATGTGGTTTATCCGGCTGATGGCGGAAAACCGGTGGTGTTGCCTCAGGTATTAACCCCCGGAACGGTAATTACTGCCTTGCAGCAGGCAAGTGAAAAAGGCAATAAATCTTAGTGGCAAAAGCAGAACGTGAATGCCTGATAAACGGCCATAGCCCGTTGGGCTAAGGCCGCTATTATCAGCAGTTTCATGGCTTTTGTAGCAAAACCCTTCACAGGATAATGATGAAAACGATTGGGCTTATTGGCGGCATGAGCTGGGAATCGACAATCCCTTATTATCGTTTAATTAATGAGGGGATCAGGTCCCGGTTAGGCGGCCTGCATTCTGCAAAACTGCTTCTGCACAGCGTCGATTTCTATGAGATTGAAGCCTGCCAACGCAGTGGTCACTGGGATCGGGCAGGTGAGTTACTGGCCGAGGCAGCACAAGGTCTGGCAATGGCCGGAGCTGATGCCATCGTGTTGCACCAATACCATGCATAAGGTTGCCGACGCGATTGAGTCCCGCTGTGATTTGCCGTTTTTACATATTGCCGACGCGACGGGCCGCGAGATAGTGGGCAAAGGAATGAACCGTGTTGCCTTGCTTGGCACACGATATACGATGGAACAGGATTTCTATCTGGGTCGCCTGACTAAGTCGTTCTCAATAAACACTGTCGTACCCGAAGCGGAGCAACGTGAGGTCATTAACCGCATCATTTTTGATGAACTGTGTATGGGGATATTTACGGACGCTTCCCGGCACTATTATCTTGACGTGATACAGCAACTGGCTACGCAAGGCGCACAAGGCATTATTTTTGGCTGCACGGAAATTGGTTTGCTGATTCCAGAACAGCAAAGTGCGTTACCGGTGTTCGATACCACCAAAATCCATGCCAGCGATGCGGTAAATTTCATGCTGTCCTGATTCACCCTTACAGAGTGAATCAGTGCACAGGCGTTTAAAGCGTGTCGAAGATAACGTAGAGCTTGCGCATGGTTGTGTCCATCACCCAGGTGCCTTCGGTATTGGCTTCGAAGAACAAGGTATCACCGGGTTTAAAATGCTGCGGCGCTTCGCCATCTGCTGTAAACGACCCCGTTCCTGACAGGAAATGCATCATCTCTGCTTGCTTAACGCCACGACGATAACTTCCAGGCGTACATTCAAAAATGCCCATATCAATGCTTTCATGGCCCGGAATTACCTTTTGCAGTCCTGCCAGTGCGATTTCGGGTGAGCCAGGCAGACCTTCCACGGTTCCCCATGGCTCAAGCGTCTTGAGTGAAGCAGGTTGTTCAAGTTTTTGTACTTTCATTTTAGGCTTCCCGAGCCAGCCGCCACGAATGCGGCCTGATAGTGATTGATGCTTCAGGATAAACAAAAGCAGAAAAACAAAGCGCGTCTTTAACGTTTCCTCATGAAAGTTATGCGCAAATAAGATCGCCGTAAAAGCATGAAATTTCTGACAGCCTTGGGCACAGGGTTTACACGCACGCGGATGTTGGCATTACGGTTTGAAGCCACGTTTAAGACTGGAGTCAGGCGGGATAAACAGCCTTTTATTTTCCACTGCTATAATTGAATTTGGTACGTTATTCGCGGTGTGTTACTGAGAGTCTTCGCAGCCAATATAAACGACATTAATCTGACTTATTTTATGATTTTATTGAATAATTTTAATTTAAACATGAGGTGAACAGGTCACGATCTGGCAAGGGATAATCTGATTTATCAGGTCCGTCTTACAATGGAAATATAAAGGATCTATTTTGCCACTGCTGAGGTTAGATACAGCACAGAGCAGAACAGCAGAGCGTTCTGTGATCCTAGGAGCAATCTCTTAAGGGTAAGCTATGAAAAATTCCTCCGTCAAAATGGCACTGAAAACAACGGTATTCTCGATCGCGACGTTTGTTACTTTTCAGAATGCAGCATTAGCGGCTCCCGACGCGCATCACTTATTTTCAATAAATGATCAACAGCCAGTTTCTTCTTTGTTCCAGAAAAACATGACGGATAATACGGGTAAAATTGAGCTTGCAGCACATCAAAAGCTGTCAAGCGGTCTGCGTATTAATCCTGCCTGTGATGATACCGGTGAACCCTGCCCGCACGATGACACTCAGGATGACATGTCCTGAATTCGACCTGCCGCATTTCCTGAGCTGAATAGTAGTGATGGTTCGATTGGATCTCAACCGCCGAAGGGCGGTTTTTTTATATTGTCCTGCGCGGCTCAGACGGTGTCTGCATCGCATCGCTAATGCCCATTTTTAACGCGGTTTGCCATCACATCTTTCCTTACCGGTTAACCGTTTCGCTTTAAAAATGAACGATCTGCGCCACGATAAATAAAATTCTTAACGGCGGTTAAACGGTTTGAAGATTTACTCACCCCGGCCAGCAGAAGTGTTCTGGTTAGCTATGCTCAGAAGACAGTAACCCGTTTTCGCTATTTATCAGGGAGTCATTCGATGAAAAAACTTTCACTTATTCTTGTTACCGCAGGTCTGCTTATGGCGATGAGTTCACAGGCAGAGGCAAAAGGCTGTCTGAAGGGCGCGGCCGTGGGCGGTGTGGCGGGTCACGTTAAACATCACGGCGTTGCCGGTGCAGCAGCAGGCTGCGCAGTTGGCCACCATATGGCCAAAAAGAAACAGAAAGAAGCTGACCGTCAACAGCAGGGGCAACAGCAGGGCGGTTAATCCTCCTGTTTATTCCTGCCCCTCTCTGAGAGGCGGCAGGAACGGGCTACACAGGTTTGGTCGCCCGCACCTCTCTGTCCTGTCACACCCTGTTCAGCTCCTCCACGCATTCCTGCCCTCTTTCCTCCTTCGCCGCAGTACCTCAGCTCAGTAAGCTGGCTGCCACATTGACGGATAGCCCCAGAATAGCCAGATTAAAAATAAACGAGATGACCGACTGTAACAGCGCGAGTTTACGCATTTCCATCGTGCCCGTTGCCACATCAGCCGTCTGGGATGCCACCGCGATGGTAAATGAGAAGTACAGAAAATCCCAATAGGCGGGATTGGCAGGTTTTTCCGGGAAGATCAGCGGGATAATGCCATGGCTCCGATGCAGGTAGTGCTGATGAGCATAGTGCATAGCAAATGAACTGGGCAGCAAGGCCCATGACGCAATGAGCGTCAATGCAGTCAGTAACATATGCAGGGCGCGCGGCGTACCCGTGAGACTTTTTAGCGTTGGCAGCTCGCTCATGATCGCGACGATGCTGATCATACAGGCAACAATCACCATCCCCAGAACCAACGTGGCGCTTTGATCCTGCATCTGGGCGATGTGCTTGATTTGGTCAGCCTCCGTGCGCAGCATACGAAACCAGATAAACCATAGATAAAGCCATGCCAGCACGTTCCAGCCGATCAACAAACGCTGTAATTCCCCTAACTGCTCAGGCAAGAAGAAATAACAGATTACGCCTGCGGCGATGGAGATCAGCAGGCGCAGGCGTGCAAAGAGATGTGATGTCAGGGAAGAGGACATGGTAATCCTGTTTTGACTGAATATTGAATCAGTTAACTGTAGTTGATGACGAGGAGCATGGCATTGGAAGTATGCACGTAAGTGAACAATATCTCGCCTGGCCGCGCCCACATCCTTTATCAAAACAAGCCGCTCTTAGCACTGATTGCGTGCAACGCACATTCAACGCTCATCATTCTGGTGCTCATGATGCCCTTAAATTATGCATTCTACTGATTTATCACCCTTTAATTTCTGGCACGCCAATTGCTAAAGTTTTAAAATAAAGCAGCGCATCACACAATTTGTTATCGAATAGCCAGCTAGGGTTCCGGTTCACACAGGTGAACGTCTGGTCCGAGAGCAGGCGACCTCTGCGAGGTTACACGGCGGGACAAAAGCCCGGGAGACAGCAGCACCTTTGGGTGTCGCGCTGCTCCCGTTTTTTTTGTGCCAACCAGAGGTTAACCATGAAGACATCGCCGCTCCTCCGCTCACTTTTTCTGTCGCTGGCGCTGCTGGCCAGCTTTCCCTCTTTCGCCGCAGTAAAAAAAGAGTTCAACATCTGCTGGACTATCTATGCGGGCTGGATGCCCTGGGGCACCATCAGCAACGAAAAAATCATCGACAAATGGGCCAGTAAATACGGCATCAAAATCAATATCGTGCAACTCAATGACTATATCGAATCCATCAATCAGTACACGGCGGGTCAGTTTGACGGCTGCACCATGACCAATATGGATGCATTGACCATCCCAGCAGCAGGCGGCGTCGATACGACAGCACTGATTACCGGCAGTTATTCCGATGGTAATGACGGTGTCGTGCTAAAAGGGGTGAATAAAAAACTCAGCGATCTGAAAGGGATGTCGGTTTATCTGCCTGAGCTTTCGGTGTCGCACTATCTGCTGGTCCGTGGTCTGGAAAAAGCCGGACTGCAGGAAAAAGACGTTAAAGTCGTCAATACCTCAGATGCGGATATTGTCTCGGCTTTCGGCACCAGCAACGTACGGGCGGCAGTGGCCTGGAATCCACAGCTTTCGGTTATCAAAAAGACCCCGCAAACCACAGAAGTGTTCAGCTCTTCGGAAGTGCCCGGCGAACTGATTGATATGATGGTCGTGAATACCCAAACCTTAAAAGATAATCCCGCCTTGGGCAAAGCGCTGACCGGTGCCTGGTTTGAAATGATGAGCAAAATGCAGGCTGGCGATACGCAGGCACTGAGTGCTATGGCTGCCGATTCCGGCATTGACCTCGCCGGTTACAAAGCACAGCTGAAAACGACCCATCTGTTCTGGACGCCTGCCGACACGCTGACCTTTATCTCCTCGCCGGATCTGGCGAAAACCATGCAGCGGGTTGCAACATTCTCCTTCGATAAAGGATTGCTGGGAGAGGGCGCACAAAGTGCTGACTTTATCGGCATGATGTTTCCCGGCAACACCACCGTCGGCGATACAGCAAACATCAAACTGCGTTTCGACGACAGCTATCTGAAGATGGCTGCTGCGGGCAAGCTGTAATAACTGATCTCGGGAGTTCATGTCATGCGCCACATCAATCGCCATCCCCGACAGGGGATGCGCCTGACGCTAATGCTATTGCCGTTTGTGTTATTGATCGCCACCTGGTTTATCGGTTCGGCGGTGCGGCTGGAGGCTAATCCGCAGGACAAGCTGCTGCCTGATCTGTCACAAATGATCGCAGCCGTTGACCGGATGGCATTGACCCCCGATAAGCGCAGTGGTGAGTATCTTCTGTGGGCTGACACGCTGATTAGCCTCAGCCGTTTGCTGATTGGCCTGACGCTCTCTTCGCTGATTGGCTTGTGTATTGGTATCGCCGCTGGCGTCTTCCCGTTGTATCGCGCGGCGCTCTCGCCGCTCATGACCGTGATTTCGATGATCCCACCGCTGGCTATCCTGCCGGTGCTGTTTATCGTTTTCGGGTTAGATGAGCTATCGAAAGTCATGCTCATCGTTATCGGCATTACACCAATGCTGGCGCGTGACCTTGAACAGCGCGCGCGCGAAATCCCCGCAGAGCTGTTTATCAAAGCACAAACCCTTGGTGCTAATAGCTGGACGGTCGTCCTGCGGGTAGTGCTACCCCAGCTTTTATCGCGCCTTATTACCTCGTTGCGACTGCTGCTGGGATCGGCCTGGCTGTTTTTGATCTCCGGTGAGGCGATTTCCGCTACTGCCGGTCTGGGTTACCGCATTTTCCTGGTTCGACGCTACATGGCGATGGACGTGATTATTCCTTATGTCATCTGGATAACGCTCATCGCGTGGCTGATGGATTTGGCCTTGCGGCAGTTGCATAAAACCTGCTTCAAGTGGGCGGAAGGAGGCCAGGGATGAGTTTTATCGATATCAAAAATATCTGGCAGGAATACGGTGACCACGTGGTGCTGGAGCGCATCAATTTGCAGGTGAAAGAGGGCGAGTTCTGCTCAATGGTTGGCGCGTCCGGCTGCGGTAAATCGACGTTTTTACGTCTGCTACTTGGCCAGGAAAAGCCAACCAGGGGAGAAATCTTGCTCGATGGCAAGACGCTGGCGGCGGAACCCGATCGCAGCCGTGGCGTGGTATTCCAGCGCTATTCAGTATTTCCACATCTTAACGTACTGGATAACGTCGCCATTGGTCTTGAACTGGCGGCTTCACCGCTGTTTGGCCGTTTGTTTGGCGCAAGAAAACGCGATGCCCGTCAGCGAGCGCAACTGATGCTGGAGAAAGTAGGGCTGGGGCACGCGCTCGATAAATACCCGGCGCAGCTTTCCGGCGGGATGCAGCAGCGGTTGGCAATTGCCCAGGCTTTCGTCATGCAGCCGCGGGTGCTGCTGCTTGATGAGCCTTTCGGCGCGCTGGACCCCGGCATTCGCAAAGATATGCATGCGCTGCTGCTCCAGCTGTGGAGCGAAACCCGAATGACGGTGTTTATGGTCACCCACGATCTTGCGGAAGGCTTCAACCTGGGCACCCGGCTGCTGGTTTTCGACAAAGTGCGCCTTGACCCCCAGGCACCCAACGCATGGGGCGCGCGCGTGACTTACGACATCCCGCTCAATGAAGCGCGCATGGCGCAACTGGTAACCGGTAGCAACAATAATCTTTATGCATTAAGGAGATAGTTTGATGACCGCACTTTTTCACTCCTCACCCAGCCTGCGCGAAGAGCGGCTTCACGGCGGGGCGCATACCTCGTTCATTTTGCGCAAGGGGCAAATTCTGCGCCTGACTGATATCGACGGCGGGGCTAACGTCAGCATGATGATGCTTAATCCTCACGAAAAAAGTGAACGCCTGAATCTGCCGGATACGCTTAAGGGCCAACATACCGCTCGCCTGACAGCCGGGCATTGCTTCTATTCCGATATGGGCCGTGTGTTGGCCGGTATTGTCGCGGATAGTTGCGGCTGGCACGACCCGTTCGGCGGGGTACTCAATGCAGAGGAAACGCGTAATAAGTACGGTACGGGCCGCTACCAGGAACTGCGTAACGGCTTCTACCGTAACGGTGTCGATAATCTCCTGGTGGAGATGGGCAAATGGGATCTGGGCCTTGAAGATTTGCTGATGGTTATCAACTTCTTTAGCAAAGTGAGCGTTGATAAAGACGGCCGCTTCACGTTTCACCGGGACAATAGTCGCGCGGGGGATTACGTCGAGCTGTTTTCACCTATGGATGCGCTGATAGTACTGACTGCGCTGCCACATCCTCAGGACCCCGCCGCTGAATACGATCCGCGCCCGATCCAACTGAGCTGGTATCAGGCTGACGATGTGCAGGCAGTGACGGAAGCGCTATTCACACGCGATGAAAATCAGCGCGCGTTCCTCAATACCCAACTCTTTTCCCTGTAAGGAGGCTGTGATGACCCTTATCAACAGTAACCGTCGTCCTGAAGATGCCGTTTATCGCCATGTGATCCCGGCGGGAGAACCCTGGCTATTTGAGGTAAAGAAAGGGCAAACGCTGCGCCTGCTCGACCTCGAAGGCAATCAGGCGATCGATACGCTGTTTTACAATGCTGATAACCCACGCGAACGCTACGATCCGCAGCGCACGCTGCGTCGTCAAGGTAACGCTTACCTGACGGCGGGCAGCGTCCTCTATTCAAATCTCGGCAATCCGCTGCTGACCATCGTTGCCGATACCTGTGGACGCCACGATACTCTTGGTGGTGCCTGCGCGCAGGAGAGTAATACCGTGCGCTATGCCCACGACAAACGCTATATGCACAGTTGCCGGGATAATTTTCTCTGCGCCTGCCTACACGATGGCCGCCTGCATAAGCGCGATATCGGTGCCAATATCAACTTTTTTATGAATGTCCCCGTGACGCCGGAAGGCAGCCTGACCTTTGAGGACGGTATATCGGCCGCAGGAAAATACGTTGAGTTGTTTGCCGAGTGTAACGCTGTGGTGCTGATCTCCAATTGTCCGCAGTTGAACAACCCCTGCAATGGCTGGAACCCTACGCCTGCAGAGGTGCTGGTATGGAACTGAGCCAACGGCAGTAACAGCGATGTCTGGCCTTCCGGCTCTTCGCTGTTAGCACCGACCACCTGAACACGTACACCGTCGCACCCATCTTACGTGCCGGTTGGCCCCGGGGACGGCCCCAGGGGAACATCGAATGTTGCGGGACGGCCCGCTTCCCTGAGAGTTCCGCTTATGTTTGATAGCTTACTGATTGCCAATCGCGGCGCGATCGCCTGCCGCATCTTGCGTACCCTGCGCGCCATGCAGGTGAAGGGCGTCGCCGTGTACTCTGAAGCAGACCTGAGCAGTCTGCATATCCGCGATGCGGATGAAGCTTTAAGCCTCGGTGACGGCCCGGCAATGCAAACCTATCTGGTGGCTGAAAAAATCATCGCCGCGGCGCAGCAAAGCGGGGCCAACGCGATTCACCCTGGCTACGGTTTTCTCTCAGAAAACGCCGCATTCGCCGAAGCCTGTGAAAAAGCAGGGCTGATTTTTGTCGGGCCAACGCCACAGCAGCTGCGTACCTTTGGCCTGAAACACACCGCCCGAGCCCTGGCCAAAGCAGAAGGTGTGCCGCTGCTGGAAGGGAGTGAACTGCTGGCAGATATCGACGACGCCAGCCGCGCAGCAGAGGCGGTAGGCTATCCGGTGATGCTCAAAAGTACCGCCGGAGGCGGCGGAATTGGTATGCGCGTCTGCCGGGATGTGCAGGAACTCGCGGAGGCGTTTGAAACGGTCCAGCGGCTGGGGCAAAACAACTTCAGCGATGCCGGCGTGTTTCTTGAGAAATACATTGAGCGCGCCCGTCATCTTGAGGTGCAGATCTTTGGCGATGGGCAGGGGGAGGTTATCGCCTTAGGCGTACGTGACTGTTCGGTGCAGCGGCGTAATCAGAAAGTGATTGAAGAGACGCCGGCACCCAATCTCCCTGAAGGCATGGCGCAGGCGCTCTGCGCGGCGGCCATTTCGCTGGGCAAAGCCGTAAACTATCGCAGCGCTGGAACGGTTGAGTTTGTCTATGACAGCGTGGCGCAGCAGTTTTATTTTCTTGAAGTAAATACGCGCCTTCAGGTGGAGCATGGCGTAACGGAGCAGGTCTGGGGCGTTGATCTGGTGCGATGGATGATTGAACTGGCGGCGGGCGATTTGCCCCCACTGGATGACTTATTTGCCGGGCTAAAACCACAGGGGCATGCTATCCAGGCAAGAATTTATGCGGAAGATCCCGGCCGACAGTTCCAGCCTTCGCCCGGCCTGTTAACCGAAGTCGTCTTCCCGCCTGCCGATGGTGAAACACTACGTATTGACCGCTGGGTCGAAGCGGGATGCGAAGTCCCGCCGTTTTTTGATCCAATGCTGGCAAAAACCATCGCCTGGCGTCCCAGCCGCGATGAGGCTATCGCCACGCTGACGCAGGCGCTGGCGGAGACCCGGTTATACGGCGTAGAAACTAATCGCTTGTACCTGATGCAAATTTTGGCGTTCGCTCCCTTTGTCACAGGCGAACCCTGGACCCGCTGTCTTGAGCAATTGTGTTATCGAGCCGCCACGGTTGAGGTACTGAGTGCCGGAACCCAAACCAGCGTTCAGGACTATCCTGGGCGGCTGGGATACTGGGCGGTGGGCGTGCCGCCGTCGGGACCGATGGATGACCGCGCCCTGCGTTTCGGCAATCGGCTTTTGGGCAATGCCGAAGGGGAAGCCGCGTTAGAAATCACCCTTATGGGGCCAAATTTGAAATTTAATACCGACGTTCAGGCGGTGATATGCGGTGCGCCCCTGGCTGCCACGCTAGAGGATGTTGCTGTGCCGATGGACTGTGTTTTTAGCATTCCGGCTGGCGCAACGCTGAAGCTGGGCGCGATTAGCCACGCGGGCGTCAGAAGCTATCTCTGTCTGAGCGGCGGCATTCAGGTGCCGGATTATTTGGGCAGTAAAAGCACGTTTACGCTTGGTCAGTTTGGCGGTCACGCCGGACGGGCGCTGCGCGGCGGCGATGTGTTGCATCTGGCTCCGCGAGCTGCCAGCCAGACCAGCGCAACGCTGCCCATCGCGCTGCGTACGGCACTCCCGCAGGTGCGTACGCTGCGGGTGATTTATGGCCCGCATAGCGCGCCGGAGTTCTTCGAGCCAGAATATATTGCGACTTTCTTTGCGACAGACTGGGAAGTGCATTTTAACTCCAGCCGTACCGGTGTGCGCCTGATCGGACCAAAGCCGATCTGGGCGCGCGACAGCGGGGGAGAAGCGGGGTTGCATCCGTCAAATATTCACGATAATCCTTACGCCGTCGGTGCCGTAGATTTTACAGGCGATATGCCGGTGATTCTCGGGCCGGATGGCCCCAGCCTGGGCGGTTTTGTCTGCCCGGTGACAGTGATAGAAGCCGACCTCTGGCAGTTAGGGCAACTTAAAGCCGGCGATAAAGTGCGTTTTGTGGCCGTGGATTTAGCTACCGCCCGCCGACTGGCTGAAGGACGACGCAACGAGTTAGCGACACTCGAGGTGCAGAAAATCGCCTGGCAACCGGCCCCCTTGACGTCACCGATCATCATGACCTGCGGCGAGGGAGATAAACGCCTGGTAGCGCGCCTTTCCGGCGACACCCATTTGCTCCTTGAGGCAGGCGAGCCGGAGCTGGATCTGGTGCTGCGTTTTCGTATTCACGCCTTGATGCAGGCACTGGAAGCGCCATCCCGAAAGGGCGTAATTGATATCACGCCAGGGATTCGTTCACTGCAAATCCATTTTCAGCCTGAAACCCTGACGCTGGCCTCGCTGCTGACCTGGGTGCGCGATGAATGGGCGGCAGTATGCGTTAGCGATGACCTGCAGGTACCCACGCGCGTGGTGCATTTGCCGCTTTCCTGGGATGATCCGGCCTGCCGGAAAGCAATAGATAAATATATGACCACCGTACGCCATGACGCGCCGTGGTGCCCGAGTAACCTTGAGTTTATCCGCCGGATTAACGATCTGCCTGATGAAGAAGCAGTATGGAATACGGTGTTTGAAGCCAGCTACCTGGTGATGGGGCTGGGTGATGTGTATCTCGGTGCGCCAGTCGCGACGCCGCTTGATCCGCGCCATCGTCTGGTCACTACCAAATACAATCCGGCGCGCACCTGGACGGCCGAGAACTCGGTTGGCATTGGCGGTGCCTATCTGTGCGTTTACGGCATGGAAGGGCCTGGCGGCTACCAGTTTGTGGGCCGCACGCTTCAGATGTGGAATCGATATCACAACGTCGCTGATTTTGCCGGTCAACCCTGGCTGTTGCGTTTTTTCGATCAGCTACGCTTTTATCCCGTATCGGCAGAGGAACTTCTGCATATTCGTCGTGATTTTCCACTTGGCCGCTATCCGCTGCGTATTGAACACAGCACGCTACGGTTAGCAGAATATCAGCAGTTCCTCGCACGCGAAGCACAGAGCATCACTGCGTTTCGCGACCATCAGCGGCAGGCGTTTAATGCTGAACGCGACCGTTGGATCGCCAGCGGCCAGGCCCATTTTGACAGTCAGGAGATTGTGGCTGATGAAGTCGGCGATGCGCCGCTACAGCCGGGTGAACAGGGGGTGGAAAGCCCTGTTTCCGGCAATTTATGGCAAGTGCAAACCACTGTGGGTAGCCGGGTGCGCGCGGGCGATGTTCTGGTTGTGCTGGAATCGATGAAGATGGAGATTCCGCTTCTGGCACCCTGCGACGGCGTGATCCAGCAGGTTAATGTGCAACCGGGCAGCGCAGTACGCGCAGGACAGTGCGTAGCGGTGATTATTGAGGATAATATTTAACTGGCGGGGATCTGATGTACATCTGACTATCCCTGGCGACGAACTATCGCAAAGGTCTAAATATCCTGCGCCTGCTGACCAACATCCGTCAGCGGGCGCGGGTGCTTAAGCAGAGTTCCATGAGAAAAGGTGGCAAAGTCATGAACCACTTTAAGACGGGGAACGTCGTTCATTGTAAAGCACTCCGAATCCTAAGCCGTCATCAGTTGCGTCCTCAGCTGTGAAACCCTGGAAAAAGGACGATAATGCGGACATCTCATTATAACCAGAGGCGAACATCTGAATTTAGCTATTACCATATAGGTGCGCATAATCTATCTTATGTTAAATAAGATATTTAGTTACGCACTCAGATGGCTCCCCGGCATCCCTGGCTCCTCACCTGCGTACCTTTTCTTTCTAAAGCCTGTTCTGCACCGATCGAAAACTGGCCCATAAATCCCCTGCGGGTTTCGTAGAATTCACATAGCGTTGTCAGCCGCGTTAATATTACGCTTAAGTAAGCCGTGTATTTTGGACGGAGTCAGACGCGAGCTAATTATGTCTGGAAAACAGCGAGTCCCACAAATTGTCACGATGACAGTAGAACGTACGTAACTTACTTGGCCGTGCACGTGAGGCCGGAATCAACCTTAGTGCCGCGCTGACTGCCGCGCTTGACGCCGAACTGCGTCAATATAAAGCACGCAAGTGCCAGGAAGAAAACACGGAAGCGCTTGATGCATTAAATTGTTTTCACGATGAAAATAGTTGCTTCAGTGATGATTACAGGCGTTTTAATAATTTAGTTCACTGTCTACCGCAATATCGGCAAACGTACTCTCTATTTCTTGCTGCGTGATAAAATCCGCGACTTCATTGGCCAGTGAAATCGCAGGATTGCTATCCCTCTTCTGCCCGTTGAAAGTATCCAGCTCGCACCCGACCGGAAAGACTTATCCCGCTTGTGAGAGTGCCAGATGAGCGTGAATATGCGGTTATGACCCACGAGATGGCGAGTATCCCCGCTCATGCGTCAGGCGCACTGTTCTGTGACGCATCGCCTTATCAGACAGTGATTAAAGCGGTGATAGATTTTCTTTTTAATGGTATTTAACGACCTCTATTTTTATGTTTTGAAGGGAATGCCTTAAGAGAAAGATAAAACCCTTAAATAATTTAAACGCCTCACCGAAGATGACTCAAAAATTATCTGACTCAATAATAGTCGCATCAGGATATATAAAATGATCAAGAAGCTATTCATCCGTGTATTACTCATCCTGCCCTTATAATTAATCGACAATGTTTCTCCTGTTCTGAATTCAGTGCGTCCCCGATTATGGCTTCAGACGGTCCCGACTAAATAATCTTGAAATGAACAGGCGTCATTTTGCATCGGGTGCCTGCTACTGCTGAAAGGATGGTGGCTCAGGCGCAAAATTATGTCGCGGGCATCGCTGGTTCAGCTAACGCTGATAAAAACAAAACCTGTGTGAATTCAGAGTGTAAAAATGCGCAACTGAAATTTACATCTGGTGTGGAACCGATCATCTGCTCATCATAAACTTCAAGCGAAATACATACCCGGGAGACTGAGGGTATTTTTGTGCAAAAAACCACATTTAAGCATCCTGGCGTAGAGGTTCCGTCATGTCAGAACAATGTCAGTGTGTCCGTATAGCCCCTGCAGTAACCATCTATTAGTCAATAAGATAAAATAAAAATTGATTTCTCCCTGCTGCTGGCTTAAGTGCGAAAGGCTTAGTTAATACTTAATTGATTATTTATCCTTAATGACTAAGATGTTTTTTTGTTTTTACACTTTCAATTGTATTGAAACTTTTCAGGTGGTTGACCCAAAAAGCTACACCAGCTATAACAATATTGTCTCTGATATTAAAATCGCAAAAAATTACGTTGAAGCAATTTGCTTTGGTATAGAAATATTTCAGTCTTGCCCGCGAGAAGACAGGATTTTATCCGCAATCTCGTGGTTGAGATTTTTCTACGCATACAGCCAAGGTAGCCTAAAAATGGCAGATTCTGACAGCGACGCCCTGCCGTTGCAAAAGTGCATGAGACAGGGCGACCAGCAAATAAGCGCTAAAGTTGATTCCGCCCCGGGAGCGCCGGGTATCGCACCCCGCTGGACATCAAGTGCCAAGAGCGGAATCGGCACGGCCCTTTCAACAGATTCCCCTGTCTGGTTCTCCTTAAGCCATGGTGTTCTCAACGAAATCTATTATCCGCGCGTCGACAGCGCCTGCACCCGTGATTTCGTTTTCGTCATCACGGGGCCGGAAGGTTATTTTTCCGAAGAAAACCGCGATTGCTCGACCGAAATCAATACCTGCTCGCCAGGCATTCCGGCCTTTTCAATCAGCAACACGTCCCGTGACGGACGTTACAGGCTTGAAAAGGACATCATTACAGATCCGGCTCGTACCTGCGTGCTGCAACGCGTCCGTTTCACCGCTCTGAAGGGTGATATCGAGGATTACAAGGTCACCGCACTGCTTGCACCCCATCTGGTGAATGCGGGACAAATGAACGCTGCATGGATCGGCGAATTTGAAGACAAGCCCGTGCTTTTTGCCACGGGTCGCTCTTGCTACCTGGCGCTCGTCTGCGATCTACCCTGGACAGCAGTGAGCGCGGGTTTTGTCGGTACTTCAGACGGCTGGCAACAGCTGAAAAAACACGGACGCCTCGCTAACCAATATCAGCGCGCGGATGATGGCAATGTCGCGCTTGCTGGGGAACTGGTGTTCACAAGCAACTGCCGTGAAGCCACGCTGGCTGTTGGTTTCGGCCAGACGGAATTCGAGGCCGCAGCGGCGGCAACCGCCAGTCTGAAAGCGGGCTTTGACACCGCGCAGAATCACTATATCGGCAACTGGCAAGCGTGGCAGGACAAGCTCATGCCACTCGACCAGAAAGAGCGGGACGGCGTAAATACATACCGGGTTTCAACAGCAGTTCTGGCCTCGCACAGAGACGCCGATTCCCCCGGCGCCGTTGTCGCAAGCCTGACAATACCCTGGGGATTTTCGAAGGGTGATGACGATCTTGGCGGCTATCATCTGGTCTGGCCGCGCGACCTGGTTGAAACGGCAGGGGGTTTCCTGGCCGCTGGCGACCCCGACGCAGCACTCGCTATCCTCGAATATCTCCGGCACGTTCAAGAGCCCTCCGGGCGCTGGCCACAGAACCTGTGGCTCGATGGAAAACCTTACTGGCCCGGTATCCAGATGGATGAGTGCGCCTTCCCCATTCTGCTTACCGATATGTTGCGTCGACTCGGTCATCTCGACAAGAAAGCGCAGAAACATTTTATGCCAATGCTGCGCAGCGCGGCCAGCTACATTCTGACCAACGGCCCGACGACCAGCGAGGACCGCTGGGAGGAAGACTCGGGCTACAGCCCCTTTACCCTGGCGGTAGAGGTTAGCGCCCTTCTTGCTGCCGCAGACCTGATTTCTGTCGATGGAGACGAGGCGGCGGCAAATCACCTGCGAGAAACTGCGGACTGCTGGAATGAACAGATTGAAAAATGGACCTTTGCGGGAGAGCCAAATTTCTGCGGCTCGATCGGCATTTCCGGTCACTATGTCCGCATTGCTCCGCCGGGCGTAACGGATGAGGCCAGTGCATCCGGCAATACCGAGATCCGCAACCAGACGCCGGATCGGGCGCTTCTGTCGACCACCGATGTACTGAGCCCGGATGCTTTGGCGTTAGTGCGTTTTGGACTGCGCGCCGCTGACGACCCGCACATCGTCGATACGATAAAGGCAATCGACCACAGTCTTCGTGTCGAGCTACCTCAGGGTCCACTATGGTATCGGTACACCGGCGACGGCTATGGCGAGCATGAAGACGGCGCGCCGTTCGATGGTATCGGCCAGGGACGTCCCTGGCCTTTGCTGGCGGGCGAACGTGCGCATTACGAGCTGGCAGCGGGCAGGCATGATGTGGCTGAGGCGCTATTATCCACGCTGGAAAAATCGGCAGGCCCGGGCGGGCTGTTACCGGAACAGATATGGGACGGCCCCGATATTCCCGAAAAGGAACTGTTTTTTGGGCGGCCTTCCGGGAGCGCCATGCCCCTTGTCTGGGCGCATTCCGAACATATCAAACTCCTGCGATCGCTCCACGATGGCGCGGTCTTCGATATGCCACCGCAAGGCGTCGAGCGCTATATCAGGAATAAGACTGCATCGCATTTGCGCATATGGCGCTTTAACAACCGCCTGGCCTCGCTTCCTGTCGGGAAGCAACTGAGGCTGGAAACGGAAGCGAACGCCCTGGTGCACTGGAGCACGGATGGCTGGGCTACCGTCTCTGACACGCCAGCAGTCTCTTCCGGGCTGGAAACCTATTACGTCGACCTGCCTTTGCAGCATGAAGACGCAGGAACCTGCGTTGTCTTCACCTTCTACTGGCCTGACGTCGGACACTGGGAACACACCGACTTTACCGTTCACGTCGTGAATGAACAGGAAGATCAAACACGCATCGACAATGGAAAATGATATGCAGATTGGAATGGTAGGTCTCGGGCGCATGGGCGCCAATATGGTACGCCGCCTTCTTAAACAGGGCCATGATTGCGTCGTCTTCGACGTGAACGCTGATAACGTTGAAGCACTCATCAAAGAGGGAGCAACCGGCGCGTCATCGCCAGCGGATCTTATTGCTAAGCTGGAGACGCCGCGCGCGGTCTGGCTTATGCTTCCTGCCGCGATCACACCGAAGATTGCGCGGGACTTCGCATCAACGCTTACCAGGGGCGACGCCATCATTGATGGCGGCAACTCCTTTTACCGTGAGGCTATCGACCTGTCCGAGGAATTTTCATCTCTTGGCATCGACTATATCGACGTCGGCACATCGGGTGGCGTTTGGGGCCTGGAGCGTGGCTATTCCCTTATGATTGGGGGCCCGCAGGCGGCCGTAAAACGCCTGGACCCGATTTTTGCATCACTTGCGCCCGGTGCAGGTCAGAGCATCGCGGAAGACCCGGCCGTGGGCACGGCTCCAAGAGGCTATCTTCATTGCGGACCGGCAGGCGCCGGACACTTCGTCAAGATGGTACACAATGGCATTGAATATGGTGTGATGGCTGCCTATGCCGAAGGCCTGAACATATTGAAAGCCGCTAATGCCGGGACCGTCGAGCGAGAGGCTGATGCGGAAACTGCACCCCTTTCCCACCCGCAATATTATCGTTTCGATGTCGATCTTCCCGCTGTTACAGAGGTATGGAGACATGGCTCGGTCATTGGCTCCTGGCTGCTGGATCTCACAGCCGAGGCATTGAAACAGGACCCGCATCTCGACAATTATGATGGCCGTGTTTCTGATTCCGGCGAGGGCCGCTGGACATTGCAGGCGGCGGTGGAAACGGGCGTCCCTGCTCCGGTTCTTGCATCGGCCCTCTTCGGGCGCTTCTCTTCTCGTGGCGAAGCACAGTTTGCCGAAAAAGTTCTCTCAGCCATGCGGCATGCCTTCGGCGGCCATTTGGAAAAAATCAAGTAACGTAGAGGAGCACAGCAATGGCGCAGCAGCGTTCAGACGTGCTGGTGGTGTTTGGTGTCACCGGCGACCTTGCCCACAAGATGATCTTTCCTTCGCTCTACGCAATGGTGAAGCATGGCGCGCTCAAGACGCCGATCATCGGTGTGGCATTTGAGGACTGGACGCGTGATCAGTTGATCGCGCGGGCAAGAGATGCGGTTGAAAAGCATGTCGATGTCATTGATCAGACGGTCTTTGCCGAGCTGGCGGACAGACTGTCCTACGTTTCCGGCGATTATCGTACTCAGTCAACATTCGACGGGCTGCGGGATGCGCTGGCAGGCCATCATAACCCGCTCTATTACCTTGCCATTCCGCCCTCCCTTTTCGAAACTGTCGCCAACAGTCTGGAAGAGGCAGGAATCGCGAAAGGTGCCCGCCTGATGGTGGAAAAGCCGTTCGGACGCGATCTCGCGTCGGCAAAACAACTGAACAACGTGCTTCATAAGGTTTTCGATGAGGACGCGATTTTCCGCATTGACCACTTTCTGGGTAAGGAAGCCATCCAGAACCTCCTCTACTTTCGCTTTGCCAACAGCTTCCTTGAACCAATATGGAATCGCGATCATGTCGAAAGCGTTCAGATCACCATGGCAGAGGACTTCGGCATCAAGGGCCGCGGCAAATTCTATGACGAAGTTGGCTGCATTCGCGACGTGATCCAGAACCATCTGGTCAATGTGCTGCTGTTGCTTGCCATGGAACCTCCCGCGTCCGGCGCGTCCGACGATCTGGTTGATGAGAAGGTACAGGTGCTAAAGGCCATGCCGCCCCTGTCAGACGCTGACGTGGTTCGTGGTCAGTTTGAAGGCTATACCGATGAACCAGGTGTCGCCTCTTTCTCTCCGACGGAGACCTTCGCTGCAGTTCGCTTCCACATTGCAACATGGCGCTGGAGTGGCGTTCCCTTTTATATCCGTGCCGGCAAAAATTTGCCTGCACATGCGACGGAAGTGGTCGTGCGCTTCAGGCGACCGCCGGTTACCCTTTTCGATGACATTACCAACGAACCCGCCAACTATATCCGCTTTCGTCTCGGCCCGGATATTACGATCGGCATTGGCGCGCGACGCAAGGCTGCCGGCGAAAAGATGCGAGGTGAGGCCGTCGAGCTAACGGCGCTTGACGATGGTATTGGCGATATGCTGCCTTATGAGCGGCTGATCGGAGATGCCATGGCTGGCGACAGGCAGCTTTTCACCAGGCAAGATGCAGCGGAACTGGCCTGGAAAATCGTCGAGCCGATACTGGATGAGAAAACCGTTCCCGCTGCCTACAAGCCAGGGTCCTGGGGACCCGCTGCGATGGCGGACTTTGCGCCCCCCGGCGGCTGGTTTGACCCCGTTTGAGCTGATGGATAAATATAAATGACAAAGCATACTTTAAAAAAGAAAGAGCCTATCGTTCTGTCCATCGACATCGGCGGAAGTCATGTGAAGATCCTCTCCAGCGCTGGCGGTGAGGAAAAGAAGGCAGAAAGCGGAAAGACCATGTCTGCAGCTGACATGGTTGCGGCGGTCAAGGCCATGGCTGAAGGCATGACTTACGATGTGATCGCGATGGGTTTTCCCGGTCCAGTGGCGCACGATAAACCGCTCAGTGAGCCCGCCAACCTGGGTCAGGGCTGGGTGGGGTTTAACTATGCGGACGCATTTGGCTGCCCTGTCCGTATCGTCAATGACGCCCTGATGCAGGCGCTCGGCTCCTATCAGGGAGGACGAATGCTGTTCCTCGGTCTCGGCACCGGACTGGGTGCTGCCATGATCGTCGAGAATGTCGCTCAACCCATGGAGATTGGTCATCTACCCTACCGCAAAGGCAACAGCTACGAACACTATGTGAGCGAAGCCTATCGGAAAGATAAGGGAAACAAAAAATGGCAGGAGCGGGTTTTCGATGTCGTGGAGATGCTGACCAAAGCCCTGGAGCCTGACTACGTGGTGCTGGGTGGCGGCAATGTGGATAAACTCGCTTCACTTCCGCCAAAGTGCCGCAAAGGCGACAACACTCTGGCGTTCGAAGGTGGATTTCGACTCTGGAACGATCGCAGCCTGATTACGTAATCTCTGCTTTCTGGTTTATTACCGAATAGCGTTGCTGGGTTTCCGACTCTCTGCCGCGAGCAATTGTTTGCGGCAGATAAAAAGCTCCAGCGAATTCTAAATTCAATGAGACGTAATGCGCTGTGTGGACGCGTCGACATGACATTTTCAGGCACTTATAACAATGGCAGGTTTTTTTCGCCGTCCATCGGCGCGTTGAGAAAACGTGTCAGAACCCCCAAAAGAGCCTGAAAATCGCGTTTTTGATTATCTCTTCATACTGTCTGACATCACCGACTTTATCCCCTAACGCTTTCATCGGGACTGATGACACGTCGGTTGTCACAACCCGGTATTTGATGCCATTAACAAGCACTTGAGGATAGAGTTCACCTGTCCCCTTGAACTCGCTCGGACGTGCAAGTGGTACAACCATTAAACGGCCTGGTGTTTCTATTAGATAGCTCTGTACTTCAACAAGATAGGGGTATTTTATTCCGTTTATGTGCGGGTAAACGTCAAATTGCATCGTTACCAGTTCCTGTACATATCAGAAAGCGAGCCCTCTTCTCCCACAAAGTCAGAGAAAGCTTTCATGCTTTCACGGTTTTCTTCTTTCCAGCGTTCCGCTCGGATTCTGCGGGCCTCATTGATGACAAGTTCGTTAACCATTCCAGAGAGATTTAAGCCAGCAGATGAAAAAACCTCATAGGCTTCTTTATCGATGGTTACGTTAGTTCTGTATTTCATGCGCACCTCCAGAGTGTGAGTTAAAAGTATACACTTTGGACACACACTGGCAAGGCTCGTTTTTTTGATTTATGGACGGATTTCAAGGTGCAGCTGATCGCACTCAACCTGAAACACGTATTCAGCTTGTCAGACTGTCGGATGACCAGAAACAGGCGGTAATGATTCATCAGGTGGCTAGCGTCCCTGCTCGTGATGCAGGTGCACTGCTCGTTAAGGCAGGGCGGGAAATGCTATTTATGTTAAATTATGAGCACAAGCACCTAATCAAATTGTAAACATTCCGGCAAACTGGACCATTCGCATTTAGAGATCTTCCGGCATACTGATTATGTCCCCGGATGAGATCTCCATGCGTAAAGCACGATTTACCGAACACCAGAGCATCGCCGTTCTCAAGTCCGTCGAAGCCGGATGCACCGTCAAAGATGTCTGTCGCGGAGCAGGTATTTCCGAAGCAAGCTATTACAACTTGAAAGCGAAGTTTGGCGGTATGGAAGCCTCTGTATCAAAAAGATGAAAGAGCTAGAGGATGAAAACCGTCGCCTTAAACAGATGTTCGCGAACCTGAGTCTCGAATACTGAAAGACGTTATTGAAATAAAGCTTTAAAAGCAGCGACAAAGCGTGAGCTGGTCAGCTATCTGACCACGGAGTTTGCCATGAGCTTACGTCAGGCATGCAGGACTCTTTCGCTGAGCAGGACGGTATTTCGTTATCAGCCGGATACGCGACGGGATGAGCAGGTGATTATGGCGCTGACCGTAGTGGCTGAACGCTATCCTTTGATGGTCGTGGCTTTATTGTTTAAATCTGTGCGATAGTTAGGGGTACGTAAATCTGGAAGTCAAGAAAGTATGCTGAAACTTGAAGCCAACCGTTAAGCTATTAGTTTTTGATTGCTTACAATAAGATATGGTGGTCTAAAGTTCAACTTTTTCTCTCAGAACTACTATGTATTAATCAAATAGACTATCTAGTCACTGGTAGGAATATAATTATGAATGCCGATTTCATATTCTCCCCACATATATTGCTTGCTCTTTATGCATGTATAGCAATGCTCTTATTCTGTCTGTTCAATTTTCTGTTCAGCATTAATCTGACACGCCCGGTCGTAATTTTTCTTGGATTTTGTTTTATTGGTGTCGGCGTCTTTGGACACATTACTTTTCTCGATATGCTAGAGCTCTGCAGGAAACTGGAAGCGAGTGGTAAAGTATCTCTGGACGTACTATTACGGTTTGAGCGCTACCACCTAGTGTTCGCCTACATGTTTCCCTTCATATCAGGAGCAATTGGCACCAATGTTATTTCCGATGCGTTACTGAAACACCATACTTATGAGCGCTCCTTTTCTTTATTCCAGTTTTTAAAAGATATTTTGCAATGCGTTTTGATGCCAATAGGTTTTGTCTTGGGAATTGTCATTTGCATCTTCTGGTTCATATATTTTTCGATAAGTTCCATTCGACGATTGCTTCATTCTAAGATTCCAAGAACCAGACGCTGGATGTATATGAAAACTTTAAAGTTTAGTATTATCAGTCGAAATTATTTTCATTCATTGCGAAGTAGTCTAAAAAAAACTGGCTTTGATGACACGTACTAACAACTGTTATTACTAGTTTACATTGTTCGCTTCACTCTCTCTGGGCTGATTGACTTATTCCCCGTTGAACAATACAGACAGGTGTTAGCTATCTCCACTCTTGGCACAAAGCGGAAGCTTTGGCTAAAATGCCATCCAAATTAAAGACTGGCTTGAGGTAATGAAGTCAGCATCTTAAATGCCGCATAAACGGCATGAAGGCGCCAGCTGATGCCCGCCAGGGTGAACTGGGCACATGGTGCCGGTAGCTTCCGGGTCATCCTTTTGAACTCACCCTGCGCTTTAGCCCAGAATAAAGTCACTGCGAAGCGATATCCGGACGACAGACTCTTGGCCTTGTTCATTATTTGCCGGCAAAACCGTGGTCGGATGACGGCCGTCGGGGGCGTGAATACTGTTACGGAGCATTTGCTGACAGCAGATTGGTCGCCACGTGGGCGCTCTCCTGCGCGCGGAGTCGGGCACAAATTCCCGATGGGTGTCTTGTCATCCACCCTGTCCCGGACTTATGGCGGACAGGGGTTATCTTATGAAATGCATGCGATTTAATCCATCACAGGACAGCGCCTGCTTTTGACCCCCTGATTTCTGAATCCAGCCCGACAAAGTTGAAGACAGAATCAGGGGGTTTTGCATTCAGAATCCGGACTCGCCGGACTCTGACTCTGGACGTTTTACGGATACGTCCCATCCGGATTTTCGGAGGGCCCCGCGGCCGCGCATGTTCTGTCACGGAGGCTTGTACCCTCCTCTCCTGCAGACCGCCATAGCCCGGCGAAAAGGATCGTTACGATCGCGCCACACGATCGTCCGAAAATCACACCCTCAGAAAAATCTTAGATCCAGCCTGATGTTAAATTTCGTAACCTTTTTGCATTACAAAAAGGCCCCTGTCGCTGGTGCATGTTTTTTCAGGTTTCTCTCTGTATCGCTGTGCAAGAAGTCTGGAACAGGTTTGGGCGTGGATTGAGGCTAAAGTCAGGGATAGTACTGGGATTGGCAATTGCCGGCGCAATCCTCGCATTGCTGATAACGGCGCTGCTGGCACACCTCAACAGCCTTAGCTGGCGCAGAGCGCGGGAGAACTACAACAGGCAGTGGTATTGCGTAAGTGTGGAGACACCTTTTGGCGGGAAAGCTTCGCTTAACGCTCAATAATTCTGATTGCCCGCACTCTGCGGTTTTTTTTGATACCTCACAAACCAACCAGAGCAAAGTATTACCTTTCGCATAAAAAAAGCCTGCACGGGACAGGCTTAACTTTAATTCAACGTAAGGTTAACGACCGGACATTGTTACAGGTAAGTCGCCGTTAATATTAATAGGGAACGGCATACTTCCACCAGTTAGCGATTGCAGAAAGCGCCCTGCAGTGGTGAGCTGTTCCGCTGCTTTTGTCCGGTGAGTACTGGCGTTAAAATCATAAGTGTCCTGGAATCCCCTTGCATTAGCACTAAGCGTCCAGGTTCCATCCGCTGCGCGGTTAAACGTGCCTTCAATTTTAAGCGTAATATTCCCTAAATACAGGTTAGCCGCCACGCTGTCATTTCCCGTATTATACGCAAATTGATGGGTAAAGTTATACACACCCGGAGCACTCATGCTGGCTAATTTGTCCTGAAAGCCATTAATACCTGCAGGCTGAAGATTCAGGCCGATCTTGTTAATATCGACATTCATAGGGCGACCATTTCCCCAGAGGAAATTAGCCATAGCTGAAAATGGACTCTACAAGCTGCCACTAAGCTGATCGCCCATATCGCTAATCTGAAAACTTCTTCTGACTTCCACTGATGAAAGCCAGTTCATAACACCGGCTGTATTATCAGTGACTATGCATTGATCGAAAAAGATGCTTTGACGAAAATTGTTGAGCACTACTTCTTGATTATTTTCATTTGATGCTCTTTCAATAATGTCGCAAGTGCCGTCAAAACCACCACCATTCCAAATACTCTGAGCTAGCATTGCCTGAGCCTGGGCAGGATTAACCCCAGTCGCACCACCAGGGTTGTATGCGCCATATGTTCCACTAGCTCCTGCATCGCCGGTTCCCACAGGGGCGGTTACTACCAAAGTACCTTCACTCATAATTTTCTCCTTAAAAATTGATGCTATTTATTACGCGCAGCTAACTAACCTCATAAGTTGATTTTCAAGGTTATTAGTTGTAGTTCCTTTATGACGCTATTTTTTATTGTCCTGAGAAAGAGACATCATTTAGCTGACCATTAATGTTGATCGGGTAATTTACACCTTGGAAATGCTGGCCGAGAAAATTACCAATCGTTGTCATATCTTCGTTAGTTTTAGTGCGGTGTGTGGAAGCGTTAAAGTCATAGTTATCCTGATAACCACGGACAACACCGTTGAACGTCCATTGACCAGATGCATCACGATTTAACGTACCTTCCATCTGAAGTGTGACATTTCCGAGATAGTAATTAGAAACCAGACTGTCGATACCAGTGTCATAAGCAAACTTTAGGCTGAAGTTGTAACTTCCTGGCGCGCTCATAGCCATTAACTGGTCATTAAATCCGGCAATCTTCTGCGGTGCGAGTTGTAGGCCAATTTTGTTTATATCAACATTCATTGGACGACCGTTACCCCAAAAGAAATTAGCCAAGGCAGAAACAACACTATAAGGGCCACCGCTTAACTGATCGCTCATGCTATTAAGCTGCCAGTTTTTAAACGAGTCTCGATGTTCAATCATATCTGTAATACCACGACTATTGTTTGAAGAAACACAATTATCGAGATACACACAGTTCTTGATCCAGGCTAATAGATCATTCAGGTTGTTTTTATTAACTAATTCAACCCCCTCAGAACTGTTGAAAGTCTGGCCTGCAAAGATTTGCTGCATGAGCATTGCTTGTGCTTGACCAGGCGGCACCCCCGTTGCTCCGCCTGGGTTGTAACTCCCAAAACCAGTTGGCGCTGAATTCCCGAAGCTGACCGGAGGTGCTGTTACAACCATAGTGCCTTCACTCATATGTATCTCCCTATGTTTATCATGATATTAATGCGGTTAAGAGGATAACAACCCAGGCTTAGTGTCAGCCAGAAACATATGGTTTTTTATACAGTATTATTTAGTTTATTTAACTGCTTTAAAAACATTCTTACGGGGCTTTAATATTCTTAAACTTTATTACCCTTGAAATACATAAACTTACACCAGAATTATTGACTGCAATTGATAATGATTGCTATTTATATATAATGAAAGCTAATGAATACTCTAAGGCGAGGTTGTTATGGCAGGAAGAGCAGTTACAGGAATCGCTTTGGTATTAGCTTGTGGCGTTTTATTAGCCTTGGGCGGAGTCGGTACGCTGGTTTATCTCAAAACTGGCGAACAGTATTACAGCGTTTCAAATATTGAAGAGTGTAAAAACTATACTCATGACCAGGCAAAAGAAGCAGTACTAAGCGCACGACTAAAGCAGCCCAATGGCTGGAAAAACTGGGGAGATGCTTCTGAAGTCGCCAGTCAAAGTGGCATAAGGTTCATTGATAACGAAATTAAAGGTCCAGGTAAACTCTGGCTGATACCGTTCTATGATGAAAAATTCCCTGATAAAAAGCAGTTCGGTATGCTGGATTGTGGAACATTAACAGTCGAGTTTGCGTCAGAATAATGTGCTTTCGTTTTAAATCGCAAACCTTTTACCCTGGCCTTCAGATTTACTCAGAGGCCACCTGCATGACCATCCCAGCAGACCCATACATCATTGCCAGAAACAGTGAACGCCGCCGGCGCAGCATTTTCTCTGCCCATGGCCCTTGCGCTGCTTGTGATAACTTTCTGCGGATCGGACGGCACGCGGGCGCAACTGCATGGTGAGTTTTGAGGGCGATCCGGATGCTGCAGCGGAAATGTTTATCGAGGCGATGACGCGACGCCACTCAGAGCAATGGAACGTGACCTGCTCCCCCATTGATAAACTCAAAAGCATCCCACATGGCATGCCGCAAATAAAAGATGCAATTGATTGGCGTTAGCAGGTTACGAAAGACTGAACCTTATCCGTCTGACCTGCTCCCCGTTGATTAACACACCGCGATATTAGTAATGTCTTCATAAGCCACATGAGGATATCCCCATGAAGAAGCGATTTTCCGACGAACAGATCATCAGTATTCTCCGCGAGGCAGAAGCCGGGGTTTCGGCCCGGGAACTCTGCCGCAGGCATGCCATTTCAGACGCCACCTTTTACACCTGGCGTAAGAAGTTCGGTGGCATGGAAGTCCCCGAAGTGAAGCGGCTCAAGTCACTTGAAGAGGAGAACGCTCGTCTTAAGAAGCTGCTCGCTGAAGCCATGCTGGATAAGGAGGCGCTTCAGGTGGCTCTGGGCCGAAAGTTCTGACGACAGACCAGGAGCGGGAAGCCGTGGAAGTCATGTGTGAGACAGCGGGTCTGTCGCAACGCCGTGCCTGCAGGCTGGCCGGTCTGTCACTTTCAACCTGCCGTTATTCGGCTCAGCGTCCGGCAACTGACGCGCAACTGTCTCTGCGTATCACAGAGCTGGCACTTGAACGTCGCCGGTTTGGTTACCGGCGCATCCGGCAGTTATTGCGTCGGGAGGATCTTCACGTCAACCACAAGTGGGTTTACCGCATCTGTCACCTTAACGGTCTGGGTGTAAAACGCAGGCCGCGCCGTAAGGGTCTGGCGACTGAACGGCTTCCGCTTCTTCGCCCGGATGCGCCGAACCTGACATGGTCGATGGATTTTGTCATGGATACACTTGCCAGCGGCCGCCGGATTAAGTGCCCGAACTGTGTGGATGATTTCACGAAGGAGTGTCTGACGATCACCGCCGCTTTCGGGATTTCGGGTGTTCAGGTCGCGCGTATTCTGGACAGCATTGCGCTGTTTCGTGGATATCCTGCGACGATAAGAACCGATCAGGGTCCGGAATTTACCTGCCGCGCGCTGGATCAATGGGCCTTTGAACATAGTGTTGAGTTGCGCTTAATCAAGCCGGGCAAGCCAACTCAGAACGGATTTATTGAGAGTTTCAACGGTCGCTTTCGGGATGAATGCCTGAATGAGCACTGTTTCAGTGATGTTCTTCATGCCCGGAAAATGATCAATGACTGGCGGCAGGACTATAACGAGTCCAGACCTCATTCATCGCTGAATTACCAGACGCCGTCTGAATTTGCAGCAGGCTGGCGAAACGGGAAACATCAAGAAAAACCAACCGACATTATTAACTGAAGGTTGGCAGGTCACTTAACGTACAATAATTTTCGATATCCAAACTGCCCCCTACTACTAAAAGCAAAAACCGGGCATTTCCCACCACGCTTTAGACGTGACGAAAACACCCGGCTCTTCATTCAGAAACACTCCCTGCCCGCTCTTCTTAACTCTCCATTAGAGGCTTACTCCTTCACCACCGCCTCAGTCTTTTTCTCCGGCTGTGCGCTTGCCATTTTGCTCCGGCTCAAAAACGCATTAAGCAAAATCGCGCCAAAAGTCGCGGTGCCGATACCGCCCATGCTGAAGCCGCCAAGCGTCAGGGTAAAGTTACCCGCGCCAAGTACCAGCGTGACCGCCACCATAATAAGATTGCCGTTCAGCCCCAGATCGACGTGGTTTTGTACCCAGATGCGCGCGCCCGCCACGGCGATTAATCCGAACACCACAATCGACGCGCCGCCGAGCACCGGGCCGGGAATGGTGTGGATCAGCGCGCCAAATTTGGGTGAGAAGCCCAGGACAATGGCGATGATCGCTGCGGTGACAAAAATCAGCGTGGAGTAAATTTTGGTAACGGCCATTACGCCGATGTTTTCAGCGTAAGTTGTCACACCGGTGCCGCCCGCAGAAGCCGAAAGTAAGGTCGCCAGGCCGTCACCGATAAACGCGCGGCCCATATAAGGATCAAGGTTTTTACCCGTCATTCCCGCCACGGCTTTTATATGGCCAAGGTTTTCCGCTACAAGGATTACCGCCACCGGGGCAATCATCAGCATCGCGTGAGTGCTGAATACCGGTGTGGTAATAGTGGGTACGCCAAACCAGGGTGCCTGTGCTACTGCGCTGAAATTCACCGGTGTACCCAGCCCAAGGCCGTTGGTAATCGCCATATAAATCAGGTACGCCGCCACCAGACCCAGCAGCAGCAACAGCCGCTGCACCAGACCACGGGTAAATACCGCCACCGATCCGATACACAGCACGGTCATCACCGCCATCCAACTGTCAAACGATGAAGCCGATACGCTGTTAATCGCAATGGGCGCGAGGTTCAGACCAATCGCCATCACCACTGCCCCGGTTACAACTGGCGGCATCAGGCGTTCAATCCAGCGCGTGCCGACCGCCATGACTACAAAACCGATCAACGTATAAATCAGGCCACAGGCAATAATGCCGCCCAGCGCTACGCCGATATTTGGATTCGCGCCGTGACCGCTGTAGCCGGTTACCGCAATCACCAGCCCGACAAACGCCGCACTGGAACCGAGGTAACTGGGTACGCGCCCGCCAACCACCAGAAAAAACAGTAGCGTGCCGATGCCCGACATCAGGATCGCCATATTGGCGTCAAACCCCATCAGCAATGGCATTAATACGGTGGCACCAAACATCGCCACCGTATGTTGCAGCCCCATGATCACCGTTGCGCCCAACGGCAGCCGTTCATCCGGCGCGATCACCGCACCATCCAGATTGCCTTCTCTTTTACGCCATTGCGGAAACCAGGTATTTGCCATGCACGACCCTTACTGTGTTGAGGGAGGACTGAGTTAACAGGCTGTCTGACGCATCAGCGGATGATAGCGTCGATCGAAATACGCCAGTCCGTGGCAGTCATCGTTGCGTTGGAGTGCAACGACTTCACAAAACAAAATATCGTGGGTGCCGACGCGGGTGATCTGCGTAATGGTGCAGTCAAACGACACCAGCGCGTTGGTGAGGATCGGTGAACCGGTGGCAAGACCTGTCCATTCGGCGGCGGCAAAGCGCTGCTCCATCGGCGTTTTCCCCCCAAATAAACCGGACAGCGACTCATGACAATCGGCCAGTGTGTTTACACATAACACCTGATTTTGGGTAAACGCCTGATGCACCGACGCAGAGCGATTCAGGCAGACCAGCAATGTCGGCGGCGCATCGGTTACGCTGCACACGGCGGAGGCAGTGAACCCTGCCCGTCCGCCAGGGCCGTCAGTGGTGATGATATTGACAGCGGAACCGAGGCACGCCATCGCATCACGGTATTCCTGTTTTTCTACAGCCGCCTGTTTTGCAACTTCAGGCGCATCGATGGCGGGCAGTGTGGCGTTCAGGGTTGATTGCATGGTCCGGTCCTCAGAATTAATCAATGATGCTTACAACACGCGGCAGGCGCGGTCGAAATCAAGGCGCGGCGCGCGCGGATACAGTTTGCTGCTGTCGCCGTAACCGATGTTGATCAGAAAATTGGATTTCCAGCCTTCCTGCGCCAGAAACGTTTCATCGACTTTGGCGTTATCGAAACCGGACATCGGTCCGGTATCCAGGCCGATCGCGCGGCAGGCCATAATCAGATACGCAGCCTGCAAACTGCTGTTGCGAAACGCGGTATCCTGGGCCAGCTGTGGGCTGGAGGTGAACCATGAACGGGCATCACCAGAAGGAAACAGCTCAGGCAACAACGCATAGAATTCCGGGTCCCAGGCAATAATCGCTGTCACCGGGGCGCTCAGGGTTTTCTTCAGATTGCCGCTGGAAAGTGCCGGTGCCAGTTTTTCTTTGGCTTCCTGACTCTGAATAAACACGATACGAGCCGGGCTGCAGTTCGCCGACGTCGGCCCCATGCGCGCCAGTGCGTAAATCGTTTTCAGCTGTTCGCCTGTCACCGGTTTATCCAGCCAGCCGTTATGGGTGCGGGCTTCAGTGAATAAGGTTGCCAGTGCGCTGGCGGTTAATGCATCGGTCATGATGTCTCCGTAGAAATGTAACCGGACGGCGTAACGGACGCTTGCGATGAGTGCCGTAGTAACCAATCCAGTAAAATCGGGTTAAACGTATCGGGGTCGGTCACGCTCATTGCATGACCGCCGTACAACATGTGTCGGTGCTCGCCATGAGGAAGACGTGAAGCAAGATCGACCGAACACGACCACGGCACCAGCAGATCGTCTTTACAACTGAAAGCCAGCGTCGGCGCGATCACCTCTTTGAGCGACGCCGTCAGATCAGATTCCATTAGTGCCTGCAGGCGGTGCAGCAGGTTTTCCATTCCCTGAAAATGCGCGACCTGGTGCGTGTGATCTTCCTGCAATAACGCCTCATGGTCAGACAGCCAGTCGCCCGGATACAGGAACAGCGGCTGCGCCTGGACGTAGGCATCGACACCGCTGTTAAGCAGCAAATTCTGCCGGACTTGAAAGCAGCGACGCGTTTGACTGTTAAGCGTCGTCCAGCCGTTAATCACCACCAGACTTTGCAACAGCATCGGATAACGCAGTGCAAGATGCAGGCCAATAATGCCGCCTAAAGCATGACCGACCAGATGGCAGCGGCTAATATCCAGCGCATTGAGCATGCTCGCCAGTTCGTCGGCCATGTCCTCCATCCGGTAACCGGCAGGCACGGTGCCCTCACTGTTCCCGGTGCCGTGCTGGTCATAGACCACCACCCGGAAATGCTCCGCGAGCATCGTCAGCTGCGGCTGCCAGAAACTGCCAGAACCCCCCAGCCCGGATGAGAGCACCACGGTTTCTGCATCGGCATTTTTCCTACCCAGTACCTTGTAATACATGCTGTTTCCTCTTCAGGAGGACGGGGACACTCGGACGGATCACCGGCCAATATGCGCAATGGACGCGATTTCGATCAGTGCATCGGGTTTCACCAGGCCGCACTGGATACAGAACCGGGCCGGTTTTTCGCCCGGAAAGTATTCGGCGTACACCTGATTGACCGCGCCGTAATTTGCCCAGTCGGTGATAAAAATCGAGTTCATGGTGACGTCATCCATGCTGCCGCCTGCGGTTTCAATCACGCTTTTGATGATCTCCAGCACGTGACGGGTTTGCGCGGCAGCATCACCGACATGCACGACGTTATTGTCTTTATCAAAAGGCAATGTACCCGAAACGTACACCACGCCATCGGCGAGAGTACCTGGAACGAAAGGCGCCAGCGGAACGCCGCTGCCAGCCGGAATAATGGCGCTTTTAGGCATCGTTAATCGTCCTTTTTATAAAGCGGTCAGGCCGCATTTTGTTCAGTTTTGTAACCTAGCGCGTCGCAGAAGTTACCCACGCTGGAGACCCAGCCAAAGAACGTTTCGATGTTATAAATGGCGGCTTTCTGCGCAAATTCCGGGCCGGCCTGATGTGTCGCGTCTTCCAGCACAACACCGAAATATTCCAGGAAGAAGCCGTCACGCAGGGTCGATTCGACGCATACGTTGGTCGCAATGCCGGTAAATACCAGATGATGAATGCCGTAGCTGCGCAGCAGACTGTCGAGCTGCGTATTAAAGAAACCGCTGTAGCGCGGTTTGGGCAATACAATATCGCCCGGCTGCGGCTGCAGTTCATCGACCAGGTCATAATCCCAGTCGCCTTTCGCCAGCAGTTTACCCATCAGTTCCGGGCGTTTGCGCATCGTTTTCAGCGCATTGGATTTATGGTAGTTCGGTGAACCGGCACCGCCCGCTTCGACGTACTGATTGTCCCAGCCGTTCTGGAAGAAAATCACTTTGATGCCCGCAGCGCGTGCAGCGGCTATCGCCACTTTGATATTGGCAATCACTGGCGCAGTGGCAGAGACATCAAAGCCCGCCAGATCAAGATAACCGCCTTGAGTCGCGTAGGCATTTTGCATATCCACCACAATCAGCGCCGTTTGCTGCGGCGTGAAGGCAATGGCTTCAGGACGGGCTGTGAGGATCGTTTCCTCGCCGGTATTTTGGGGCGCGCGGCGGACCACTGTCTGATTCTCAACAACGTTCATCATGCGACCTCTTTCTGCTCAATGCCGATGTGCTGGCGGGTTTTCATTAATGGCTGGATGTAACGACCAAAGTTTTCGATACCGTTGACGAAATCGTCGAAGGTCAGCAGCACGCCGCCTGCGCCGGGAACCGTATCGATTTCATCGAGCATTCTGGCGACGCTGGCGTAAGAACCAACCAGTGTGCCCATGTTGATATTGACCGCGGAAGTCGGATCGGCCATCTGGCGGACGTTGGTATCCGCACCGGATTTGGTGTCTTTACTGCTCTGATCGGTGAGCCAGGAGAGCGCCTCGGCATCGGCCCCGGCTTTGTACAACTCCCATTTGGCGCGGGCGGCTTCGTCGGTTTCGTCGGCAATCACCATGAACAAAACGTAAGAGGAGACGTCGCGGTTTTCGGCTTCTGCCGCCGTTTTCATGCGCGCGGCGGTCGGCGCAAAAGCGGTGGGTGTGTTGACGCCTTTGCCGAAACAGAAGTTGAAGTCGGCGTGTTTGGCGGAGAACGCCATGCCTGCGTCGCTTTGCCCGGCGCAGATGACTTTCATTTGGCTTTGCGGACGCGGGCTGACGCGGCAGTCGTCCATTTTGAAGAATTCACCGTCGAGCGTGCAGTGGCCCGTGCCCCACAAGTCGCGCAGCACGCTGACATATTCGGTCAGGTAATCATAGCGGCGGCTGAAATAGTCATCGCCTGGCCACATGCCCATTTGCTCGTATTCCGGTTTCTGCCAGCCGGTGACGACGTTCACGCCGAACCGGCCATTGGAGATGGAATCAATAGTGGCAGCCATACGTGCAACGATTGCTGGTGGCATCACCAACGTGGCGGCAGTCGCGTAAAGCTGAATGCGGGAGGTCACGGCAGCCAGACCGGCCATCAACGTGAACGATTCCATGTTGTGTTCCCAGAATTCAGTTTTACCGCCGAAGCCGCGCAGTTTGATCATCGAAAGCGCAAAATCGAAATGATAGTGCTCGGCTTTCTGCACAATGGTTTTGTTCAGTTCGAAGGTAGGTTTGTACTGCGGCGCAGTTTCTGAAATTAGCCAACCGTTGTTGCCGATAGGAATAAAGACACCGATTTTCATAGCTCACCTCGATTGAAAATAATAAGGACCACAACAAGGGCTTGCGAAAATATCTGCGCGGCTTAAGTGCGTCCTGCGGGTTCCTGATTGCACCGTGCTGAAATCTCCTGACGAGAGAACAACTGCAAAGTGGATGCCATGTTTTTAAAAATGTTTATTTTCATGAGGTTAAAGCGGGGTTTAATTTTTTTATGGAGCAGTTGGTCTGTTTCAGACCATTTGTTCAAAAATAACTGCACGTAAATCAGGCAGGATTGAGCGCAAATGGTGCAAATTTATTAAATAGTCGGTTAAGCGGGATCTTATTTCGCCGCTTTCATAAATGGCGTGCATGACGATAGTCGCCCCTATCCCTATTTGTTATGCTTTCCACCTTGATGTTTATGTCATGGAGACGTTGTGAAGCCATTGGTCAAAAGCCCGGAATCTGCCGCCGGCGAAAGCAAGTCCCCTCAGGCAGCGTCGAAATCATTGACGCGCCGCTCGCGGGCGGTCGCCGCCAAACGTAGCGCTATCATGGCGGCTGCACTGGAATTTTTTTCGTTGTATGGCTTCCACGGCACCCGACTGGAGCAGGTAGCGGAACGTGCTGACGTCTCAAAAACCAATCTGTTTTATTACTTTCCCTCGAAAGAAGATTTATATATTGCGGTGCTGAAAGGGCTGCTGGATATCTGGTTAGCACCGCTTAAAGCATTGCAGTCCGATCAGCATCCACTGGAAGCCATACGCGAATATATCCGTCTGAAACTGTGCGTATCCCGTGACCATCCGCAGGCGTCGAGATTGTTTTGTCTGGAGATGGTGCAGGGCGCGCCACTGCTAAAACAGGAACTGGGTGGCAGCCTGAAAACGCTGGTGGAAGATAAATCGGATGTTATTCGCGGCTGGATTAAAGACGAGCTGATCGCACCGGTCGATCCGATGCAGCTGATTTTTATGCTGTGGGCAACTACGCAGCATTACGCGGATTTTGGCGTGCAGGTTGAGGCGATCACCGGTAAAACGCTCAGCGATCCGGTGTTTTTTGAACAAACGGTGAAGAGTGTTCAGGACATCATTATCAAAGGCATTCAGCTTCGGGCTTAAAAGGACCATGCAGCAAAGCAGAACGGTGTGGTTGTCAATGAACGTGGGGATGAACACAACACAGGTTCACCGGTCCCCCGGTCATATGTTCATTTACTCTCCCGGCCTTGCAGCTGCCAGAAAGACGCAGCACTGACAACGTGTAATAACCATTTTTACGTGATCAGAACTGCTTTTTCTGACGTTTACGCATTCATCATATTCGACACGCCGGAGTCCCTCAGAACCCGACGCAAGAAATCCTGGGTGCGTGCTTCCTGAGGACGCAGCAAGACCTGTTCGGCTTGCCCCTGTTCCACAATTTGCCCGCTATGCAGGAAACAAACGCGATCCGCGACCTCTCGTGCAAATTGCATCTCGTGTGTGACAACGATCATTGTCATGCCTTGTTGTGCCAGATTACGCATAACCTGCAACACTTCACCAACCAGTTCGGGGTCCAGCGCGGAGGTGGGTTCGTCAAAAAGAATCGCTTTGGGCTGTAGCGCCAGTGTTCGGGCAATGGCCACACGTTGCTGCTGACCACCTGAAAGTTGCGCCGGCCACGCGGAAACCTTGTCTGCCAGCCCTACTCTTTCCAGCAATTCTCTCGCGCGTTTTTCTGCGGCATTGCGTGATTCGCCATTAACGTAAATCGGGCCTTCCATCACGTTCTCAAGCACATTGCGATGGGGAAAGAGATTAAAGCGCTGAAAAACCATACCTATCTGGCGTCGAAGCAAATTGATATTTTTGCTTTTATTATCAACATGCTGACCGAGAACGCGAATTTGACCGTTTTCATACGTCTCAAGCCCGTTTATACAGCGCAGCACCGTGGACTTTCCGGAACCTGAAGGTCCAACCAGACAAACCACTTCGCCCTCTTCGACGCGAAAACTGACCCCTTTAAGCACTTCTACTGAGCCAAAGCGCTTATGAACATCAATAATTTCAATCATCTCAGGCTCCTCTTTTCTGACGATTTTCAAGGTGTTTGGTAAAGGCCAGCAATGGCATGCATAACGTCAGGTAAAGTAACGCCACCAGGGTATATACCGTTGTGTTATCAAAGGTCGAGGCAGCAAGAAGCTGTCCCTGGCGTGTCATTTCGGTTACCGCGATCGTTGAAGCAAGAGCCGAATCTTTAAGCATCATCACCAAGGTGTTGCTGTAAGGCGGCAGTGCAACATGAAAGGCCTGAGGCAATATGACCCGCCGCATCGCTTTACTAAAACTCATTCCCATAGAACGTGCAGCTTCCAGTTGACCGCGATCCACGGATTCAATGCCAGAACGAAAGATCTCTGCGAGGAAGGTAGAAAAACAGAAAGCAATACCGATCACGCTGGCCTGAAAAGAGGTAAGGGTTATACCAATGTCGGGAAAAACGAAGTAGATGTAAAACAGCACCACAATCATGGGCAACGCACGGGTGATGTTAATGATGACAGCTACAGGCCATGAAATGATTTTAAAAGGGCACATTTTTGCAGCAGCAAAGATCAGGCCGAGCGGCGTACTGATAAGTAACGACAACAGTGTGATGTAGATTGTCATTTCAGCCCCTTTCAAGAGAAAAGGGAGATATACATGAATGCTGCTCCAGTCCATTATGCGCTCCAGCCGGTGTTAGGTGGCATGCTAAAAATTCATTTTAATGAATATTCCCCCGTTAAATACTGTCAAACTTTTCCTCTCATGGCGTCATAGCATTAACTTATTTGTACGACAACCTTCATTTAAGATCGCTTATAGTCGCAAATCAAAGGGTTTGATGCTCATTTGTGAGGGGGGATTTTTTTTAGAAAAGAAATGATTGACAGCAGGATAATTAATTTCATTATATTGAAGTTAATGGTCCCCGTTTTAAGCAGGAGTGCGTCATGTCTAACCGATCGTGCGTAAGTGTGGCTTTGTTGTTTGCCGCATTAGGCTTCACTTGCAGTGTTAATGCGGCGTTGTTGACGGCGGGCTCCCCGCCATCCAGTGCGCCAACGACCTTTCTGGATACAAAAACGGGAAAAATCGAAGGATTCATGCCCGATGTCGCCGCCGAAGTGGCCAGGCGTCAGCATCTGGAGATTAATTTTAGCGCCGTGCCCTTCTCCACCCTTATTCAGTCTGTTATTGCAGGCAAAATTGACATGATCGTGGCGGGAATGACACCGACGCCAGAGCGGGAAAAACGCATCTCCTTTTCTCAGCCGGTGACTGCATTTGGGCCTGGACTCGTCGTGCGTGATGACAATAAAAAAACCTACCATTCGCAACAAGATCTTAAGGACGAAATCGTGGGTACTATGACAGGCACTGACTACACGCAAAGCCTTATAAAAAGCGGCATTGCTAAAGAAGTCAAAGTCTACGATAGCCCTTCAGATATGATGCGCGATTTGTCACTGGGTCGTATCGCGGCAGGCATGAATGATTATCCTATTTTGAAAGTTCAGGAAAAAACTGGATCTTTTAAAGGTATGCACGTTGTAGACGATTATAAACCCGAGCATATATCGCCCATGGCGTTTGGTGTGAAAAAAGGCAACGATAAGCTGCTTGCCGATATTAATAATGCGCTGACAGCAATGAAAGCAGATGGGTCACTGCAAAAAATTAAAGCTAAATGGGGAATGCCCTGATCGCGCTTTCACACAGGGATGCGACAAACCTTAAGGAGCATGGTTATGAAAACAGCGGTAATGCACGCAGAGGAGCTGAGTGCAGCAGAGGCTAACATCGGTATACGTTTAAAATTAATTCGTAAGTCTCGTAGCATGACGATCAAAGAGCTGGCGCAACAGGCTAATGTGTCAGCGGGCGCAATTAGCCAGATTGAACGTAATCTGGCTAACCCTACGATACGCGTTCTGGAGCAACTTCGTGTGGTCTTAGATGTGCCACTGACAGCCTTCCTTGAACAAGATGACGTAATGCGGCCGGGCGCAGAGCATTACGTGCGACGCAGGCATGAGCGGCCGCACTTTCATGTTGGCAAACTGGGGATAACTAAAGAGATGTTATCGCCCTCAGGCGAACACGATATTCAGTTTATGTATATCAGTATTCCTCCGCGCACACGTTCAGAAGAGATGCTGACAGGCACGGGTGAAAAAGCAGGTGTAGTAATGGAAGGTAAACTGACCCTTGAGGTAGAGGGGGGGAAAACCTTAATCGAAGCGGGTGACAGTTTTCAGTTTAAAAGCCATCTCCCGCATAATATTTTCAACGATAGCGACACAGAAGCCCGTGTATTGTGGATTATGCATATTCCGCCGCGACATCATATCTGAAACAAGGTTAACCCATGCGAATCAAGGTCGATAGCGTCCATGACAGCTCCGTCTTCCCCACCACTGTCGATGTTGTTGTGATAGGCGGTGGCATTGTTGGTACGTCAACGGCCTATGAACTGGCGAAACAGGGCGTTTCAGTGGCCCTGTTTGAAAAAGGCGTTATTGCCGGTGAACAGTCTGGCCGGAACTGGGGCTGGGTGCGCCAGCAGAATCGTGACTTGTATGAACTGCCTATGGCGATGCGCAGCCTACAGCGCTGGGATGAACTGAGTGCCGAAATCGGAATGGATCTTGGTTTCAGGCGGAGCGGCATTCTCTATGGCACAGTCAACGATGCTGATCTGGCGCGTTGGGAAACATGGGGTCAGCAAGCGAAGCAAATGGGCTTTACCAGTCATCTCTTATCTGCGCAGGAAGCTAAGGCACGGATTGGAGATAAAACGGCCTGGCGAGGCGGCGTGTGGTCACCTACTGATGGTCGCGCGGAACCTTCGCAGGCAGCGCCGGCCATCGCTCGCGGTGCGCAAAATTTGGGTGCCAGCATATTTCAGCACTGCGCGGTGCGCGCACTGGACATTAGTGCGGGCCGGGTCTCAGGTGTATGGACAGAACGCGGGCGGGTAAACGCCAGCCGGGTTATCTGTTGTGGTGGAGCATGGAGTTCACGTTTTTGCAGACAATATGGCATTGAACTCCCTGCAGCGAATATTTTGGGCACGGTGTTCAAAACGACCGTTGCGCCTGAAGTGGTGAAAGGATGTCTGAGTACACCTAACCTTTGCCTTCGCCGCCGTGAGGATGGCAGTTATACCGTTGCCGTGCCCGGTCTTGGACAAATTGATTTGGCACCGCAAAACATCCGTTATGCTGCAAAGTTCTATCCAATGTATCGCAGTAAAGTGGCTAAAAAGCTCAAGGTCCGGCTTAACAGCTCGTTCTTTTCGGGCCCTGAAGCGGCTGGAAGCTGGCATCATGACAGCCGTTCACCGTTTGAAAAAATCCGTGTCCTTGATCCCAACCCGGATAACAGCATCATTCGCAATGGTCTTGCGGAGTTGACCCGTTTATTTCCAGAATTGAATGGGATAAAAGTTGATTATGCCTGGGCGGGCTGGATTGACACCACACCTGATTTAGTGCCCGTCATTGATGAGGTAAGTGCAATACCAGGGATGTTTATTGCTTCCGGCTTCAGTGGACATGGCTTCGCCATTGGTCCCGGCGCAGGGCTTTTGTGCGCACAGTTGCTGACGAATAATCCCGTTTATACAGACATCGCACCTTATCGTCTGTCACGTTTCGAGAAAGGTAACGCGATTCGCGAACCGCAAATGATGTAATTCAGTGGCGGTAAGTAGCCCATTAGTGGGTTATCTGAGCGGTCCTTTTCAGGCAATCATTGAGTGTTTCAATGATTGCTTTGAAGGGAAGATAATTCGCACGGACCCGCAAAATCACCTTATCGCCGTCGCCCTATCCACTTAGCGAGAAAGACGGCGTTTGACGCTTATCTTCACCGCCATGCCTGAAAAAATGAGCCGTCATCTTATATCGCTATGCATCACTCTTTTGATACATAGAAAAAAAACGGTTGTCGATGCTTTCGCGAAAAAACGCGTCCTGATCGACGGCTGCACAGAATCCCTGATAGGTATGGGCCGGTACAGCAAGCCAGCGGCGGCACGTACCGTTGCGGTACTCAAGTTCCAGCACCCCAGACGTCGGATCGAATCCCGCACTGCGAAATAATGTTGAAGAGTTGATGTCGTGTCGTTTCATAACGGATAGTCCCTATCGGTTGAACCCAGCGCCTGCACTACTAAGAGCGGCAATATATCACAGTCACCGACAATCTTTCGTCACGGTGACTATCCTGTCATGGCAAAAGTCATGCGAAACAGCGAGAGACAGCACAGAGTGCCGCTTACCTGTGATGATGACGTTCAACTGACTGACCTGCTTGTCGTCAGCCGCACGCAGACAGGCGACTTCGGCTGTTATCGCCCCTGTTCATCCCTCTTACTGCGCATGTCCCTTTCTTCTGTCAGCTATTGACCACAGAATGCCAGATCAAAACCGAAGGATGTGTTGCTTACCCTCCCCGTTTTCTCCGCCAAAAAAAGAATAAACCGGGTTTATTTTCTAAATATGACAGCGCAAAAAATGGCGCATTGAACCCTATCGCCATTTGGCTATAATCAAATAACCAAATGGAGGTGATCATGAAACAATTCACATTACCCGCATCCGCGGCAAAACCCGATCGCCTGTGGCAGTTTGCCGGTCTGAGCAGTGCGGACGGCGTTGTGCTGATGGATCAAATCGATGATGGCCTTGACGGTACGGTCGCCAGTCGCATTGTCACGTGGGCGCAAATCTCTCAGGCAGAGCTGCGTCGGATGACCGGCATCGCCGGCTCGACATTTACTCGTAGCGTAAAGAGTCGCTTCACTGCAGAACAGAGCGAACGGCTGGTGCGATTTATTCGCGTGATGGATCGTGCCGTTGAGCTGTTTGAGGGCGATAAAGAAAAAGCACGCCAGTGGCTCAATGAGCCTGCACGCGCGTTGGGCAATAAAAAACCGGCCGATCTGGTGGCGTCTGAAACCGGGGCTTATGAAGTACTGAAACTCATTACCCGACTCGAACACGGTGTTTATTCGTGAAGCTCTACCGCATGACTAAGACGCGTTATCTGGG
This sequence comes from Pantoea sp. SJZ147, assembly GCF_007828605.1. NCBI lineage: Bacteria > Pseudomonadati > Pseudomonadota > Gammaproteobacteria > Enterobacterales > Erwiniaceae > Pantoea > Pantoea sp. SJZ147. The sequence goes on from NZ_VIVB01000008.1 coordinate 84,673, forward strand.
ATCGGCCTGGAGTGGTTTTGGTGCGCGTGAAGGTGGCGGTCGCTGGAACAGCGTCGGTGTGTCGATGGTTTATGCTTCTGAAACGGCCTCGCTGACCATGCTGGAGACGCTGATCCATCTGCAAAGCGCCAGCGTGCTGGACTCTTTTACACTCCTGAGTATAGAGGTTCCCGATCGACTGATTGAGTGGGTTGATATCAATCAGCTACCCGCCGACTGGGCTGCACCGGAAGGGCCTGCTGCATTGCGCCTGTTCGGGGATGCCTGGGTACAAAGTGGTGGTTCCGTGGCATTACGCGTGCCCAACGCCCTCTCGCCGGTGGAATCAAACTATCTGCTTAATCCTGAACATCCCGCGTTCAATGCGATTGTTAAGCAGGCCCGCGACATCCCCTTCCGGTTTGACGCACGCTTTTTGCGGTAGCGCTGAACCGCTGCAGGTAAAACGCCTGTAAAATTAAAAACCTCTATCCCGTTACTTCTAACCGAGCGTTTTAAAATAAGCGTCCAGATCAGGGGAATTAATACCTGACAGGGGGCAGTTTGGATATCGAAAATTATTGTACGTTAAGGCTTTTTTTAACCTTTCGACTTTAGCTGGTCTCAGCCGACGAAATTTATCGGAAGTCGGTATACGGTTGCTTTCCAGATCTAATCGCCTGTCAGATTGATATGCTCCCACCCTGATGGTGACAGATGCGACAGCAGTTGTTCGTTGAGCTTCAGCCCCTTACGTTTCAGGGCATCGATCACTCTTTCTATATACACGGTCCCCTGCTTTATCGAGGTTGCCAGACGCAGCACTTCACGCCAGTGAATTTCGATCTCTTTCAGATTAAGTGTGGTCGTTGATATCAGTGACTGAAGCGCCGGTATTGGTCTGCTTTCCCTTTGCTAAAAAACTTCTTGTCTTGGAGATCTCTGATTCGCGGACAAAACACACATCCCAGCAGATGCATCAGGGCAAAGACATGATCAGTGAACCCCCTGTATCGGTGTAATGCTCCCTTATTTCCAGCTCGCTTTCGTGGTACAGCAAGTCATCGAGAACATGGGGTGAATCCCTGACCTGACGGATTATGCAGGTGTAATACGGGCTGTATTGACCCGAAATAATGGTGGTCAAGAGAAGGCGGGTATCCGGACGAGTAATGTCATTTTTTATGCGAAAAATGTCGAGTAAACGTCGTCCATCTGTTACCTCATTGAAAATGCTGCCTCGGGCGTTGCCTGAAAGAGCTGATGAATAAACCTGTCATCCCGATGGAAACAGAACTGCAGCATCCTGAGGCGCTGCGGGAATATTTCCGTGAGCGCCTCGTCTGTTAACACCAGATTTCCCTGACTCTGCCAAAGGGCTCCGATCCGGTTTACCAGAAAGAGGAAAAGGCAGAAGGAAACTGATGTCAGTCCCGCAGATGGCGGGTCATGCATACCTGACGGTCAGGTTGCCAGTCATCATTCTCAGCGGTATCTTCAGACTCACATCAGGAATATAGCTGCAACTGCGATTACGGGAGCAGGAAGTGGATACAACTGAGGAGCTGGGACAGACCTATTTCTATGCCGGGCGCCCGAATCTCTCTGCCGGTGAACTGTTCTTTATAATTTTCTGTGAACAGGTCGCTCTTCAACTGGGTGTGCGTGATTTCAGTGCCATTGTGGCCATACTCTCAGGACGCAATATCATCGCCACACGCAGAAAACCTGGCGGTACGGTTACCGGAACGTCGTATGCTTCAAAAGCTGCAAGGCGCGTATTTGGTGATGCCAAATTCCCCTGGGGCATAAAGCTCCCTTCCTTTGTCGGAGGTTATCCGCCTTCAACTCTCAGAATACGGATGGTGGCGCAGATTGGTACCTGGACCGGGCTGGGTCATTCTGGCTGCTGATGTTTCACAGATTGGTTATCACAGCGTTGTGGAATACAACCGGATAGCACGGGGGGATGACAAACTATGGTAATCGACGAACTGGATGAGAAAATTTACGCACTGGTTAAGCGTCATAACGGACGCGGCGTTTTCACAGCGCAGGAACTCAGGCCAGAAACCGATCTGGATGCGGATCTCCATCTCAGTAAAGACGAGGCGCAGTCGCTGATGAATGAATTTTTTATGCAATTCAACGTTAGCAGGGAGAATTTCTCTATTGAAACGTACTATCCACCCGAGCTGCCACTGCTGACGATACTGAATCCTTTCCGCCGTCGGCGAAGCGTTCCTGAAGTTCCTGACTTTACCATTGCAATGTTAATCGAATCAGCCCACGCAGGACGCTGGTGCTACGAATAAGCAGGCCCGTTCGGGTACGGAGAAATAGGCGTACGGCGCGAAAAATGACTAATTGCAGCGTCATGTACAGCTCGTACGGATAAATTATTCTCCCCGGAGCCATAAACCTTAACGTCAGTACATTCCATTCCAGACCTCATTCATCGCTGAATTACCAAACGCCGTCTGAATTTGCAGCAGGCTGGCGAAACGGGAAACATTAAGAAAAACCAACCGACATTACTAACTGAAGGTTGTATCTAATACTGGGGGACAGGTCACTGCCTTTGAAAGGATCATTGAGATGGTAGACAAGGAGGTTAATGCCAATGAGAGATAATAGGCCTGCCAAATTGAGCTTAGGTAAACGCATCATGTATAGCCTTATAGAAGCGTCAGGTGCAATCATAGGCGGGTTGCTTCTCCTGCTGTGCTGCTATTGGTTCTTTCACTATGAAACCTGGCATGAAAGACTGATAGCGATTGGTTTGTCTATCGCGGTTGTCTATCTGATCGGCAAGGTTTTACCTGAACGGCCAAATTAGTAAGCCCCTTACGGTCTGAAGGATCCCCAGAAACATCATCAATACACCATGATGATGTTTCGATAGGTTCTCACCATATCGGCATATACCTTGTCGGGGTTCATCCCCAACAGGATCCCCGGTGACTGCCGGATGACATTCTCACTCAATGTCAGATACGACAATACCCTCCGCGACTTCACACTATTAGCCTGAAACCATCTGTTTATTCCTTACTTTCAGGGTAATACCCTGTCAGCCACATGATGATGCTGTAAAGTGTCGCGACCAGGCAAAGCATCGATATCCGCTTTTCTCCCCAGCTTTTACTTGCCCGAAGTCCCAGACCGTAGCCGCTCACTTTTCTCATCTCTGAAGTTCTGCTCTGTTTGCATAGGGCGGCTGTATATTTTAATTATCACCCGCGGCTTATATCCCATAAGGCTGGTAAAAAGCAGCCACGGCTCGCGGGCGTTTTTGCTGTACATCCTGTTCGTTTTAGGAGAACGCTGGCTGCTTTTCCTGCCGGTTGTCCGCTTATGAACGGTATAAAAATGCCCTGGACAATCACGGCTGACGTTGCGAGCCAGTCGGCAAAATCACAGATAGCATGGCTTCGCTACTTATGGCATATCTCGTGCCATCTGCCACTCTTCATCCCTGATTATCTGAAAATAGAGGCTGCCTCTGACACGTCAGAAAAAATCCCATCCCAGATATACTGCATTTACCACCTTAACGGTCTGGGCGTGAAGCGCAGACGACATCGTAAGGGCCTGGCGCCTGAGCGGCTTCCGCTTCTTCGCCCGGACCTGGTCAATGGAATTTGCCATGGATGCACTTACCAGCGACCGGAAAGTTAAGTAACTGAATTTATTAGTAATTTTACAAATATGTGTCTGGCGATCACTGCTGCTTTCGGTATTTCAGGCGTTCAGGTCTCGCGTATTCTGGACAGTATCACGCTCTTTCGTGGCTATCCGGCTAAGATAAGAACCGTTCAGGGACCGGAATTCACCTGCCTCGCACGGGATCAATGGGTCTTTGAGCATGGCGTGGAACTGCGTCTTATCCAGCCGGGCAAGCCGGCCCAGAACGGATTTATTGAGATTTTTAGCAGCAAGCTGGAAACATGTAAAAATAGAAGGTAAACAACCCGACATGACTAACTGATCGTTGTATCTAATACAGTGGGAAGGTCATTCCATTTATTACTTTTGTAACCCTTCTCTTCACAGTTTGTGCAGGGCTGTCACTTTAAAGTGGCAGCGTTCCTACTGGCCTACGCGCAGCTGCGGCACGTGACAGCATTAGTAGAAATTTTTACTACTTCTCGCAAACCTGACGGGCATAAGGCTTTTGAGGACCAAACTGCCCCCTGATACAGCGCTTTGTTAGCCTTTCGATATGAGCGGTAAATCAATGTAACAAATGTAAGGTTTCGGGCTCATAAAATATTTTATGCAGTGATGAAGACGTCGCACTTAATAAAAGCATTAAGAAAGATGCGATAACCCTACGTAATCTCATTGATTAATTGATGATAATTTTAAGGTGACAGGCAATTTGTATTAAGTATCACCAGGCTGTTTAGCATCCGTGCGGCAGAAATGATGATCAGGAACTTATAAGGATGCTTTATAACCTTGCGTTAGAGATTAGCTGGCCTGAATTTTACTTAAGTTGCGCGGCGTAACTTTAACCTGTTGATTAATAATCTCGGTGTTTTAAACGAGAGAATAACGGCGTCAGGAAATACGGCAAATACTACCACCTAATAATTACAATTTGTTATTCTGTTAACATATATTTACCGGCTTAACAAAAAATTGATAGTCGCGTAATGACCATAAACCGATTTGCAACAACCGTTAAAATCAGAAAAACACCTAATTAATGCATTGTATTTTAATCACTGGTGTCACTTCATCAGGACAAGAATATGGCAAGCATAAGCACACTTGGCGCTGGTACTAACCTCGACCTCAATACCTTATATGACAACATACAGTCAGCCGAACAGGCGCAACTGACACCCATTACCAATCAGCAAGCGTCTTATAATGCGCAACTGACGGCCTGGGGCGTGGTACAAAGTTCAATGTCGAAATTGCAGACCGCAGCCTCTGCGCTGGAAAATGCCTCCAGCATTGCGACAACAAAAGTGACCAGCTCGAATTCGGCCTTTACGGCTACGCTTGCCAGCGGTGCTGCAGCTGGAAATTATTCTGTTGAAGTTGACCAGTTAGCGGCGTCGCAGTCCCTGCTCTCCAAATCGGCAAGCGACGAAACGACCGATCTGGGCGACAGCAGCATGGCATCACGCACGATTACGATCAGCCAGCCTGGACAGAAATCGCCGTTAACCGTGACGTTAAATCAGAATCAGACCAGCTTGTCTGATATCCGTGATGCGATTAACAAGCAACAAGGTAGCGTCAATGCCAGTGTGATTATGGCCAATGACAATACCTACTATTTATCCCTGACGGCGCGCGATAGCGGCACGGCGAATGCCATGACCGTAAGTACAAATGATGCCACATTGTCGCAATACATTAACTATAGCCAGGGCGGGAGTAATAACGCTATGACACAGCAGGTTGCCGCTGAGGATGCTCAATTGAAGGTTAACGGATTATCTATTACGCGCAGCAGCAACATCGTGACGGATGCGCCGGAGGGCGTAACGCTGAATCTTAATAAAGTTAACAGCGGATCGCCTGAAACCTTATCCATTGCTACAGATACCTCGCCAATGGCGACAGCCGTTCAGTCGTATGTTGATGCGTATAATTCGCTGCAGAAAACCATCGCAGACCAGACAAACTATACTCCGGTTCAGGCAGGACAGGCACAGAGTACAGATAATGGCGATTTGCTGGGGGATAATACATTAATGAATATCCAGACCAGTCTGCGCAGTCAATTTTCCGATCCTCAGGGTACAGGAAATATTCAGGTACTTTCTCAGCTCGGAATAACGCAGGACGATAAAGGTGATCTGACGGTAGACAGTACGAAGCTGAATGCCGCCTTAACCAACCAACCCGCAGATGTTTTAAGCTTTTTGACGGGGGATGGAAAAACAACAGGTTTCGCCACGCAGGTGACCAATAAACTGAATGATATGCTGGCAAGTAACGGCACAGTATCAAATGCGACCACGGGGATTAATACCTCGTTAAAACAGTTGTCCGATCAGTACAATACCGTCAACGATCAAATCACGGCAGTGATGGCACAGTACAAAACGGAATTTACCAATCTGAGTACGCTGGTCTCTTCAATGACGCAGACGGGTGATTATCTGTCAGCCCAGTTCGCGAAGATGTAACGCCTGCCTCACGCCGTTTTGCCACATGAACATTCTACCTTTAATGCTGATGGTGCTCCTGCGCCATCAGCATTTATCCATTATAAGGCCCTGATTTTATCTGGTATTAGGTTACTTCCTCAATAGCACTTTTTTATCGCATCCGTAAGCCATGAATTTGGCGTAACTCTTTATCCAGAACCTCGTCGCATTGCCGGGCCAATATCCATTAGGCGAATGCTCGCACGCTGACAAGACACATCGCCTTTGTCATAAGCCAAAAACTAATGCAGAATTTTTTATGCCGCGCGGTATCGTCAACGCTACTGCTTTAACCTCGCGCCTGTACAAACCTCATTAACGTGAGTATTGGTTTTTTATATTCCGTTAATGATATATCTTACCCAATGTATTTTTAAATATTTAATGCAGTTTCTCTAATGAAAGCATCTTTTAGCGAAAAGGTCACAGATAAACGCTTTGTGGAATACTGAGTAAACCCTTTAATCATCTGTGCTTTTTAAAGCCTTACGCTGTAACAAAACGTGTTTAACCTTAAGGAAATTGGTTTTTTGGTTGGGTTTTGTGTGGGGTTATAATCATTTCTTTCCGGTTGATTCTTATATTTACAACTGAGATTTTACAACAAAATACTTATTCAATAATTAATCTTATCTGGCTTTTTTTTATTAAAGTTTAGCAGGAAGGGTTCGATAATAATAATGCGTAAATAATACGTTCTCATAAGAAGGAATTTACCATGTCAGTCATCAACACTAACGTCCTGTCGTTAATTACTCAAAATAACCTGAATAAGTCTCAGTCATCTCTCGGTACGGCGATTGAGCGCCTGTCATCGGGTCTGCGCATCAACAGTGCCAAAGATGATGCCGCTGGCGAAGCCATTGCTAACCGCTTTACGTCAAATATCAACGGTCTGACGGTTGCGGCGCGTAACGCCAATGATGGGATTTCGTTGTCTCAGACGGCTGAAGGCGCGCTGGATGAAATAAACAACAACCTGCAGCGCGTCCGCGACCTGACTGTACAGGCGCAGAACAGCTCTAACTCAGCCTCTGATATCGACTCTATCCAGGCCGAAGTTAACCAGCGTATGCAGGAAATTGACCGTGACACGAAACAGACGGATTTCAACGGCATTAAAGTGTTGAACACGGGTTCAGGCAACAGCACTTATAATTTCCAGGTCGGTTCTCAGGATGGACAGACTATCGGTATCACCATTAGCTCAAGTGACAGCTTCGATTTGGCTGCAGCGGGTAACGCGTCTTCAGGTACTGTGCAGAACACCAGTGTGACAACCGGGCAGACGGTTAATGGTACAGCCCGCAGCACCGCGGCTATCGGCTTCGACGTGCTGAAAGGTGCAGTCACTGGTGGTAGTAGTGGTAGCGCTTCTGGTAGCACCCCGCTGGCGGATATCGATAAAGCGATTAAGGCCGTCGACAGCCAACGTAGCCTGTTGGGTGCGTCTCAAAACCGCTTTGAATCTACAATCAGCAACCTGAATAATACCGTGACTAACCTGACTGCTGCACGTAGCCGTATTCAGGACGCGGACTATGCGACCGAGGTATCAAATATGTCACGTGCGCAGATCCTGCAGCAGGCGGGTTCATCTGTACTGGCACAGGCCAATCAGGTTCCACAGACCATGCTGTCTTTACTGCGCTAATCCTCAATTTAAAAACCACGCTTTTTTTAAGCGTGGTTTTTTTCAGACCGCCTGCGGGAAAACCAGGCTAATTAACTTTGCGGATAAAATCACTGAATGCCGCTAATTGCCTGGCCAGATGCTCAAGCGTGCCCTGCTCAATCACCTTACCCGCCTGTTCATCAACTTTATTCTGAATGATACCACCCATAAATTCCGGTTTGTTCAGTACCATGGCGTCAAGAAACACCAGAATTTGACGCAGGTGATACTGGCAACGCGCGCCACCGATCGCGCCCATGGAGCTGGTCTGAATCGCCACCGGTTTTCCCGCGAGCGGCTGATTGGGAACGCGGGATAACCAGTCGATCGCATTTTTCAATCCGCCCGGGACAGAATAGTTGTACTCAGGTGTGACGATAATCACGCCATCTGCCTGACGAATCTGTTCAGCGATCTTTTCAACAGAGGCAGGAAACCCCTCTTCTTGCTGAATATCGGCGTCATAAAGTGGAATATCCCGAATGGATGGAAGCGCCTCAATCAGCACGCCCTGTGGGGCCAGTTGCGGTAGCGCCTGGGCAATCATTGCGTTGTACGAACCTTTTCTCAGGCTTCCCAGTAGCGTGACGATTTTCAACGGTTTATCAGACATCATTTTTCCTCTTTTTGATGGCTAAAATCATCCCCGAAAAACCTGGGGAAGCGTATGCGTATTCTATGCGATTAGAAGCAGGTTTTTTATGAGAATGTGTTAGCTGGCTTTATATTCCGCCTCCACAGGTACATCCTGCAAAATCACATAGCGCCAATCCAGCGCGCCGCCATTGCCTGCTGACGGCAGTAAACGTGACATTGTTAAAATGGTCGCGGGCGACGTGGGATACAGTAGGGAACACATCGAAGAGGTAGGCGTGATAACACGCCACCGCAACACCGGTTCAGGAGGGAGAGAGCATGGTCAGTTCGGATAAATATGTCATCAGGCAAGCAACGTCGCAGGACCTGGCAGGCATCACTGCCCTGCTTCAGGAAAACTCAGCGGGGAATGGCGGAACGCTGAACGGGGATTTTCCTGGCGAAAAGGTTGCCGGGATGTTGAATCATCCGGGGGCCTTTGTGGTGGTCGCGCAATCCGCTTCTGGGATCGCCGGCGTGTTATTTAGCACCACATCGTTCCAGCAAGGTCCGGAGATCGTGAAAACGATGCTTCGTGCCTGGCCGCCCGCGCAGCAGTGCTGGATTTACGGCCCGGTCTGCATCAGCACGGCCGCCCGTGGTCAGGGCTTACTGACGGGTTTGTACGATGAAATGTGCCGATATTACGGTAATAAAGCCCCCGTTCTGTTTATTCAGGCTGACAATTATCATTCCATTCAGGCTCACCAGCGCCTTGGAATGCGTGAAGTGGGACGGTTTAGTCTGAACGGCAGCGACTTTTTGATATACAGCCCGGCATGTTTTTAGACGTCTGTCCTCGCACAAATTGAAACCTGCACCGGGTAAAAACGCTAAAATTAATCTGAATGGTTAACGGGAGCGACCGTGATGATTAAAATTTGCCTCACATGCGGCACGTCTTATCAACAGCTGGATGTTCAGATCGCGCACTGTAAAATTTGTGAAGATGAACGTCAGTATGTCCCTAAACAGGGGCAACAATGGATTTCACCTGAGGCACTGCACGCAGGCCACAGCAATAAATGGTATCAGCATGAAAAAGCCTTGTTGAGCCTGAAAACGGTGCCAGGATTTGCCATCGATCAGCGCGCTTTTTTAGTGAAAGGCACACAGGGCAACGTCCTCTGGGACTGTATTCCTAACCTTGATGATGCAACGATTGATATTGTTCGCGCACTTGGCGGCCTTAGTGCGATTGCCATTTCTCATCCTCATTACTACAGCACGATGCAAGACTGGGCGGCGGCTTTTGATGCGCCGATTTATCTGCACGCCAGCGATAGCGAGTGGATTATGCGCGACAGTCCGTACCTGCGGTTATGGGAGGGCGAGGCCAAAGAAATCATGCCTGAAGTGACACTGTTACGTTTAGGAGGGCATTTCGACGGTGGCACGGTGCTGCACTGGGCGAAAGACGATGGCGTCTTACTGTCAGGCGATGTTGTGCAGGTCACGGCTGGCGCGAACGCCGTCTCCTTTATGTGGAGTTACCCCAATATGCTCCCTTTGCCGGCGGCTAAAATCAGCGACATCGCCGCCCGCCTTGAGCCCTATGATTTCGAACGACTTTACAGTGCGTTTGAAGGACGCGACATTGCGCCCAATGCGAAACAGGTCGTGATGCAATCTGCACAGAAATATATAGACTGTTTACGGTGAAACACGCCGCTATTCTGCCGCCACGTTTGAGACTGTTTTAGCCACCAAAATCATCGACCAGATTCACCAGCAAGGGCTTTAAGGTTTTCAACTCTTCTATATGCGCCAGAGACAGCGCCTCAAGCAAGACTTCTGCCTGAGGCGTTAATTTTAGGGCCATCCTACGTTGATCGGCGGCATCCGCTTCGCGGGTAATCAACCCCGCTTCCTCCAGCCGACTAATCAGTCCTGATGCGCTGTGTGGTTTTAAAATCAGCCGCTCGGCAACGTACCCCAACGCTGCGAGCCTGACTTTCACTAAACGCGATAAACGTGCGTAACGTCGCGCGGAAGTTTGCCAGTAAGGCGTAATCAGCATCTTTCATCTTCGGCTGTGACATGCAATAACCTTTTGTCATTTAATCCAGGTCGCGATGCGATGTAAGTTCCCCGCCTTTACCTTGCTCAGGAAGACATTATGCAGGAGCTCGCTGTGAATTACCTGCCAGGCTCAAATTAGCCGACCACACTGTAACGAAACGCGTCATTATACTGACTTTAAGGGGATTGCTGCCAGGCATGGGTGGTGCTTTCGGTGCCATTGCCTTGCTTAAGCTCATTGCACTGATGACGAATGTGTTCTGGTACAAACAGTTTTCATTTGCTGAAAACCCGATGTCGGGAAATGCCAACGCGCTGCATATTCTGGCCGCACCGTCTTATCATCGGTGTCATCGCACGCACATCGAGCAGGAATATACGACCGATACGCCAGAAACCACAAAAGCCCGGCAAATTATGTCAACGTCGCCCGCGACGTTGGATGCATCGCTCACGCTGAGTGAGGTCATTGAACGGATGTCAGATCGCCATGCACATCATCATTACCCGATGGTCGTGTTTTTATCTGTAGTGTCGCGTAAAGACAGGACTCACTGGCAAAGGCAGAACAAGTCACCAGACAGTCGTTGGCAAGATCTGGTGGAAGATGAAAAACCTGTCAGTATCTGCCCGGATACGTTGTGCAGCCAGATTGCAGATCAGGAAATCGGTATTGTCGTCGTGACGGTGCCACAATCTGGCAAGGTGGTTGGGGTGATCACGCGGCACGATATTTTCCGGGTACGTTATCTCGCCCGACAGGCTGAGCATGATAAGGCGCGCTATTTACGATTTAGGACAATAAGTGATAAGAGCCGCCAGGCTAATTAACCGGGCGACATTTTACGCTATCCGCCTTAACGGGCGGATAGCGTGTTAACGATGGCATTGCGAAAAGTATGAGAAGGCGTTCATAAGTATTCAACGTGCTTGTCGGCCCGTTGCGACGCGTTAGCCTTTGAGTTTGATTTGCTCAAGCCCCTGTAAAACGTGGTTGATATCGTTATCCGCCAGATGCTGGACGTTGAGTTGCTGATGCAGATGGGTCAGCTCATCTTTTGTGAAACCACCCTGTGACAGTTGCTGATTGATGGCTTGCAAAATTTGTCCGTCTAACAGATTAATTTGCTTCCTCAGGTCTGCCAGATCTTTTGCGGGCGGCACGGAATGAGGTGCGCCCAACCAGTCAGCCAGATAGCGATACTGAATCGCTTTGCTGGCATCCATTAAACCCTGAAAAAACACCGTTACGGACTGCGGATCAAGCCCGGCTTGTGCCGATTTCTCCTTGGCTTCTGCCAGTACATCCTGCTCTCGCGCCAGGTCTTCAATCGGCTTATTGTGGGTTTTTTTGAAGGCGGCGACATCCTTCATTAATAACATTCTCTCATGAAGCGCACGCGAGAGTTGCGAAACGGGTTCTGACGCCGACGGGGCCGCAGCAGCAGAGCCGCAAAAAATTAACGCAGCAAGAAGAAAGGTCATATATTGCATGTTTGGTTAGCCTGTTTCCAAATAGTTGAAAAAGATTAATCAGATTAAACGTCCCTCTCATTGATGGAGTGTCGGTGAAATATTATTTAATCTCTGTAATTAACTAATACAAATTATAACCAGAATGCTACATAACAGCTAACACATGTTAAGAGAGGTTAACGTATCTTTTGTGGATGATTCGGTTTCGCCAGTGATTATTAAGCCTTTAAGCTGTTAATTTACTGATGGAGCGCGGATTTATATTTATGTTATTGATATTAATATAATTATTAGTTGAGTTTCCGCTTAAAATCATATTAAATATTTATGCTTGCATTGGCCATAAATGTAAAAGTATGTCAGCAAAAATCCGCCATAAATTATTCGTTCCCTAACTATCCTGGCCCTTACTATTAACACCAAAGCCTGAAATAGCCATAAAAATCCACATAAATGCATCCATGTCACAATTGTGAATTTATATTTCAAAATGTCTTTAAAGTTTTCATTGTGGCAGTCGATAAGTTTTATTAAGCAGTGTGGTTTAAAAACAGGCTGCAAAATAATAATTCTGTATCGGCCTATCAGGGTGAAATTATGTCTATTACGCGTACGTTTTCCGATATGAAAATGGGTAAAAAGCTGGGATTGAGTTTTTGTGTGCTGATTGTTGCCACTCTGGCTATTGCTCTCTTAGCGTTCAAAGGCTTTCAAAGCATCAAAGAGAATGCAGCAAAACAAGATATTACTGTTGATATGGTCAATGCTCTCAGCAAGGCACGCACGAACCGTCTGCTGTATCAATATACTAAAGATGATCAATATGCTCAGGTTAACGCCAGTGCGCTCAACCAGCTAAGTACCCACTTTGATAAGCTGAAAAATTTTGACTGGAACACCGAAGGCAAAGAACAACTCAGTGTATTAGGCACTGCTATACAAAACTATCAGACGCTGCGGCAGGCATTTTACAGTGCGGCGAAAAGCTCCTCAGCGGCGGCTACGTTGATTCAGGATAATGATCTCCTCTCTCTTGGACAAAGCCTTGATGGGCTGAATCTTTCCGCTCAGCCCGAAGCGATGCTACAGGTATTGCGGTTGGCCTCACTCCTCAAGGAAATTGCGGGTGATGTAGAACGCTTTATTGATAAACCCAGTGAGTCCAGCAAGACCGAAATTTATGGCAACATTACCTCTGTCGAACAGATACGTGCTCAGCTGTTAGCGCTTTCTGTCCCCGAAATCCAGGCGGTGTTGAATACGCAAAAAACGGATTTAGCGAAACTTAAACAGGGTTTCGTGGATTACATTGCCGCCATGGGTAAGGAATCAACGGCATCGACGGAGCTCAGTGCTACAGCAGAAAAGCTGAATGGATATGTGGCTGGACTCTTTAACTATCAGGCGTCTGAATCCGCTGACGCATTACGTAGCGCTGAAAGCCAGATCGCAATCGTTGCGGCTATTTGTGTTCTGCTTAGCTTGTTAGTGGCCTGGCGCATCACCGTCTCAATTACTGTTCCGCTAAAAGAAACCCTGAGCGTTGCCCAGCGTATCTCTGAAGGCGATCTCACTGCTACGCTTTCAACCACGCGTCGTGATGAACTCGGGCAGTTAATGCAGGCCGTCAGTGTGATGAATGAGAGCCTGCAAAACATCATCACCAACGTGCGCGACGGTGTGAACAGCGTGGCACGCGCTTCCTCTGAGATCGCCGCCGGTAATATGGATTTGTCATCGCGCACTGAACAGCAGTCTGCTGCCGTGGTGCAAACTGCGGCCAGCATGGAAGAGTTAACCTCAACCGTGAAGCAAAATGCCGAGAACGCCCACCACGCCAGCCAACTGGCAACGGAAGCGTCTGTGAACGCTGGGCGAGGCGGTGACATCATCCGTAACGTTGTCACCACCATGCAAGGTATTACGACCAGTTCGGGTAAAATTGGTGAAATCATCAGCGTCATCAATGGGATTTCCTTCCAGACGAATATTCTGGCACTCAACGCGGCCGTTGAAGCGGCACGAGCCGGTGAACAGGGCCGTGGTTTTGCGGTCGTGGCAGGCGAAGTCAGAAACCTTGCTCAGCGCAGTTCCGTTGCGGCGAAGGAAATCGAAACACTGATTCGTGATTCGTTGAACCGCGTTAACGAAGGCTCAACGCTGGTCGATCAGGCGGGAAGCACAATGGATGAAATTGTGCTGTCTGTGACCCAGGTGAAAGACATCATGAGTGAAATTGCTGCAGCCTCCGATGAGCAAAACCGTGGAATATCGCAAATCGCTCAGGCCATGACGGAGATGGATACGACAACGCAGCAAAACGCCGCGCTGGTTGAAGAGTCTTCAGCCGCCGCCAGCTCGCTGGAATCTCAGGCGGAAGAGCTGGAGAAAACCGTCGCTGTCTTCCGTGTGCCTGCGAACAGAAGTGGTATGGCCATCAGCCACAGCGCACCGAAGTCTGCACCTAAGACGCTGATCTCTCCACGTCAGCCCAGCACGGCAGAAGGTAACTGGGAGACTTTCTGATCCTTGCTAAAACAAACGCCGGCTTTATGCCGGCGTTTACCTTCCTGACGCATCTACAGTCAGCATGACTGTCCAGTTCGTCTGATTCCCGTTGAACAAAGAAGATCAATCCCTTCTCTGCTTCATTCAGGCGAAAGCACCCTTCTCCATCCGAATATGCAGACTGCGCGGCCAAAGCGACGCTTTGCTCCCGCCATTTCGCACGCCTAATGATCCTGCCATTAGCCAACAGCAAGGCTGATTTATCTGCCGAGAGACAGAGCGGTGCTCAGCCTGTTTTTCCAGGTTTAACGCACATACAGAGTAATCCGGCCAATATCAGAAACACGCCCACCATCGCGCCTGCATGGAATGGCTCAGCGAACAGCGGAAGGCTGATAGCCAGGAGCCATACCAGTACGTAACTGATGCTTAGCAGCGGATAAGCCCGACTCAGCGGTAGATGGCGTAATGCTAAAAACCAGCACACCATTGAGCAGGCATAAGCCGTTAATCCGCCGCACAATACCAGCAGCGGTAGCCAGTGGAGGGAATAGTGCGTCATAAGCAGAGACAACGCGGGCAACTGGTGCATTGCCCAGCGCAGCATCAACTGAGCAACCGTCACCAGTAAAACGCTACACATTGCCAGCAGATAGCCCGTCATGCATAACTCCCTATGATAGCGACGCCCGCGACAATCAGGACGGTGCCAGCCCATTGCCAGCGGGTCATTTTTTCATGCCAGATAAAGCGTGCAGCCAGCGCCACTAAGATGAAGTTGATACTCAGCATCGGGTACGCCAGGCTTACCGGTAAACGCTGCAGCACCAACAACCAGACGATCATCCCCAGGCCCAACATCGCCAGGCTGGCAATCAGCCAGCCGGTGAGTTTAGCCCGGTTTGTTTGACGCGCCGCCTGCTTTTGGCAGAGCTGACCCGCGCAGGTCAGCAGGCTGGTCAGTAAGACCAACAACAGGCTCATGGCTACTCCGCCGCGTTATATTGCAGCAGAAGCATCCGACCGTTGCGATAAACGGCATCCGCTGGCGGCAAATCTGTTGGTGTGGCTTCTCCTCGATCCAGCATCATAATAAGCGAGACATTGCCCTGTTTACGGTGCGCCTGAAGCCACTGGGGGAAATCTTCGCTGCTGACATAGGCTGATCGTGCGTCAGGGAAGCTTAAGCCATATTGCAGTTCGCCTTTTTCACTGTATGCAATGATATCGCTGCGTTTCATTGTCCAGGCGATCGCCGATGACACACCCGAATTATCACTTAAGATATAGCGGCTGTTAGCAAGGCTGCTTTCAATACTGCGAATAAACACCTGCGGCTGCTTGGTATTTTCAACCCCTTCAGGGATGGCCGAGCCGACACACAGCGCCAACGTTAAAGGACACAGTGCCGCGGCCAGCCAACGATGTTGTGGCGATTTCAGGCTGAAAACGCCCACGATGGCCCAGCCGGCAAAGGACAGCACGGCCATCGTCAATGCCAGCAGTTGGTGTGAACCATAAAGAGGTCGATGGCTTAATCCCCAGGGCGCAAAGACCACTAACAACGCCACGACGCAGGCGCTACCAAAGAGGACATTGATCCACGCGTTGACTTTAAACACGCGCGTGTGATTGCGGGCCTTTTGCCAGGCATACTCAGCCATCAGCAAGGCCAGTGGCGCAAAGCAGGGCAAGATATACGTTGGCAGTTTGCCTTTTGCAATACTGAAAAACACCAGAGGAATAACAACCCAACTCAGAAGATAAACTGCACCCGGGGACTGTTTACGTTCACGCCAGCCCGACCGCAATGCCCCCGGCAGCAGCGCCAGCCAGGGAAGCGAGCCGGCAACCAGAACAGGCAGGTAATACCAGAAAGGGGCTTTGTGCTGCGCATTATCTTCGGCAAACCGCTGAATATGCTCAACCCAAAAGAAGTAATGCCAGAAATCAGGCTGCTGTTGCTGAATGGCTATCGCCCAGGGCGCGCTGATTAACGCCGCACTGATTATGGCAAGGGGGCCATAGATAATCAGTTCGCGGAAACGCTGATTCCAGACGGCCCACGGCAGGATAGCCAGTACCGGCACGGCCAGCGCCAGAAAACCTTTGGTCATAAAACCCATGCCGCAGGCCAGCCCCAACAACAGGTAACGTACGATACGTTGCCGGGTGTTTTGCGCCTCAGTGGCAAACCAGTAGCTGCACATGGCAGCCACCATCCACAGCGTCAGCATCGGGTCCAGCACAGCATAGCTGCCAATGCTGTAAACCAGAAGGGACGTTAAAAAGATGACGCTGCCCGTTAAAGCAACGCTATGCTGGACAAAAATACGGCATCCCAGCCAGTAAAGTAATACCGCGCTCATCAGCACAGAAAAGACGGAACCAATCCTGACCGCAAAGTTATTGTGACCAAAAATGGCCTGACCCACGGTATTGATCCAGTAACCCGCTATAGGTTTTTCAAAATAACGTAGACCAAAGAAGTGGGGCGTAATCCAGTTACCGTTTTGCAGCATTTCACGGCTGATCTCGGCATAGCGTGTTTCATCAGGCTGCCAGAGGTTACGGAACTCCAGAGGAACTAAATAATAGAGGATAAAAAGTGAAACCAGTAAAAGGGTCTTTTTGGTGGCAGTCATGGTGCTTACCTTGTTAAATTCTCACAACCCAACCAGCCTTCCCGGCCAGCGATATGACCACGAACAACCTTACCCACAGGTAAAGTATCAAGGTCTTCAGGTAAGAGTTCGCTCAGCGGACAAAACTGTATTCCTTGCGCACGGGCACGCTGCAACAACGTATCAAAAGCATCAAGCTGACTGATACCTTCCACTTCGGCATGAATGGTATAAACCGGCGTGCCCTGATCAGCCTGGATTTTTTCCAGAATATAATCGTTGAAACGCTCGGCACTGAGCGTGGGTCCGACCACTTCATCCCATGTCGGTAACGTGACGGGGATCTGGACCGTACCCAGTTCGCCGTTTCTTAACTGCGGTCGAAAGGGTGCCGTCCCGCGACAGTCGCTGTTGTACTGAAAGCCAAAGGTTTCTTTAGCCTGAATAACCCGACCATCTGCCCGCCAGCCAGCCACTGCTGAGCAGGTCACTGGCTGACCGGTTATCGCCTCCAGCGCGTCGCGGCCCATGGCAATCTGCTGAATGAGCTGCGGCTCTTTCCAGACGCCGGCCCAGGTTTGCCAGGCAAAATGATCCCAGGCATGCAGACCGACCTCATGGCGATCGGCGGTTGAGCGAATGATATCGCTCATCCCTGCCCCGATCCGCTTTCCTGGCCAGGCCGTTCCGGCTAACAGAATGTCCCAGCCATAAAGTGATGCTGCGCGTGAGCGCAGCATTTTCCACAGAAAGCGCGGTTTCATCAGACGCCATAAATGGCGTCCCATGTTGTCGGGTCCGACACTAAAGAAAAACGACGCCTGAAGATCATGTTTATTGAACAGATCCAGGAGCGCGGGGACGCCAAGTTTTGTCCCGCGCCAGGTATCTACATCAACACGCAGACCAACTTTCTTCATTCCTTGTCGTCCTGAAGCTCAACGGTACGCAGGAAGAAGTCGAGTGTGTTATCAATCGTGGTGTTCATTTCCACGGTTGGTGTCCAGCCGAGCAGGCGTTTTGCATTACGGATGGATGGCTTACGGTGTTCAACATCCTGATAGCCCTTACCGTAATAGCTGCTGCTTTCCACTTCACGGAAACCGGCAAACGGTGGGAAGCTGGCACGCAGCGGATGACGTTCAAAGCTTTCCAGCAGGCGTTCGGCCAGCTCTTTGATACTCGCTTCGTTATCCGGATTACCGATGTTGATGATTTGTCCGTCGCAATTATTGTTTTTGTTCTCAATAATTTTAAACAGCGCTTCTACACCATCGCTGATATCGGTAAAGCAACGTTTCTGACGGCCACCATCAAACAGCTTGATCGGCGATCCTTCCACCAGGTTTAAGATCAGTTGTGTGATGGCGCGTGAACTGCCGATGCGCGCCGCATTCAGGTTGTCCAGGCGCGGGCCCATCCAGTTGAAAGGACGGAACAGGGTAAAGCGTAGCCCTTGTTTTTCACCATAAGCCCAGATGACGCGGTCCAGCAGCTGCTTGGAAACGGAGTAAATCCAGCGCTGTTTATTAATCGGACCCACAACCAGATTGGAGTGATCCTCATCGAAGTTTGCATCGGTACACATGCCGTACACTTCAGACGTCGATGGGAAAATGATGCGTTTGCCGTACTTGACACAGTCACGCACGATTTTGAGGTTTTCTTCAAAATCCAGCTCGAAAACGCGCAGCGGGTTACGGGTATATTCGATCGGTGTCGCGATGGCCACTAATGGCAGGATGACATCACATTTTTTGATGTGATATTCGATCCATTCAGAGTGAATACTGATATCGCCTTCAACGAACTGGAAGCGCGGATGACCGACAAAGCGGCTAATCGCATCTGAACCGATATCCAGGCCAAACACTTCAAAGTTATCGTCCTGCAACAGACGCTCGGTCAGATGATTACCGATAAAGCCGTTTACGCCCAGAATCAATACACGCGTACGACGTTTAACGGCTGCAACGGCCTGGGAATACAGCAGCGCGCCATTCACCATGCCAAGATGCTGAGCCAGCTGGATACCGTTCATGTAAACGCTATTGGCGGTCTGTCCGGTCTGAATCTCCAGTGCGCCCTCACCGCAAGCGACAACGAAAGGCTCCGCAGACAGCACGGTGCCAGGACGGACATTATGCGCAGTAGATAATACTTTTGCTTTCCAGACCACGAATTTGGTGGTGCCAGCAAAAGCAAAGGCACCCGGCCATGGGTCAGTTACCGCACGAACCAGATTATTGATTTGGCTGGCTGGCAATGCCCAGTTAATCCGACCATCTTCAGGCGTGCGGCGACCCACTACGGTGGCTTCCGCTTCATTTTGCGCAGTGCCGACGATATTGCCCTGCTTCATGGCAGGCAACGCGCTTTCCAGCAGCTCAGTGGCGCAGTCGACCAGTTTGCGGTGCAGCGTTAGTGCGTTATCTTCATCGGCGATGGCGACACGCTGCTGAGCAATGATCTCGCCCGCATCCGCTTTTTTAACCATGCGGTGTAAGGTGACACCGGTTTCGGTTTCTCCGTTAACCAGCGCCCAGTTTAACGGTGCGCGTCCGCGATATTTTGGCAGCAGTGAACCGTGAAGGTTAAAGGCACCCTGCTTCGCACTGTTCAGAATCTGATCGCACAGCAGGTTACGGTAATAGAAAGAGAAAATCACATCGGGTTCAGACGATTTGATGCGATCGATCCACAGAGGATGGTTAACTTCATCCGGAGCATAAACCGGGATAGAATTTTCAGCCGCGATTCGCGCCACTGAGCCAAAAAAGTGATTTTCTGACGCCGTGTCGGCATGGGTATAGATGGCGCTGATGGTGTAACCTGCTTTCAACAGCGCATTGATGCCCGCACAACCCATGTCGTGATAAGCGAAGACGATAGTTTTCATTACTCGGTTTCCTGTACAGAACGGTCTTTCTGAGGATTGATAACACGTTGAATAAAATAGCGAGGTCTGGCACGGACATCGTTGTAGATACGGCCGATATATTCGCCAAGCAGCCCCATGCCAATAAACTGTGCACCTATGAAGATGAACAGCACGGCAAACAGCATAAAGACGCCATCACCAGCCCAGGCTGCGCCAAAGCACAAACGCAGCAGAATCAACACCAGGGAAAAGGCAAACCCCGTCAGCGCGATCAGGCTGCCGAGGACGCTCAGCATGCGCAGTGGTGTGGTGGTGAGGCAGGTCACCAGGTCATACATCAGGTTAATTAAGCGCATAAAGCTGTATTTTGAATCGCCATGCTCACGCTCAGCGTGCGTCACGGGTAATTCAATGGTGCGCCGTGCAAAGGTGTTAGCCAGAATCGGAATGAACGTACTGCGTTCGTGGCAATTCAGCATGGCATCGATAATGTGGCGGCGGTAAGCCCGGAGCATGCAGCCATAATCGCCCATCGATTTGCCGGTCACGCGCTGAATCATCTGATTGATAGTGCGTGAGGCCTGACGACGGAACCAGCTGTCCTGGCGGTTCTGGCGCACGGTTCCCACAACGTCATAGCCTTCCTGAGCGGCAGCAACCAGACGCGGGATCTCTTCAGGGGGATTCTGTAAATCTGCATCCAGCGTGATAATCAAATCACCGCTGACATGGCTGAAGCCCGCCATAATGGCAGAGTGCTGACCGTAATTTCGGTTAAGCAACACAGCCACAATATGGCTGTCCGGCAGTGAAGCTGCATCCGCAATCATCACGGCGGAGGCGTCCTGGCTACCGTCATCGACCAGCAGGATTTCATAGTCCAGATTAAGGGTTTTGCAGGCGTCATTGGTACGCTGAATCAACGCCGGTAAACTCTCCTGCTCGTTATAGACCGGGATAACCACCGATACTTTTTCAATCTCTTTATCGTCGAACATTTAAACCCCAGTCAGTCCACGTAGTGCGCTGATAACGCGTTCAACGTCATCGTCGGTCATGTCGGGAAACAACGGAATCGAACATATACGCTCGCTGTTCCACTCAGTGGCGGGCAGTGATAGGTGCGGATAGTGTTCACGGTAATATTTGTGAGTATGCGCCGCCCGGAAATGGAGACCGGTTCCAATGTCCTGCTCTTTAAGCTTCTGCATCAGCGCATCACGAGAGAAACCGCATGCCTGCTCATCAACACGAATGATGAACAGATGCCAGGCATGTTGATGCTGCCAGGCTGGCGGAACCAGCGGTTTGAACGGCGTGTCTTTGAGCGCCTCCAGATAGCGTTGCGCAATGGCCGCACGGCGCTGGTTAATTTCAGGCAACTTTTCGAGCTGGACCAGCGCAATAGCTGCGCTGATATCAGGCAGGTTGTATTTGAACCCAGGCATGATGACTTCAGCCTGTGGCTGACGGCCGTGGGTTTGTCTGTCAAAGGCATCAACGCCAAGACCATGAAACTTCAGGCTGCGAATTCGATCGGCAAGCGCGGCATCATCCGTGACGACCAGCCCACCCTCAGCACAGGTCATATTCTTGATTGCGTGGAAAGAAAAAATCGCATTGCCATGTCCACCAACATGCTGGCCTTTGTAGTAAGTGCCTGCGGCATGTGCGGCGTCTTCGATGACCGGAATCCCGTGGCGTTTACCGATAGCATAAATGGCATCGATGTCGACAGGCGCGCCGGCGTAATGGACAGGAATGATGGCTTTGGTCTTAGGGGTTATCGCCGCTTCAATGGCCTCAGGCGTTACCATCAGATTATCAACGTCGATATCAATCATTACCGGGGTTGCGCCCAGCAAGGTAATAATGTTCAGAGTAGAAACCCAGGTCAGCGAAGGGGTAATGACCTCATCACCTGCCTTGATGCCCAGCGCCATTAACATCACGTGCATACCTGCTGTTGCAGACGTCACGGCAATAGCATGTTGATTCCCGGTCAGCTGGCAGAATGCACGTTCCAGTTCGGCACATTTTGGCCCGGTAGTAATCCATCCAGATGCAAACACATCACGCACTGCAGACAGTTCAGCTTCACCCAAAGAAGGTCGTGAAAACGGAAGAAATGCCATTAAGTAATATCCTTAAACTGTTTTGCAATTTTTCCAGAAAATTGAGCGCAATTTTGAAATAAAATAATGAACAAAATGTCGTTTAACGTTCATCAAAAATCGCCAAAATCTGCGAAAAACATGCAAAATCATTAAAATCTGCCTGGTGAAATAAATTATTAGCAAAACCTTTATTTCATACCGGTATCAAATCATACGCCCGCAACCTTAACCGAACATTAAACACCTTATGTAATTAACAAATTGACATGATATTTATCACTTTTACCAGACTAATCACTTTAAATAAACAGATATGTTTGACAGTTGCGTGAAGGTACTAAAAAGAGGTTTTTGAGGAGCGGGTTCAGTATGTGCGGTGGTTGACAGAGGCTTTCATATCGTTGAAAGTTAGACGGCAGAATCCTGTTGTTATTTAAACGGATAGCGTTGTGACAATTGCTGAAAAAAAACGCATGTCGCATTATTTTATTTATTTACATAAAGTTACCCGTAACCATGTGCGCCGAAAACGCAGTTGATACTCTCTACTGGAACCCTATGGTTCCCGAGCTGACCGTCGCGGACTTTGCCGCGTCTTATGCTTTTTATGTTGACGTTATCGGCTGGGAAGTCAGGATAAGACGAGTTCAGCCGGACTTCGCCTATTTGTGTTATGGTGAAGCACAGTTAATGATTGAGCAGATGCATGAAGAAGGCTGGCAGACCGCAAAATTGGCCCGACCTCTGGGACGGGGGATCAATTTTCAGATTGAAGTAGCGGATATCGACACGCTCTACAATCGACTGCTTACGCACGGAACGCCCCTCTTTCGTCCCCTGCGCGAAAATTGTTATCACACCGGCGCTCAATATGAATGTCAGAAAGAATTCCTGGTTCAGGACCCCGACGGCTATCTTCTGCGATTTTGTCAGCCTGGCGGTGGATCACCTTAGCCGTTAAACGCACGGACTTTCAGCAGACGCAGCACTGAAATTCGAGGTTAGCGCAAACGTCATATCATCACGCAGGTCACTGCGACGTTGTCGTTCTCAGCAGCAAATTTTTCACCGCAGTTAAATCCTCCCAGTACGTCGCCAGGAAGAAGTGTTGCCACTCTCCCTGTGTTTCCTGATAGACGAATGCGGCTTTGTTTCCCGATGTCGCGCTGGCGTGTTCAACGCCGGTCCTTTGAAGATGTCTGGCAAACCCTTCTGCATGTTTTAACGGAACGCATCCGTGCCACGTTCTTACAATCATCGTTTTCTCCTTAAAAGCCGTCTTCATTTGAGGATAATGCGTTGATTTTATACAACAGAATGGAATGTCAGGTAAAAAATTTGTCCGGCGGTGGCACAAATCCTAATTTGTTCTACAGTTACTGGCCCGACCAGGGATAACGACATTAATCATAGTAATAACAGAACGGTAACAAATATGGAATTGAGTAAGTTTGAGGTCAGAACAGGCCTGTGGCCACACATGCATTTCACCGATATTGAGTACGATCAGCGCGGCAGTAGCTATGAAATTTACGCCACTGATGTGACCCATCAAACCAAGAGCAAGCTGTTTATTTGCCGTACAGTTGATGAACAACAGGCGAGACTGCTGGCTGAACAGTTCAAAATCTGGCTGCCTAAAATCAATAGCAGAAAGCGCAAAGCCGCTTCAAAAACATCCCCGACAGGCTATGAACGTGTGGCATGCCATAAAGGCTGAAGCTTTTACTCGCCTGTTTCAACGGTTTAGTTAATCGTCACAGGATATGATGGACCAGTAGCAGTCAGGTTTATGCTGTTGGTCCAAACGCTATCAGAAAGAATAGGTTATCGCCGCCGTCAGAGAGGCATCATTGTGACGGAATACCACAGGACTGTCCGCAGCATTTTTATCCAGCCAACGATAGTCGCCGATTAAACTGGTTCCCCATCCTGACGCAAACTGGTGACTCCACGTTACGCTGGTATCCGTACCGTAAAAACCCCCCTTGGCACTGTACTGACTGTATCCGCTACGGGCATGTTGATCCGCATTAAGGGTTGTGAGCCGGAAGCCGACAAAATTTTGCGGGCTTGCCATACGGCATTTGCGGGTCAGGGCACCCTGAGTAATGTCTTTCATCCCCAGCGTGGAGACAACCTGGTCCAGATGAAGTTTCTCATCGATGATAACGTTCTGATTTATCTGGCCTAAAGGCTGGATAAGACATCTTTTATAACGTTCTGGATCATCCGCGCAGAAGAGTGAGTTCAGTGCACTTTGTGTTTCTGTATCGCGGAAAGGCGCTAACGTTCGTTGACAGCGCTTTACTGATGATTTTCTGAAGCGTTGAATATCCTGGCCGGACAGTTTTCTCATTCAGCCAGCAGATAAGTTCGGTGGCAACAAATCCAGGAGTAATATCACGACGCACAATCTGCGCTGCACGGGCATCCAACTGTGGACCAACGGAGCCTGACCACTGATGGGACCCAAAGAAGTCGGTAGTAAGCTTACGCTGGGCGTAATATTGATGACCGGTAATGATTTTGTCGGTGAGTGATACTTAACGAAAGTAACGCTGAATCATAAAATCGAAATCACTTTCCACATCCTTCGGTAGAAAATGAAAGAAAGCATGTTTGGCCTTAAAATAACTCGTCTGCAGGATACAATAAATTTGCGCCAGTATTCCGGGGCGGCTGGTTGCGAGCGCCAGCTCATCTGACGTAAGCGACAAATACTCCAGTTGCTGGCCTTCATCAAAATCAGGCCATACAGTGCGCATTTTTCTGCACGCGAAGGTATGGCCATCGCCAGGGCAAAAGGGAAACGGCGAGGAAAACAGCCAAAGTTGTCAGATAAACAGCAAAAAGAACTTTGCAGGATGCACGGAAGCGGTGAGTACTCAATAAGCGATCTGGCCGAATTATTTTCCGTTTCGCTGCCGACTGTTTATCGGACGCTTTCCCCTGGACAAAAATGAGCAAGAGGATTTAATGAAATAAGCAAGGAGCAGTTATGTACTACAGCAATGAAGTTATCAGCTATTTTCAGGCTAATAAAATTCTTGCGTTAAAACTCGACCATGCATTAGCGGGTGCAGGAAAAGCCGTATCAAATCAGATTGAGACGATCGCTGCAGGTGCAACGCGAGCACTGTATTACACATCCTGTTTTACTGATGAATATCAGGATGTCTGCCAGAAACAAAAGACCGAAGACATTCGATTCAAAAACAGCGTTATTTATCTTTTGCAACATGGCAATGTTGCGTATGACATGTTTAAAATATATTTCGAAGAAATATTTAAATATAAAACCCCCGATCAACTGGAGCGCATCAAACAAATGCTTATGGCTGTTAATATCCATATTGCCGCCAGTTCACTCACAAACGCTGGATTTGCTCTGGCAACAGCATCATTTGTCGCAGCAGGCATGAATCTAAGTCTTGAACTCAGTGCACTGGCAGGGCGAAGAGCGGGCGAGGTTGTAGGGGCTATTGGGATATACGGCGTGGTACAGAAAGCGGCAGATAGTGCCCATCGCCTACACGTCCAATACCCAGCCTATTACTCTGCACTCTACATGCAACAACTAGAAATGATGTACTTCCTCATAGAGCCATTGTTTGAGCGGGCTGAGGCGTTTAAAGCACAATGGGCATCGGATGATGATATTGCAGCTATCATCACCAGGATGATTCGATAATCATGATGAATCTTATTAAAAGGTTTTTCAGACGGGTATTCAGATCATTGATCTCGTATTATGGCCCGTCAGTGCTGACAATAATTTTCGCTTTAGTTCAGGGTTTGTTTTTTCCTGACAGCCCAATCTGGCTTATCCCCGTATTTTTTGTATTTGTGATGGTTGTTTTATCAATATGTGAGATTGTAAAGTTCAAACGTTAGCATCATCGTAAATTTATTTATAAGGAAATAATATGTCTACACCCGCACATTTATGGCTTGAAGATGAGAACGGATCTCCGATAGTCGGTAGTTGCATGATGCCACTCCGTCTGGGTTCTATCGAGTTAAAATCATTCTCTCACGGTGTCACTATTCCAGTTGACCCAAGCTGGGGAAAACTTACCGGAACGCGCGTTCATAGTCCGATCACGATAGTGAAAGAATTTGACCAAACGACACCTATTTTGTATCGCGCCGTCTGTGAAGGCCGCACATTGAAAAAAGCAACGATCAAGATGTACCGAATACTGGAATCGGGCATTGAGTCTGAATATTTCAATATCATCCTGGAAAACGTCAAAATCACGACAGTTTCCCCTTACCTTGCCCCTACAGGTATGAGCAGCACCCATCTGGAAACACTCGAATTACGTTATGAGGCAATTACCTGGAAGTATACGGAGGGTAATATTATCTACAGAGACTCATGGAACGATCGTTGTCGTGCCTGATGACGAGGGGCGCCAA
Organism: Pantoea sp. SJZ147; assembly: GCF_007828605.1. NCBI lineage: Bacteria > Pseudomonadati > Pseudomonadota > Gammaproteobacteria > Enterobacterales > Erwiniaceae > Pantoea > Pantoea sp. SJZ147. The sequence goes on from NZ_VIVB01000008.1 coordinate 111,192, forward strand.
AGGAGGCAATTGCCTCCTTTGGTTCTAGCCAGAACACTTAACGTCAGCATTAAACTGACCATGTGAAGCGCATGTTTTCCGGTTATTATCACTTTGCTTGATCTCATCAGGTTGTGTCACTAAGGCGACGATGTCGCGACCAGGCTGGAGTATAAAAACAACGTGTCAACGTAAGCCCAGGAAACGATGGAGAAACGGTCAAGGTGGCCCAAATGAAAACGAAACGCGTGCTGATTATTGAAGACGACGCTGATGCAGCGGGCGTACTTGAAGCCTATCTGAAACGAGATGGCTATGACGTGGCGATCGCCAGCAACGGCATGACCGGTCTGGAACAGGCCCAGCGCTGGCAACCCGATCTGATTCTGCTGGATGTCATGCTCCCGGTGATGAATGGCACCGAAGTTTTGGCTGCCATCCGGCGCAGCGGTGATACGCCTGTCATCATGGTAACCGCGATGGGGGAAGCGCCCGACAGGATTGGCGCATTGCGTTATGGCGCTGACGACTATGTCGTCAAACCCTATAATCCCGGAGAGGTCGTCGCACGTGTTCAGGCTGTACTGCGTCGCACACAGCAGGCGAAAGTGCCAGATGAAAAGCTCTGCTGGGCGGGACTGGAGGTTGATCCTGAATCACTTACCGCCGTGGTTAACGGCGTCCACAGGCTCGATCTGACGCCAACGGAATTTTCCATTCTGGTTACCCTGATGCGCGCGCCCACGCGTCCTTTCAGCCGTTTATTTTTACTTGAGAACTGCCTTCCAGAAAGTGATGCCCTTGAGCGGGTGGTTGATACGCATGTGTATAATCTGCGTCGCAAACTTGAAGCTGCAGGGATGTCGGAAATTTTACCCGCCGTTCGCAGCGTAGGTTACAGGTTCAGACAACCATGAAGCAGAAAACCCATGACTCCATGTGGCGCTGGATTTGCATTCGTATACTCATTCTCGGCTTAGGCAGCGTCATTCTTATTGCGTTCTGTATGTGGCTGAGGTTTGCCCTGCAAACGCTCTGGGTTTACTACCGGATGCCAACCGCGCTGTGGGAGGAGTTTTCTCGACTGCGCGTGCATCCGGAGCGCGATACGGCTCGCTTCCATCAAATTGTCGATCAGTGGTGGGGCGTCGGCTTCTCCGATCCCTCTATCGCGTCTGCGGACTGGATTACCGTAGCGGTGCTGGTCGCGGTGATTATTCCCTTTTTTGTCGTGATGGGATTGCGCTTTGCCCTGCCACTGGCGAAACAATTTAGTCAACTGGCGCACGCGGCACGGGATGTTGCACAGGGTAAATTCGGCACCTCGGTCGGTCAGGTTGATGGCGCGCCGCAAGAGTTAGTGCGTTTTACAGAAGACTTCAACCTGATGACACAGCAACTGGTGCGTTACGAACGTGAACTTAAAGCGTCGCATGTCGCGATTGCTCATGAACTGCGTTCTCCCTTGACCGCCGCAATGGGACGCCTGCAAGGCATTGTGGACGGGGTATTTGCACCCGAACCCCAGCAGTTTTCCATGATCATGAAACAGCTGACGCAGTTGAGTCGTCTGACGGATGAGCTTCATTTACTGTCGTTAGCAGAGGCAGGTCAGCTCAGCCTGAGTCTGACCCGGTTCAACCTTGCTGAGTTATTGCGTGAGAGAACCGCCTGGCTGGCGCTTCAGGCCGAGGCCGGGCAGGTAGCAATAGAGGTTCAGTCGCCCGCATCGCTGCCTTACACGGGAGATGCTTCTCGCTTAGGTCAGGTCGTGACGATTCTGATGGAGAATGCGTTGCGCTATGCTGCAGAAGGCAAACGAATTTCCGTTTATGCTCAGGCGTCCGCCACGGCAATCACCCTGCAGTTTCGTGATTATGGGCCTGGCGTCGAACCTCAGTTTTTAGCCGTTATTTTTGACCGTTTTACCCGGGCAGAGTCTTCACGTGCCCGCCATTCCGGCGGCAGTGGTCTGGGACTGTCCATTGCGAAAGCTATCGTTGAGGCTCATGCCGGTCATATCCAGGCGCAGCTGCCGTCAGAGGGCGGACTGCACATTACCATTACCCTGCCCTTACATGACGCCATGCAGACTGCGTAAAATACCGCGCGAGTCTGCCTGTCAGCCAACCTGGTCAGGCATTTTTTGCTCACCTTGACCATTTCTTGATGATCCATAAAAGGTTTCTGGACATAACCCACGTTAAATGAGCCTGTCTCATTTAAGGAATCCGGTTATGACAGATTTTTTTCCTTCTTTTGCTCGTCAGGCACTGCGTCACCTTGCCATCTTTAATTATGTTGTACCGTCACTGTTCGTGATGGTGGGCATGCTGGTGCTTGCAGGCTGTAAAGACGAAAAGCCTGCTCAGGACGAAACACTACGACCTGTTCGGACCGTAACGGTGCCGCCGTTTTCCTCGGGGGGCCTGATGACGCAGACGGGCGAAATCCGGGCGCATGAGGAGATTGCCTTAGCCTTCCGGCTGGATGGCCGCGTGATTGCCCGAGCCGCCGATATTGGTCAGCACGTTAACGCAGGCCAGGTACTTGCCACGTTAGAGAATAATGCCGCCCAAAATCAGCTCAGCAGTGCCACTGCCGACCTCAACAGCGCACGCGCATCAGAACACGTTGCCGCTCTCACACTCCGCCGTATGCAACTGCTCATGCCGGGCGGGGCCATTTCTCGTGCGCAGTTAGATAGCGCACAAGGCGACTGGCAGGCCGCAGTCGCCCGTCGCCAGAGCAGTGAGGCCGCACTTAAAAACGCGCGCGATAATCTGGCCTGGACACAGCTTACTGCGCCAGGGGCTGGCGTGATTACGGCGGTGAATGTTCAACCCGGGCAGGTCGTCAGTGCCGCCCAGACGGTAATGACGCTGGCCGCTGACGGCGATCGCGATGCCGTTTTTGACCTTGCCGAACCTACACTCTCTGAAAGTGCAACGACCACGCCAGTTAAGATTGCGCTGTTATCAAACCCCGCCGTAACGGCAGAGGGCCGTTTTCGCGATATCAGCCCGCAGGCCGATTCGCAAACACGCACCTGGCGGCTCCGCGTTATGCTGACCGATCCGCCCGCCGCGATGGCACTGGGTTCGACCGTTTTAGGCGTTTTCTCTGGAAAAGCCGACCAGGTGATTGCCCTGCCAGCCAGTGCACTGACGCGGGCCGGGGATCGCCCCGCGGTACTCGTGGTGAACACGCAAAACCAACAGATTCAGGTCAGGCCCGTTACGCTGGCACGCTTTGACGCACAGCAGATCTATCTCAGTGCCGGGGTTCAACCCGGTGAGCGCGTGGTTACCGCAGGTGTAAAAACGCTGTTGCCGGGTGAACGCGTTCAGCTTGAGGAGAGTGAAAAATGAGGTCGGACAGCAATCGGAACGAATTTAATCTGTCCGCCTGGGCATTAGCTCACCAGCAGTTGGTCATTTTCTTTATGCTGTTGGTGATGACGACCGGCGTACTCAGTTACATCGATCTGCCCCGTAATGAAGATCCGGCCTTTACCATTAAAACCGCAGTGGTGTCCGCCCAATGGCCTGGCGCTTCGGTCGAGGACACCATGCAACTGGTCACCGATACGCTGGAAAAGAAACTTCAGGAAACGCCTTCGCTGGATTTTATTGAAAGTGAAACGCGCGCCGGGAAGTCGGTGATATTTGTCAATCTGCGCGATGATACGCCACCGGCACAGGTGCCGACTATCTGGTATCAAATCCGTAAAAAAATACAGGATATTGCCCCGTCCCTTCCGCAAGGGGTTCAGGGCCCCAGTGTTAATGATGAATTTGGTGATACGTTTGGCACGATTTATGGTTTTACCGCCGACGGATTTAGCCCGCGTGAACTGCGTGATAAGGTCGATGAGATTCGTCGTAGCCTGATGGATGTGCCCGATACGGGCAAAATCACCCTACTGGGTGAACAGGAAGAACAGATCGTTGTCGCCTTTTCGCCCAGGCAACTGGACGGCATGGGCCTTAATCTTCAGCAGGTGAGCGATGCCTTAACCGCTCAGAACGCAGTGGCACCTGCTGGGGAAATACGCACCGATAAAGAGAATATCGCGCTTCGCGTCAGTGGTGCGCTGACGACGGTGGAAAGCCTTAAGGCCGTTACCCTGCGTATTGGGCAGCGTTTTATCCCGCTGTCGAGTATCGCGACAATCACACTCCAGCCTGCGCAGCCGCCGTCTGCCACCTTCCGTGTTAACGGCGAACCGGCGATTGGCCTGGCCGTCTCCATGGCCCCTGCGGGCAATATGCTCAGGTTTGGTCAGGCGCTCAATCAACGGATGACGGTTATTGCCGGCCAGCTACCTCATGGCATCAATATGATAAAGATCGCCGATCAATCCACGGTGGTGAAAACGGCTGTCAGTGGGTTTGTCCGGGTGCTGGCGGAAGCGGTCATTATTGTGCTGGCGATATCATTCTTCTCGCTGGGTTTTCGTGCCGGGCTGGTGGTTGCGGCCGCGATTCCGCTGGTGCTGGCCATGACGTTTGTCGGGATGACATTTGCAGGGATTGGCTTGCAACGTATTTCGCTGGGCGCGTTGATTATTGCGCTCGGGTTGCTGGTGGATGATGCCATGATCACGGTGGAAACCATGGTTTCGCGCGTTGAAGCCGGAGACAGCAAATGGCAGGCGGCAACCTATGCATTTAAAACCACTGCCTTTCCTATGCTAACCGGCACACTGGTGATGATTGCCGGATTTATTCCTGTGGGATTTGCGGCGTCCAGTGCGGGTGAATATTGTTACTCACTCTTTGCAGTCGTCCTCATTTCCCTGCTCTGTTCCTGGGTGGTCGCTATCCTGTTTTCACCCGTTACGGGAACCTGGCTGCTGACCGAGGGTGCCGGCGCAAGGCATAAACAACCGGGACGGATGGCACGGCTTTATCACCGCCTGCTTGATCAGGCGTTACGTTATCGCTGGGCAACCGTAATAAGCGCCCTGCTGCTGCTGGGGATGGGCGTGTTCGGGACGACGCTGATGCAGGGCGAATTCTTCCCCGCGTCCGACCGTCCAGAGCTGCTGGTGAACCTGACGCTGCCGGCTAATGCCTCTCAGACCGAAACGGCGCGGCGCACCGGGCAGCTAGAAAGCGTGATGCGCCGCGATAGCGATATCGATCATTTCTCCAGCTATATCGGTTCTGGTGCCGTGCGCTTTTATCTGCCGATGGAAGTTTTGCTGGATAATGAAAACACGGCACAGCTGGTAGTGGTGGCGAAGAACCTTGAAGCGCGAGACAGAGTGCGGCGTAAGCTCGAACGCATTCTGGCGCGTGATTTTAGTGATGTGACGTCGCGCGTCTCGCCCCTTGAGCTGGGCCCGCCAGTTGGCTGGCCGCTCAAGTACCGTGTCACCGGCCCCGATTACAGTAACGTTCGTCACATCGCGGAAACGCTGGCCGCCCAGATCTCACGCTCGCCGGATACACGTGAAGTGAACATGACCGCAGGCGAGCCAGAACGGGTCATCAAGGTTGATGTGAACCAAACGGCAGCGCGTGCGGTCGGTGTCTCTTCGGAAAGCATAGCTTCGATGCTCAATACTGTGATGTCTGGCAGTACAGTAACCACCATCCGCGACCATAACCGGCTCATTGATGTGGTGTTAAGGGGAGACGATCGCGAGCGGCAAAATACCGATATTTTGAATGGCCTGATGCTGAATACGGCCTCCGGGCAGAAAATTCCCCTTGGGCAAGTCGCGACATTAAAATGGCAACTTGACGATCCGGTTATCTGGCGGCGTCAGCGCTTGCCTTACATTACGGTGCAAACCGATATTGCCCCCACGCAACGCGCTGAAACGGTATCAGACCAGTTAAGGCCCGCCCTGGATGCATTTCGTGCATCCTTACCTGCTGGCTATAACATTGAAGAAGGCGGTACCGTTGCAGAATCGAACAAGGGAAACAGCTCCGTCTTTGCCGTATTGCCGGTGACGCTGTGTTTTATGCTTATCCTGTTGATGTTGCAGTTAAAACGCTTTTCCAGAATGCTGCTGGCGCTGTTGATGGCCCCTTTTGGCTTACCCGGCATTGTTATTGCCATGCTGCCGAGCGGTACGCCAATGGGATTCGTTGCGCTGCTGGGGATCATTGCGCTCGCCGGCATGATTATCCGTAACGCGGTGATAATGATCAGTGAGGTGGACAGTAACACCCAGGCAGGCATGGCGCATAGCGAGGCTATCCGCAGTGCCGCTATCCATCGCGCCCGTCCCATATTACTGACGGCCTGTGCGGCGATATTCGGTATGTTGCCCATTTCCCAGCAGGTGTTCTGGGGGCCGATGGCGTACGCCATTATTGGCGGTCTGGTTACCGGAACGCTGGTCACCTTAACGCTGCTGCCTGCCACACTCAGTCTGGTGATGGAACGGGAAAAAACGCGGTTCTGAATGCGTCCCGTCAGCGGGAAGAAAGAGGATCGATAAACGGGTGATGTTCATCTGTCACCCGCCCAGCGCAACAGAGATGCTGTCTGTAACAAATTTACCGATAACCGGCATTCAGCAGACGATCTGACTGTTATGCGGCTGGCCCGTCGAAATAGCGCCCGACAGCACCCTCCGCTGACGACTGGGTTAATAAAAAAAGCGCTGTATTACTACAGCGCTTTCTCTAATCAACAAGATCCTGAACGGGTCAGATTTTTACATAACGCCTTAAAAACTTTCCCAGTTGACCTTATCTACGTTTACTGCTTTTAAATCTGGCCTTTTCAAGGCGAGTGACGGCTGGCTTACCGGTGCGCTGATCGATGCAGGGGCATGCGCGACACTGTCATTCACTTTAAAAGTAGAAACCAGTCTCGACAGGGTTTCTGCCTGCTCCTGCAACGATTTAGACGCTGAGGATGCTTCTTCGACCAAAGAGGCGTTTTGCTGCGTCACTTCATCCATCTGCCCGATAGCCAGATGGACCTGTTCAATGCCTTTACTCTGTTCGGCCGTAGCGGCAGCAATTTCATTCACTAAGTCGGCAACCTGCTGAATAGCATTGCTGACATTATCTGAGTTACTGCCCACGCTCGTTGCCTGCTCCAGCCCCTGCTCTACCTGTGAAACGGATGCGGTAATAAGCTCTTTGATTTCGCGAGCCGCAGAGGAAGAACGTTGTGCCAGATTACGAACTTCTGAGGCGACAACCGCGAACCCGCGACCATGCTCACCGGCGCGTGCAGCTTCCACGGCGGCGTTAAGTGCCAGAATATTGGTCTGGAAAGCAATGCCTTCGATCAGGCCGGTAATTTCCGAGATTTTTGCAGAACTGCCACGAATTTCGCCCATGGTTGTCAGCATCTGACTGACTGCGCCACCATTTTGTTTAGACATGGTGTTAGCATTATTCGCCAGGTTGCTGGCCTGTACGGCACCTTCCGCATTTTGACGCACGGTATCGCTCAGCGTCGCCATGCTCACCGACGTTTCTTCCAGCGATGCCGCCTGTTGCTCGGTGCGCGATGACAAATCTTCATTGCCTGCGGCGATTTGTGTGGAACCTGTACTGACGGACTGCGCAGCATGATTGACTGACAACAGCGTGGTGGACACACGTTTAAGCAGATCGTTAAACGCTATCGCTGTCTGCCCAATTTCATCATTCCTTAGTACCGGTGCTAAATTTGTCAGATCAAGATTACTGCTGACCGTTGTCATCGTATCTTTCATGCTGGTCAGGCTTCTTTTAATACCCAGAATAATGCTGACTGAAAATATACCGAGTAATAAAATAACCAGTACAGATGCGCTGGTCATCGCCCAGATGGTCTGAGAATAAACATGATTATTTTCAGCCCTTAACGTATCACCAATTTGAATATTCAGATCGATTTGTTTAGTGAAGTCAGATTCCATTTTGCGCGCTGCGGCACCAATGCCGTTGTCGCTCTGAAGCAGTTCAAGAGAAAGCGCATTATTATGGCTACGTGAAGCCGCGAGAAATGCGGGTAAAGCGCTACGAACGGCATCAAGATTACGCAGTGCCTGAACCGTCATGGCCTTATCTTCATCGTTGGAAATATCATTCGCCATATAATAATCAGTTAACGATTTGATATTATCAAGAATGCCGTTTATTTTTTCTTCGGCTGCCACCTGTTTTGTACTGTCGGCCATTGACTGGTGGCGATATAATGCGAGACCCAGTTGGTTAGTTGCGCTAATGGATTTATTCAGATCTTTAATGCTGGGTATCGCATTAACCTGAACATATTCAAAACGAGACTGGAAGCCAGATATTACCGATAATGAAACAGCAACAAGCGCACATAGTGATAATGCCAGCAACGAAAATGCCAGCACTAAACGCTGTGTAATAGTCATAAAAAAACCCCTGGATGTTTAATAAAAGATTCGTTATCGCAATACAGTCTTATCGGCACAGCGCAAAGCAGCTTTACCTGTTAATTTCAGATATATTTCGGTTCCGAAACTTGAAAAATACCAAATAAGCGCTACGCGTTAAATTGTGGTTAAAATAATTAGGTCTACTTTGTTAAACTTTGGGGTCTGAATCGCGCTTTTTGTTCTGTTGCTCCTGAGCGTTCAGCCATGAGGTGTTTTATTACGCTCCTGGCTCCGGGCTGGCTTGCCAGTGAGAATAAGCAGGCGCGGAGCCAGCAGTTTATCCATAATGACAGAGACATCCGGTCAGAGTAAGGTGACTCTTTTTTATGACAGAGATGATTATGGAAACGTTGTTTGTTTACGGCACCTTATGTCCGGGCCGCAGCAATGCGCATATCCTGGAGGGCATTGGCGGTATATGGCAGGCCGGCTTTGTCAGCGGTTTTTTCTTTCCTGAAGGACGAGGCGCCGCTGCGGGCTTTCCCGGTATCGTCGTGGATAATCAGGCTCCGCGGGTTAATGGGTTTCTTTTCTCTTCTGACAACCTGAGCTTACACTGGCCCATGCTGGATGAGTTTGAGGCAGGTTATGATCGCATCAGGGTTGAAACGTTCCGTGAAAACGGTGACAGCGTCACCGCATGGATTTACCAACTTCAACCGCAGAACGTTCCGTCAAGCGCTCAATAAGCGATCTGTCTGAGGCCAGGCTAAACCGTATCCGTCACTGTTCTCGGTTTCAGCCAGTGCAACGGGCGGGCAAACATCACCAGGTTACCGCCTAAAATAAGCAGCAATCCGGCCACGTTGTGACTTTGCCACTGGTAACCTTCATACATTGTTGACAAGGTAAGTGCGACCAGCGGAAACATCAGCGTTGTGTAGGCTGCTTTTGCGGCACCCGTGCGTCTGACCAGGGTAAAATAAGCCCAAAACGCAATGACCGATCCGCATACAGACAGATAAAGCAGCGCACTCAGATAATGTAATGTCCATAGCGGCGAGAAATTCACGCCACGCGCCCAGGCGATGCCGCCCATCACGATGGCACCGTACAGCATGGCCCAGGCATTGGTGGTCATCGTTTCCAGTTGCCTGCGCTGGTGCCGCAGGCTAATCATATTCCCCAAAGAAAAACCAAAGGTGCCAAGCGCCGACAGGCCGATTCCTGTCCACAATCCTTTGTTCCAGCCGCTGACGTTCAGATCTTGCCAAAACAATACGATCATGCCGGTTAATCCCAGGGTGACGGCAAACCAGAAACGTGGTTGGGGGCGCTGCCCGAAAAAGAGGTAACTATTGACTGCGTTATAGAGCACCGCCATGGAAAAAATCACGGATTCTAAACCGGTATTGATATAGCCCGCTGCCGTGTAGAAGCACCAAAAATTAAAGCAAAACACACAGCATCCCTGTAGAAGGCAGAACAGATGATCGCGAAGTGACAAGGCACGTAGACGGCCCACTATTTTCAGCAGTGACAGGAGTAAGAGGCTGGCGATAGCAAAACGCCAGAACACAGAAACTGTGACATCCACCGGCCCCTGCTGCATAAAAATAGCGATCCAGGTGGTTCCCCAGATAGCCACCACCACCGCGTAAAGTAATGCGTTCATGCGTTTTCCTTTGAGCGAGAGAGGAAACAGTGTGTCGGATTTTCCGGGCGGAGGCTTTCATGGCCTTGCGGGTGACTTGCAAAATCTTGCGCATTTAATGGAACAAATCTGGCTACCGGCCTGAACTCGCCTTAGACTGAGCCTCTGTTCATCTGGCGGAAAAGAGTTATGTCTCGCGTTTACGACACGTTTGAAACGCTGCGTCAAAAAAAGGCCGTGCTGCGCGAATCGGTCATGCTCAATTCCGGCATCAGATTGGCGGCATGGCACAACAAGCAAGACCGGGTCACCGTAAACAGTAATCATCACACGTTAAGCCTTTATGTGGCGGATGGTTACGAGAGCTATCACAAAACGGCGAGCGGATGGCGCAACGGTGGCGGGCCTGATAAATTCTGTCTGATGCCCCAGCAGAGTGAATCCAGCTGGGATGTGCGTAATGACCTCACCTTTGTGCATCTTTATTGCACCGATGAACACTTACGCGAGGTCGGCGAGAAAGTGTGGGATCGCAATCCGTTGTCGATTACGCTGGATGAGAAAATATTTTCCAGCGATCCTAAAATCACCGCCTTGTATCGTCAGTTCTTACTCAGCTGTGACTGGCAACAGCCTGCGAATCAGTTAATGCTGAGCACGGCAAGCACCCTGCTGTTAACCCACCTCATCCAGCATTACTCCAGCGTGCAGTGGCGGCTCCCGGCAGTAACCGGCGGGCTGGCGCCCTATGTCTTGCGCAATACGTTGGCATTTATTGATGAGCATCTGGCGTTGCCGCTGACGCTTGATACGTTGGCCACGCAGGCAAACCTGAGTGAATACCATTTTGCCCGCATGTTTCGTCAGTCGCTGGGCGTTGCGCCGCATCAGTACGTTATGCAACGCCGCATGGAAAACGCACAACAGATGGTGCGATCAACCTCGCTGCCGTTAACCCAGATAGCGCTGGATAATGGTTTCAGTTCCTTAAGCCACTTCAGTAATCGTTTTAAGCAGGTCACGGGCTTCACACCTTCGCAAGTGCGCATGGACAATGGCGGGAGTAGGTCCTGAATCACGCGATGCGGCAAAAGACGTTGGGAAATAACAGGCTGCTGATTCGCTAACATTACAACTGAGTAACCTAAACCAATCCTCACTCACCCGCCGTTCCTGCCTTTACTCAACCTGCATCCTGATTATACTGAGCGCGGATTCATTCAGGCATCGTGGCATCTGTATGATTATCCCGATGAGCTAACGCTTTCATGGCGGTGTTGCTTACCGGAAACGCCGGCATCAGTTCAGCTGGCGATAATTGCCCTTCGGGTCAGTCAGCCATCCATAAGACGATGAGGACCAGGGTCATGTTACTGTTCAAAAACGCGCTATTCCCTCCCCCCAACTGGCACGTGCCATCGCTGTAAAACGCCTGCTTTCTGTAGCAGCAATGCTTGCGTCGGTAACAAGGCTAAACCGGCTACTGTCGCAGATTTTTAGTGGAAAGCGTGCTGGTAAGCCTCAGGCCAAACCTTGCACACGAAGGTGATTTACAGCAAATCGTCAGCCAGACATGCTCATCCTTTGATGGAACATTGATAAAGAGCCGTTCAGACGCGCGAATGATAAAGATTATCCTGCCTGCCGTTGAAATATGAGGTTAAGGGTAGCTGCATTTCGCTATGGATTAGCGGGACAAGACCTCACCGCGTGATATCAGTTTTCCACATTGAATGCTGTGATTAATCGTCATCCTGATGACAAGGAAGCCCCTTATGAATCGTTCACCTGAAAACGCGATTGCGTTAATTTTTCTTTTAATCGGCCTCACCGTCATGGTGCTGGGTATTTGGCAAATTCTGATGCAGTGAGGTAGCGCTATGCGTAAATTTACGCTCGACCAGATTTTTATTCAGGTGGTTGCTATCGCGGTCGTCATTATCCTGCTCACCATCGTGATTCGTTAATTCATGTGTGGCCAGACAATACCCACATCTGGCCATTTCCACATCACACAGTAACCGCCGCCCAAAAACACCTGCTTTTATAATCTCGCTCAACTCATCCTTGCCATTTCTGCATTACCGTCTGACGGCTGATAATGACAGCGTCAACAGCCTTTTATATTTCGCAACACCTGGCTTTTCTCTTAACTTAACCGGGAATAATTATGAATCTATGCCACAATTTTTTAATAGGTGGACTGGCAGCGATAATGACGATGGGAGGTGCAATGGCGACAGAACATCATGATCTGACGGGTTACCGTGAGGGCGCAAAGGTGATTCAGGTAAAACCCGTACGTAACCAGATCGATTCCCTCAACGGCGTCGTCTATTCACAAGTCACCACGCTGCGATCGGTCAGGCAGCTGCATATGTCGCTTCTGGTGCCACGGACGCAGGCGTTAAAGCCCGCTATCATTTATTTTCCGGGCGGCGGTTTTACCAGTGCCGATCACGATAAGTTTATTCAGATGCGTATGGCGCTGGCAGAGTCCGGTTTTGTTGTGGCGGCCGCAGAGTATCGGGTCGTACCTGATACCTTCCCGGCGCCGGTGGTGGATGGTAAAGCGGCGGTCCGCTACCTGCGACAGCATGCTGAGGATTACGGCATTGACCCTGAACGCATTGGTGTTTTAGGCGATTCGGCAGGCGGTTGGCTGGCACAGATGCTTGGCACCACCCAGGGGGAAACGTCATTCGATCGCGGCGATTTCACCGATAAATCCTCCGATGTCCAGGCGGTCGCAACCTTATACGGTATATCCGATCTCCTGAATATTGGCGAAGGGTACGCCGATGACATTCAAAAGGTTCATCAGTCTCCCGCCGTGACCGAGGCGCTGCTGGTGCATGGCGCGGCTTTCCGTGACTTTGCTGGCGCAAGTATCATGGACGATACGACTAAAGCACGTCACGCCAGCCCGATGGGGCATTTAAGTAACCCTAAACCGCCCTTCCTGATTATGCACGGCGATAACGATTCGCTGGTATCGCCCCATCAAAGTGCGCAGTTATTTGACGCCCTTAAAAAGGCAGGCGAGAAGGTAGACTACGTCGTCGTAAAAGGTGCAGAGCATGGTGACCTGGTTTGGTATCAGCCTGCCGTGATCGATGAGGTTGTGAACTGGTTTACCCGTGAACTCAAGCCAGAAACTGGCGCAGTAACTGATACATCTACCGATCCGAACAGCACGCTTTGACGCACAGGCAAGCCACTCAACGTGGCCTGCCTGGCAGAGGGGCAATTTAGCCTGAACAACGCTGCGTAACCGACATGGCTACCGCCTCTTTCGCCCCTTTATCCAGCAGAAGCAGATAGGCAGCGGTTATCTGCTTCACAAAGTACGCATTATTTGGCAGCGCCTCACCAAAAATGGCGTCCAGATTTAATAACGCTTTGACTCTCGCCTCCCCTTCGGCACTGGATTCTACGGCCGCTTTTAAAACCGGCAGGAGCGGATCGCTCACGTCAATGGCTTTTCCCTGCTCATCGACGCCTGAGACATAGCGTATCCAACCAGCAATTCCCAGGGCAAGCAGGTCAAAATCACTTTCGTTCCTGAGATGCCAGCGAACGGAGTCAAGCCAGCGCTGAGGCAGTTTTTGGCTACCGTCCATGGCAATCTGCCAGGTGCGGTGCTTCAGGGCGTGATTATCATAGCGCTCAATCAGCAGGTCAGCGTAACGGGCAAGATCAACGCCCTGCACGTTTAGCGTGGGTGCCTGTTCTTCCAGCATCAATGTCCGGGCCGCAAGACGAAAATGTTGATCTTGCATACAGTCACAAATATGTTCATAGCCTGCCAGATAACCCAAATACGCCAGAAATGAATGACTGCCGTTCAGCATACGTAACTTCATTTCTTCATAAGGCACAACGTCCTTAACTAATTCTGCCCCGGCCTTTTCCCACGCCGGCCGGCCTGCCACAAAGTTATCCTCTATTACCCACTGCCTGAAGGGCTCACAGGCTACCGCCACCGGATCCTCAACCCCGATCACCTGCGCGATTTTTTGCAAACTTTCCTGTGTCACCGCGGGCACAATACGATCCACCATAGTGGAAGGAAACGTGACGTGCTGTTCGATCCAGCTTGCCAGTTCGGGCGCTCTTTTCCGGGCGTAGGCGCAAACCACGTTGTTGATCACCCGACCATTTTCAGGAATGTTATCGCAGGACATGACGCTGAATGCAGGCAGTCCCGCCGCTCTGCGACGGGCCAACGCCTCGACGATGATGCCGGGTGCGGAAAGCGGTTGATGGGGCTGCTGTAAATCAGACAGGATGAGGGGATGATCAAACATCAATTCACCGCTAGCAGGCGAATGGCAGTAGCCTTTTTCGGTGATAGTTAACGACACAATGGCGATCTGTGGCTGACACATTGCGTCAAGTACGGCTTCAATGCCATCAACCTGCGCGTGCAGTGCTTGCCTGACGACGCCCACAACCCTTCCTGTCCATGCATTCGAGGACATCTCCGCCACGGTATAAAGAAAGTCCTGACGCTTAAGGTCGGCAATCTGCTGTTCTCCTCCTATCAAATTGACTTCGATATAGCCCCAGTCACTACCCTGTTCGGCAGCAAGGATATCCGCATAGACGGCCTGGTGAGCACGGTGGAAGGCACCACATCCGAGATGCACGATTCGCGGAACCAGTTTATGACGATCCCATTGGGGAACGGTGGCGTTAGCCCGGCGTAATTTATTTGGCATTGTAATCTCTCTGTTAATTAATAATTTAAACTCGATTAATTACTGGTTATTTTTCTGTTGAATAGATGTGTAATTTTCTGACTTAGTAACATAGTTAAAATGTGTTATTATTAAAGTTAATGGAATGTGTTAAATAATTCATTCAGGAGCGGCATGAGAAGTGCATTGATATGCTCCCAGCCATAACCTGGATCATAATAATTACCGCCTCAACACATGCGCCCACTACCATACCAGATGCAACGAATAAATGGTGATATGCGCCGAACAAATTGAGGTCACACCTTTCGCATCGATCTTATCTACCAGGATAAGTTAACTGGGCTAAATGATGGGTTAAGCTGACCCTATTCAGGCGATTACATGAATATTTACTTTTTAGCAGGAGGCGCTTTTCGATCACACTTTTTCGGTCGGGTAAATCCTTTCAGAGTAAGACGCATTCTGCCCAGGGAAGTTAACAGATGATAAAATACAGCCGCAATTGGCGAAGAGGACACATTAAATTAACATTGCGTCTGAGAACGCTGATTCAGGGACAAGCCGTGCATTAGAATGTTAATTACTTACTCCGCTAAATTATTAACTTCATGTTGTTAAATTTTTATGGCATGGATGTATGTCACATTTTTTAATTTTATTGTTTTTTTGAGACATCAATAGCATCAGGTAGCACTGATTCCTCAATGCGTCGTCGGGTTAAGACGCATAATTTTACCTGCGTTCATGACATCCATGAACCCAGGAGGACATCATGTGGAAATTGAATTCAGTGATTGATATGCAAGGGACAAACCCTTACCTCGTATTTGTCAATAACGCGGGGGATACCCGGCTCCTACCCTGTAAAGATATTAGTCCCACTTCCTTAAGAACCATGAATTTTTATGAACTCGAAAATTTCCTTTACGCTGAACAGGTAAAAAATAACAATAAGGCAGCAAAACTATCGACATTATCCTGACCTTTTCTGGCCCTCTGATTGCTCTGTCTGAGGGCATTTTTTGTTACAGCCCCTGGTTCATACGACTCTAACCTGGCATGTCGATGCGGTGGTGAAGAGATGAGTTTCTGGAGATTCAGGCAAGATTCCGTTCAACGTCGTTGATACAGCCGCAAAGTGTCACGCACTCACCCTGCTATCTGTTATCGCAATTCTGTCGATGACGCTGTTTACGCTTTAGCCGCCGACGCAGTCTGAGCTTTCTCAGCACCGTCACCCTGAGCTTCCGCCAAACGGTAACTGAGATGAGTGGTCGCTGAAGACTGAGCAGTGTCAAAAACATCGCGTTAACGTCCTCTCGTTGCCGTTTGTCACTCCGCACCCGGCAAAGGGCAGCAGATTAAACGGACCGCGTTCGCGGTAAAGGGTGACAATAAGATCCCCCCGCACACCTGTTTGGCATCCATGACCGGCTAAGGCTTTGCCCGGCCAGGCGCCTGTTTCCCGCACGTCTTACTTAGCCAAACGAAGGTAGCCATCGCAAGACATCAAGGATGACCGTCAGGTAGACGAGGCTGCCTGCGGCTATCACCAGATTAAGAACCAGGTTATTACAGGGCGCTGTATAAGCTGCGGTTGGAAAACGCTTACGGGCCGCTTTGACCAGGAAAGGGGGAAGGATGACACTCCAGATGGTAAATGCCAGCCCGGCATAGCCAATTGCGCGTATAAAGCCATCAGGCAGGAAGAAACACACGGCCGCAGGAGGCAAGTAAGTGACCAGTGCGGTCTTTAACCTGCCTGGACGGTCGTCAGAGAAATGAAACAGATCGGCAATATAATCGAAAAGTCCAAGCGTTGCGGCTAACAATGAACTGGCTACGGCAAAGTTACCAAAGAAGGTGAGAATAATATCCATATACTGATGGGTAAATAACCCACTCAGGGCGTCCACGAAGACGTCAATATTTCCCCCTTTGGCAATAATGGGTGGAAAGTCGGCGCGACGGATATTTCCCATTGTCACGGCTAACCAGAACAGATAAAGCAGCAGTGCGAAAGCGGAACCGATAAAAATCGAACGCGTGATATTCTTAACGCCTTGTGTGCCATATAACTTCACCAGGCTAGGTACGTTACCGTGGAAACCGTAAGAAATAATACAGAAAGGCAGGGTCATTAAGACATAAGGCAGGTATTGCGTATCAGGCAGCGCCAGCGCGGGACTGTCGATCAGTTTGGCCCCGTCGACATGCCATACCAGACCGGAAAAAGTAGCAAAAAACGCCAGAAACTTACCGATAATGAGCACCGTTGTGATACGACCAACTAAAAGCGAACTGTACCAGGCGATGCCCCCGACCAGCAGACTAACGATAACCACCGATAACCGGGCCGGAAGATGAAAGTCGCTATATTTTTCCACTGTCTGGGACAGGACGGCAGAGGAGCCAGAAATATAAGCATAAGTTAAAATATATAATACAAACCCGAATGCAATACCGACGACCCCATTCCATTTATGACCTAATAGGTCCTTGGTGAAGGTGTTAAAACTCGCGCCACCACCATAATGGAGGTTAACCTCGACCAGCATTAAACCGGTTAACAGCATCATTACCGCCACAACGATTAAAATAACCGATGCTCCCGGAAACCATACGCCAGCCATAGCAACAGGAAGAGAGAACATTCCTCCACCGATAACGGTGGCAATGATAAGCATTGTTCCACTGAGCAAACCGGGTGTTGTTTTATTAATATCCATGAAAAAATGCTCCTGTTGACTCTTTATTATCATTTTGGCGTCATTCTTGATGATGTGGATACTAAACTGTTAACAGCTGACCTGTCATTAAGGCAGGTCCGAAATAAAATCCTGTTTATAAAAAACAGGCCCCTGTCAGGGGACCTGAATCGTATTAAATATAATCAAAGCGGGCAGTAAAGAAACGGAGCTGTTTGGGTTCATAAACAAACCTCAGACCGCGAATATCGTCTTTGTGTTGATACAGTTTAATGATGCCATCAGCAACAACATCCATGTGTGCGTAGGTGTAAACACGACGTGGAATAGCCAGGCGTACTGTCTCCAGTTTGGGGCGGTGGTTTTCCCCCGTTTCTTTACTGCGCCCGGCGGAAACGATGCCACGTTCCATGCTACGCACGCCGGTTTCCATATAAATGCTGGCTGCCAGACTCTGTGCCGGAAACTGATCCTGCGTCAGATGGGGGCAAAAACGACGGGCATCAAGAAATACAGCATGTCCACCCGTCGGTTCGACAATAGGTACACCGGCATTCCGGAGCTTATCTCCCAGATAGCGTACCTGTTTCACGCGATGTTCAATGTATTCATACTGCATGGCTTCACGCAACCCGATAGCCATCGCCTCCATATCACGACCGGCCAATCCGCCATATGACGGCATCCCCTCATAAACCACAACCAGCTCTTTCGCGGCCTGGAACATCTCTTCATCGTTCATGCAGAGGAAGCCGCCGATATTCACCAGACAGTCTTTTTTGCCACTCATGGTGCAGCCATCGGCATAGCTGAACATTTCATGAACGATATCTTTGATGCTGGTGTTCTCGTATCCTGCTTCCTGCTCTTTAATGAAATAGGCATTTTCAACACAGCGTGTCGCATCGTAGAAAATCTTAATGCCATATTGACGGGTCATTTCATGTACCGCACGCATATTTGCCATTGAAACGGGCTGACCGCCTGCCAGGTTCACGGTGACCGCCAGGCAGATATAGGCAATGTTATCCGCGCCCTTTTCTTCAATGAGCCTGGCTAATTTATTGAGGTCAATATCGCCTTTGAAAGGCATCTTCAGGCCAGCGTCGTGCGCTTCGTCACGAACAATATCCACAAAGGTTGCGCCGTTTTTTTCCTGATGGAATCGGGTCGTTGTAAAATACATATTCCCCGCAACATATTGACCGGGCTTAATGGCCAGTTGCGAGAGCAGGTTCTCTGCTCCGCGCCCTTGATGCGTGGGAACAATATGTTTGGGGTCAATTTGGGTATTGGAAATTATTGTACGTTAAGGCTTAAACTTGACCTCCAAGTCCCAAAGGATCTTGGGAAGATCCCCCAGGGCTCAATAGCAAGCTTACCAGCTACCATAAGGATACTTTTTCCCTTTGATAAACTCCTCGGTATCTTTTCCGTACTCATAGCCGTTAGAAAACCGCGTTATTCCTTTGCACATATCTAATTTGTCCCCTGAAACGGTTTTAAGGACTGACGGTTTGACGCGATAATTTGGCTCAGAACTAATCCCCTGCAACCAGACGGCGACTTTTCCCTCCGGAGCCAGACCAATTTGCACTCTGTCGTAATACGTAGTTCTTCCCCGATAATTCCTGTAATCACTCGGCCTGAGCATTTTCTCCAGTATGGGTTTAGGGATTGTCAGTGCGGTCTCATACACTTTTTTATCGATAATAGAGTCCCAGCAAAAAATAATATGTCTGGGAGGTCGTTTAACGTGATTCCAGTAGCCACCAGACACACGGTCTTTGTCGTTCCACTCACCGATAACGTCGGGTAGAACAGATGTACGGTTCAGGGTATTAAATTCATAAACTTTGCCATCGGCATCCTGAACAACGGCGTACGTCACCAGTGCGGGCAGCGCCTTAGGTGTGAAAAAATCAAAGGTCCACTCTACTGGCTCATCGTTTTGAGGGTCACTTCCGGGCAACGACTGCCCCTGACAGGCCGTCAGAATGAGCAACGGAAACAGCCAGGCCACACGAATTATTTCCATATTTTATTCCCATCCATATTATAAACTGTCCGCTGCCAGCGCTCGTCTGGCCGGTTGGTAAATGTTACCAGCTTCGCTGGTCTGACTGCACCGCTGATACTTCCCCGACCGTCTCTCACCACGCTGTTCCAGTTGGCTGAGCAATGGATATATTTTTCGGCCAGCATCAGAATTTCCGGCGTGGTAAAGCCGGGGGCTGACTTACCACTCCTTATGGCACGGCCCATCACGATTGCTTTTTCACACAGGCTGTTCAGTTCTGGCCGGAGTGACAGGTTGTCGTCTTTAGGTAAAATAGGGGAAAATTCCACCCCGGCATCCTGCGCCGCATCGAGCATCACTCGCAACACCACCTTCGACCAGTCGTTACGCGTCGGGCGATCGATAACCAGCGCAGCGCCGCTGCGTTTCTGTAGCGATCCGTAACGATCTGCTGGCAGTCTGTCGTCATGCCAGGTATCGACATTCACCTCCACCGCATTCAGCAGTGGCGCTATCGCGGGGTAACCGTCCATCGCTGTAAGCTCCCCGCAGGTCTGTTGATAAATCCGCGTTTCTGTGTCTGGTGTAGAAAGGGGAACGGTTTCAAAATCGGGTCGGGTAAGAAAACATAATTCATGCTCATCGGGATTGTAGCCGCCGCCTATGTCAGAATGCACCCCGGGAAGGGCCAGCTCCGGCCACGCCGGTTTCACGCTATTCAGCGCGAAATTGAAGCGGCATTCGTGCTGCGCAGTGATATGGAATACTTTATCAGCAACGCCCGGACGCAGCGCCAGATTGACATCCCCGGTATCGGCGCTGTGCGGGTTGAGGCCGTTAACCGGTGTCCCGATGGCGGCTACGGTATCAAATATCCCCAGAAAGCGGGTTTTGCCCCCGGACGTACCGGAAAAATCAATACCATTCAGACCGGCTTTAATCGCCGATACAATGGCTCTGTCCTGACTGAATATCCGGTTGGCAAAGTGGCGCGCCGCCGCCGCTCCCCGGCTGAAGCCGAAAATATCAAATTGCAACTCTTTGATGGTGCAGAACCGGGCATCTGTGTGTCTGTCTAAATAGCCCTGAATACCGGCAGCCAATGCTGCGACTGCTTTATCGGTTTTACTCACTACGCCGGTATCGCCCCGGCCAGTGCCCATTCCGTAAGTGCTGTCGCCAGCCCCGTCTTCCGTACCGATACCTTCAATATAAATGGCGTACTGTCCTGCCCCTGTATCAGTTTTTATTTCCGGGTTATAAAGCGTATAGAGCCAGTGCACGTTACTGTAGTAGCCGATATAGCTTCCGGCGGCAGTACCGCTGACTCCGCGATTCAGCTGGACACACTGCTCTAGCGCAGACATAGATTCTGCATCATTCATTCCGTAATGTTCACCGGAACAGGCGGCCTGACGGGCACCGCTGTTATTCGCATTGTTGCCAGTGCCATCAAAGAATACGCCGATGGTCAGCGTGATATCCCGTTTCTTCTTCGCGACCTGCGCTCGCTGTTCAGGCTCTGACTGCTGGGCTTGTTTTTTCGCCTTCTCAGACCGTTCGGCCAGCCGTCCGGCGTTGCAGTCGCTCTCGTAGGTGTGCGTCTGAACTGACGGAATAAATCGGGCGCGGCAAGGGCAGGAACTATAGCTGTCCAGTGAACCTGCCCACTCTTTCAGTTCATCGCCCACTTCATAGGAATCCCCCATGCCGCCGCACACCCGGAAGCGCCCCTCGTGCTTACCGCAAGTCACCGGGTCGCCCTCCCTGACCTGCTGCCGCTCTATGCCACCGATTTCGTAGGTGTCGTCAGACGCACCGGAAAGGATCCGTCCCCCGCAGGTGGTTTTATCCAGGTGATACAGATAAAATCCCGTAGTCATAATCCCTCATGAATGTAATGGTTATAAAATCAGCGCATCATACCTTAATCATGTCTTAACCAAAATCTTCGGCTTATGATTACCGGTACCATGCCTGGATACGGCAGATTTGCGAAGGACCGTACTCCGTGCATCCGCTGTTTCCCGGATACTGAGTTTCTTGACCTGCCGGTAGTACAGGACTTTATGATGACGCTCCTGTTCGGCCTGTTTCCCCTATATTTACCCAACGTATTTACGCGTTCAATTTCCTGTTTTTGCCGCTGGCGGCGGCTCAGCCAGTCCTTATGCGAGATTACGGCCATCAGATCGAAAAGCATATTATTTATAGCGGTTATCACGGCGCCGGTAATCGGGTCGGCCTGCGAAGAGTCTTTATCTGACAGTGCCTGCCAAAGCACTGAGGGAAACTGGCCGTATTGAACGAACGCTGTTTATGCTCGACTGGTTCCGCGATCCGGTACTGCGTCGGCGGGTACGGGCTGGTCTAACTAAAGGAGGAGCCGTAACGCGCTTGCGCGTACGATATTTATGGAAAGAGCGGTCGATGCCCTGAAGCGTAGAGCTTTAAATATCAACGAGCTACTGCTGCCGCATTTAAGGCTATCAGTGTCACCTGTTGAGATAACAGTTTTGTGGCAATACTGGCTACAGCAATCACTAATATGATCACTAAAGAAAAGGCGATGTATGACCATCGCCTGAGTGATCAGAACGTATTAACACCCGATGCGTTATTTATTCTCGGGTAATTTTCATCGCCATATCGATTGATATCGCCATGCTCTCGGGATTCGCCTTGCCTGTCCAGGCAATATTGAATGCGGTGCCGTGATCGGCTGAGGTGCGCAGGAAAGGCAATCCTGCCGTGATATTCACACCGTCGTAAAAACCGAGGAGCTTAAGTGGGATATGTCCCTGATCGTGATACATCGCGACAACGATGTCATACATACCTTCATTACACTGCATAAATACGGTGTCTGGCGGACAAGGGCCATAAACATCAATGCCCTGCGCTTTCATTGCGTCTATAGCCGGCGTCAGGATTCGAATCTCTTCATCACCAAACAGACCATTTTCGCCAGCGTGTGGGTTTACGCCTGCAACCGCAATACGCGGCTGGGTGAAGCCGACCCGGCGTAAAAAGGTATCGGCGATTCTGATGACCGTTTCCACCCGTTCCTGACTGAGCGTATCCAGGAACTTACGCAGCGAAATATGCGTGGTGACGTGGATAACCTTCAGCTTATCGGTGTACAGCACCATCGAATAATCTTTGGTGTCCGTCAACATCGCGAGTAACTCGGTGTGGCCGGGATAATGATGTCCTGCAAGGTGCAGCGCTTCCTTATTCAGTGGCGCGGTAGCAATCGCTTTGACCTCGCCACGCATCGCCATTTCGGTTGCTCGCTTGATGCACCGATAGGCCACATCACCGGCTTCGGGTTGAACCACGCCACACTGCAACGCATCCGGATGGGCAACTTTCTCATCAATAATGTGAATGATGCCCGGCGCGAACTGTGCCTGATCCACCTGCTCAATAACTCTGAGTTCAACCTGAGGTGTGATATTCATTGCCAGTATACGGCGGAAAGTCTGTGCGCAGCCGATAACCACCGCGGGTGAGCCATTCAATGGCCCTTCGGCTAAAGCCTTGATAATGATTTCAGGACCGATCCCTGCAGGATCGCCCATTGTTATAGCAACAGTATTAGTCACCTGTTTTCTCCTCAACGAAACTCAAAATTTTTAAGAGGGTGGTTTCATCACCGAAAGCACCGGCTTTAGTAAATACAGTCTGATTCCAGTCACAGCCAAGTAAGTGCCCGTAGGGAACACAACCTGCAGCCCTGCCCCGAATTCTGAATCCTGTTGCGCCCAATGCGGTTGCGGTTGCAGTCGCGACATCACCACCGGAGAGATACAGTGCTTTTGGTGGCGTGATGCGCACGACCGAATGGACCAGTTCTCCAAGCAGAAAACTGATTTTTTCACCCAGTTGCTTACGGGTAATGCCACGTTGTTCACACAGCCTCTGTATATGTTGCCTGTCGCCACTGTCACAGCAGGTATGGACCAGACAATGTGAGCCATGACGAAGAATGCAGGTAATGGCCTCTCTGAAACGATCGCTACCTTTCTCCAGCAGTTCAGCGGTATCGATATAGACGTGTTCAACTCGCGGATGTTCTGCGGCTAGCGCCAGTTGTCTTTGAGCGACTTCACTCATTGAACCCACCACAGCAAACAGACCTGGGTACTTTTTGGCTGACGTAAAATAGCGAGCAAAAGCATCACACAGCCCAGCTGAGCCTACCAGCAACGGCTTTGGCCGTAACGATGCACATATTTCTACGATGTGATCCAACTCAGCATCAGTTTTTGCATCAACGATGAGGGCGGTCATTCCTTCGCGCACCTCTTGCGCGTGCCGGGCAAGATCGCTGCACCTGACGTTAATGCAGCTAATGCGACTCTGTTTTTGCACAATGTCACTGATATCTGCACTCAAGATCGGGGTTTTTGGATCGCTGGCAAATTCCGTCGCGGTGAGCAACTTGCCGGAAACCAGACATTCACCGTTTTGCGTTGTTCGTCCTGCTGCCGGAAACGCAGGCGCAATGACCGCCAGATTGATGCCGCTTGCCTGCAACACTGCCTCTGTTTCGGCTCCGGGATTACCTCGCATCGTCGAATCGATCTTTTTGATAAACCACTCCACGGTCATACCGGGTTGGTCTGCCAAAAGTGCAGTCATGTGGTTTGTGACTTGCTGTGCGGCATCGCTCGCTGAATACGCCCTGCTGTCGCTGTTCAGCACAATCGCCTGGGCCTTACTCAGATAGGGCTGTTGGAAAATGACATCCACGACCATGCCTGCCTCAGTCAGCGAAACACCGGCATCATTCGCGCCGGTGAAATCATCGGCCAGCACAATGCATTTTTTTTGATTACCCGCCTGCACCGTCATTGGAACTCCAATGCTACTCATCCGTCGTTTGATTATATTCAATCACAATCGATTATATGTGAGCAAGATCAATTTAATAAAGCCTCATTTTATTTATAAATTTAGTCACTGAGTGAATGCGCTACAGCAGCATGAAGAATTTCAGTCAAAAACGGGGAGAAAAACGTGGCATTAATTAACAGTACAATCTTAAGCGGTTCCAACGCGATAAACGCCCTCACGCCAGTCGTGGTGGGCCGTAACCGACTGCTGGTTTTGACAGACAAGAACATTGTGAATTTGTCCGCGACTCAGCAAATTCTGGCACTGCTGGGCCAGGATGACCGTCATGTTGAACTTATTGATGATGTTCCCGCTGAGCCAACGCATACCGATGTTGAGGCCGTGCTGTCGCGCGCGGCAGGCAAAACCTATGATTTGGTGGTGGGCATTGGCGGCGGAAGCGTTTTGGATGTGGCGAAGCTCCTCTCTGTTTTATGCCATGCTTCCAGCCCGTCGCTTAAGGCGCTGCTGGACGGTCAGAAAATCGAAGCCCGTTTGTCCTCGCTGCTCATTCCTTCTACTGCGGGCACCGGATCGGAATCGACACCCAATGCGATTCTGGCCATTCCTGAGAAAAATACCAAAGTGGGCATTATTTCTCCTGTGATGCTGCCCGATTATGTTGCCCTGCTACCCGAACTGACAACCAGCATGCCGGCGCACATCGCCTCTTCAACGGGCATTGATGCGTTGTGCCATTTACTTGAATGCTACACCGCCACCATTTCTAACCCTGTGGGCGACAACGTGGCGTTAATGGGTCTGCATAAATTATTCCGTAATCTCGAAACATCCGTTAATGAGCCGCATAACCTGAACGCCAGGCTGGAGATGCTGTGGGCTTCTTATTATGGCGGCGCGGCGATTGCCCATGCCGGCACTCACCTTGTGCATGCGCTTTCTTATCCGCTGGGCGGGACCTGGCATCTGCCTCACGGTGTCGCCAACGCCATTCTGCTGGCACCCTGCATGAAAGTCGTACGCCCGTTTGCCGCGGAAAAATTTGCCAACGTTTGGGACCTGATTCCGGATGCCGATACCACGCTAAGCCAGGAAGAGAAATCCCATGCGCTGGTCGACTATCTCGCCAAATTAGTCAAACGACTCAACCTGCCGGATAACCTGGAAGCCTTAGGTGTGCCTTCAGATGACATTGATTCCCTTAGCGAAGCGGCTCTGAATGTGAAGCGATTGATGAACAATGCGCCTTGCGTGGTCAGCCATCAGGACGTGGCTGCGATTTACCGGACGCTTTTCCCAACAGTTTAATTTAAAAAGGAATGGGCAATGAGTAAAAAAATTGAAGGTGTGCTAACAGCGATTGTTACCCCTTTTGACAAAGAAGGTGAGCTTAATCTTGATGAGCTTAAACGTCAGGTGATTCGTCAACTGAATGCGGGCAATGGGATTTTCTGCGGCGGCACTAACGGTGAGTTTTTTGTTCTGAATGAAAAAGAGAAACTTACTGTTACTGAAACCTGTGTCGATGAAGTATCAGGACGCGGAAACGTCGTTGCACATATTGGTGAGATCTCTACCCGTGAAACCATTCGCTTAGGTAAGCAAATTGAGAAACTGGGCGTAGACGCGGTTTCGGTTATTACGCCTTACTTTGTTCCCCTCAATCAACGCGAACTGATTAACCATTATACGGCTATCGCTGATGCCCTTTCCGTCCCGGTTTTTTTGTACAACATTCCGGCCAGAACGGGCAATACCATTGCGCCAGAAACGGCCCGCATACTGGCTGAGCACCCCAATATTATTGGCGTAAAAGACAGTGCGGGAAGCTACGAAAGCCTGAGTGGATATCTGGATGCGGTGAAGGATAGCAAAGACTTTGCTGTCCTGAACGGCCCGGATTCGCTTATCCATCAGGGTTATGTAGACGGCTGTTCAGCCTGCATTTCAGGTCTGGCTAACGTTGCGCCCCGTCAAATAAATGATATCTGGTCCCGGTTCCACGCCGGAGATATCGACGGATCGCGATTGGCACAAGAGCAGGTAACGGGTTTACGCACCGACCTTTATAAAGTGGCCTTTTCACCTGCAGCGGTAAAAAAAGCGTTGCAGATTCTGGGTCATAACGTGGGCGAAAGTCGTTATGCGATTCATTTTGATGCCGCTCAGGAAGATGAAATCCGCAGAATCATCAACCTCTACCTGAAGTGATAATAAGAAGTAATAAATCGTAAATACAGGTAGTACACCCTGCTCCCCGAATTTATCTTGTTATATCTGAGGCTATAATGAAAACTTTCAACGCTCAGGACACCCTGATAATTATTGGCATTGTGGTGGCTTATATTGTCTTTACCACCTGGCTGACATTCCGATTACGCAGTAAAAACTCTGGCGATTTTATGGAAGGCTCCAGAGCCATGCCAGCCTTTATCGTTGGTATTCTGCTGATGTCAGAATATATAGGCGCAAAATCCACTATTGGGACTGCTCAGGCCGCTTTCGAAGGCGGTATCGCCGCGTCATGGTCTGTTATTGGTGCCGCAATTGGTTTCCCGTTATTTGGTATGCTCCTGGTAAAACGTATTTATAATACCGGCAAGATTACCATTTCAGGTGCTATCGCTGAAAAATACGGTAACAGTACTAAAAATATCATTTCACTGATCATGATTTATGCCCTGCTCCTGGTCAATGTGGGAAATTATGTAAGTGGTGCCGCTGCTATCGCGACGGTATTACACGTCACCTTACCTGTTGCCGCATTT
The DNA here is from genome assembly GCF_007828605.1 of Pantoea sp. SJZ147. Taxonomy (NCBI): domain Bacteria; kingdom Pseudomonadati; phylum Pseudomonadota; class Gammaproteobacteria; order Enterobacterales; family Erwiniaceae; genus Pantoea; species Pantoea sp. SJZ147. Next base: position 138,207 of record NZ_VIVB01000008.1, read on the forward strand.
ATTACGGCCGTGGTCAGTACCTTCTATTTTGCGTTTGGTGGTTTGAAAGGGATTGCCTGGGTCACCATGCTGCACAGCGGGTTAAAGTATTTTGGTGTGCTGGCCATTTTATGGTTTGCCCTGTCGCAAACGGGCGGCCTCAAGCCAATGATCGACGAAATGCCCGCTTATTACTGGACCTGGGACGGGAATATTGGTGCGTCAACAATCTTTGCCTGGCTCATCGGTACCATTGGTTCGATTTTCTGCACGCAGTTTGTGATTCAGGCCATCTCCTCAACCAAAGATGTTAAGTCTGCGCAGCGTTCAACCTGGATTGCTTTCCTGTTCTGTATGCCGATTGCCCTGGCGATTGCGGTGATTGGCGTGGCCGCTAAGTATCTGCATCCCGACATTAACAGCCTGTATGCTATGCCCGTGTTCCTGCAGGACATGAACCCGTGGCTGGCCGGTCTGGTGACGACCTCGCTGATTGCCTCCATCTTTGTCAGCGTCAGTACTGTAGCCCTGGCGATTGCCTCACTGGTGGTGAAAGATTTTTATGTGCCTTACTTCAAGCCGTCACCTGAGCAGGAATTTAAAACTACCCGCTGGTTATCGCTGTTAATTGGCTTCCTGCCGCTGATTTTTGTTCTGTTCGTACCGGAAGTCCTGAAGCTCTCTTTCTTTACACGTGCTATTCGTCTGTCTATTACCGTTGTCGCGGTGATTGCTTTCTACGCGCCATTTTACAGAAGTACCCGTGGCGCAAACGCGGGACTGATTGGCGCCTGTGTTGTCACCTCCATCTGGTATCTGTTAGGGGATCCGTTTGGTATTAACAACATGTATATCGCGCTCCTGACCCCTGCGTTAATCATGGCTATTGATCATATGATCCCAAGTAAAGCCAGAACCCAAGCCGCTGAAGACGCAAAAACTGCAGCAAGCAAAGGAGAATAAAATGACTGTAACCGTAGTTCGTGATGGCCATGTGAAGCCCTGGGAAAAAGATGGCCGTGTGCTGACGGCAATGTTGCCTTCGTCGTGCCCGCAAAACCACGCGGCAAATATTTTGCCGCTTCACGATGGTTCCCTGCTCTGTGTCTGGTTCGGCGGCACGCAGGAAGGGATTGCTGATATCTCCGTCTGGTGCTCGCGCTTGCCGGCAGGAGGTGAGACCTGGAGCGAGGCGGTAAAACTGTCTGACGATCCAACGCGTTCTGAGCAGAACCCTGTGCTGTTTCTCGCGCCCGATGATGTGCTGTGGCTGTTATGGACAGCGCAGGTATCCGGCAATCAGGATACCGCGATTGTCAGATACCGCCAGTCCCGCGATCTGGGTAAAACCTGGGGGCCGATTGACACCCTGTTAGAGAAGCCAGGAACGTTCATCCGTCAGCCTATCACCGTGCTTGAGAATGGTAACTGGTTACTGCCCGTCTTCTACTGCCGCACTCAGCCGGGCGAAAAGTGGGTTGGTAATGATGATATCAGCGCGGTGAAAATTTCGTCCGATCAGGGCAAAAGCTGGCGGGATGTGGTGGTGCCGGACAGTCTGGGTTGCGTGCACATGAACATCACCGCCTTACAGGACGGCTCGCTTGTTGCCCTTTATCGCAGTCGCTGGGCAGATAATATCTATCTCAGCCGGTCAACTGACGGCGGTGAAACCTGGTCAGCGCCTGAAGCCACCGTTCTGCCTAACAACAACTCCTCAATTCAGGTGACAACGCTTCAAAGCGGCGAACTGGCCCTGGTGTTTAACAATATGAGCGCGGCCGGGGCCACGGAACGTCGTGCCTCTTTGTATGATGAGATCGATGATGGTGATGGCAGAAAAGAGCCAGAAACTACCGGCCGTGCCGCATTTTGGGGGGCACCACGCGCGCCCATGACCCTGGCTATTTCGGCTGATGGCGGCAAGAGCTGGCCATGGCAGAAAAATCTGGATGAGGGCGATGGTTACTGCATGACCAATAACTCGCAGGAAAAGCTTAACCGTGAGTTTTCCTATCCAAGTATCAAACAGGATGCTGAAGGCACATTGCATATCGCTTATACGTATTTCCGTCAGGCGATCAAATATGCTCGCGTCACGCCAGACTGGGTGAAGGAATAGTCAGATGATGATTGGAAACCTGAACGCCCTGCCAATGGCAGGGTTACCGGATAAACTGTTAGCCCTACTCCAGTTACCCGAATGCTCACTTGAGGCATTAGCAGCAAAAGACATCGGTAAGTGGCAACCGGAAAAGGCTGAGTGGTTTTGTAATATCCAGCAGGCCAGCACTCAGGATGCGGCATTACGGCATACGGAATATCATCATCTTTGGGCTGATATTCAGGTGATGCTGGAAGGGGAAGAGATGATCAACGCGGGAATGCAGTCGGTGGCCGATACCGGGGATGAAGAGAAAAAACCCGATCTGTTTATCACCAACCGAAGCGATTTGCCGGTGAGCATTGTGCTAAAAAAAGGAGATTTTGCGGTATTCCTGCCCGGTGAACCGCATCAGGCCTTGTGTGCGGTAAACGAACCGATGACGGTCCGCAAAGCGGTATTTAAAGTACCAAAATCTATGTTGGGAGGCTGAGATGCGTCACGCTATCGTCACTGGATACAGCTCCGGAATCGGCAAAGCCATCACACAGCATCTGCTGAGTCATGGCTGGAAAGTGACCGGCCTGAGCAGAACGCAAGGTGAGATGACATCACCGAACCTTGACTGGATTGCCGTTGATTTAACGGACGCCGACCAGCTTAAATCGGCTATCAGCCATCTTGATACGCCGGATGCGCTGATACATGCCGCAGGGATGATAGTGGCCGCCCCCTTGGGCGAGCTGGATGGCGCGGCCAGCGCGCGCCTGTGGTCGTTGCACGTTCACGCGGCGGAAGTCCTGGTCAATCACTTTGCGCCAACGATGCAGTCTGGCAGCCGGATCGTCATTATAGGTAGCCGTACCTCACGGGGTGCCGCTAACCGTTCGCAATATGCCGCAACCAAAGCGGCGCTGGTCGGTATGGTCCGCTCCTGGGGAATGGAGCTGGCACCGCGCAACATTACCGTTAACGTCGTCGCGCCTGGCGCAACAGAAACGCCGATGCTCACCAAACCTGAGCGCGCCGCTTCGGCACCTATAGTGCCCCCGATTGGTCGCTTAATCCGGCCAGAAGAAGTGGCCTCGCTGGTGGGTTATTTACTCAGCGAACTTGCTGCGCCTGTTACCGGTCAGGAACTGGTTATCTGCGGGGGCGCATCGCTGAAAGCCTGAAGTATGTCGCATAACAACATAAACCAGCCTTTATCGGCTGGTTTTTTTATCCGTCATTACCCTGAATGGCATCATCGACATAGCCTGCTCCCCGCAGGATGCCACGGCCTTGCTCGCCTTATGGTTGGGCGGCACCGCGCTGCCAGTGCTCTCCGACAACGGCATAGCTCTTCCCGTTAAAATTCTTCAGGTTCGCCGGGAAGCGGGTCGGTCAGCTCCATCCCTTTCACCCCCGCATAGGTAATCACCAGCTCGGCAGGCGTGTTCAGCGTAAAGCCGCGATGTGCGCTGTTCACCGTTTCATTTAACGCTTCGCCAGCCTGAAAGGTTTGCTGTTCACCCGTTTCTTTATCCTCAACCACAAGCGTGCCTGACAAGATAAAGCACGCATTCGGCATGGGATGTGTATGCCACGGCAACGAGGTATGGGCCGGAAGGGTCAGACGCATCACCGTCAGTTCGGGCTCCCCTTGCGGATAGGCTTCAATACGCTGACCGTTCCACGCCTGACTGCTTTTTAATACCTGCACGGCGACGATTTCTGAATCTGATGATTTATTGGGATGATTCCCTGACATGTTTGCTCCTGACAGCGAGTCGGCGATGCCGAAATGAGTGACGTGTTTAAACGTAGCTGATTATTTAGCGTGGTGCGGCCTGACTTCATAATGGATTTTTTTCATGCAGAGGTCGTTGAGTCATGGATTATCCTGTGGTGATTTTTTAAACAAATCAGGCATTAATGGTTATATCTTATATCGCCACGTCAGTACGCAAGGCTGAGAATTTGTATTAGGCTTTTGACATCTTTTACTGATGGGAATAGCTACTAATGAAAGGTTTATTTACGGCGCTAATCGCCAGTTCCGTATTATTATTGTCCGCCTGTTCACCTGATAATGATCATAAAGTTAAAGTCGCGATAAACACCGGTCCCGATGAAGCGATCTGGCAAGAAGTGCAGAAAATTGCTAAAGACAAGTATCAGCTGGATGTTGAAGTCCTTAACTTCAACGATTACGTGCTGCCAAACGAAGCGCTCAATAATAAAGAAGTAGATGCCAACGCGTTTCAGAGTCTTCCTTACCTTGAAGAACAATCCAAAGAGCGTGGCTACAAATTTGCCGTCGTAGGTAAAACCTTTGTCTTCCCTATCGCTGCTTATTCTCACAAAATTAAAAACATCAGTGAACTTAAAGATGGCGATACCGTTACCCTTTCTAATGAAGCCACGACGCTGGGCCGCAGTCTGCTGCTGTTGCAGGCGCAGGGCTTGATTAAGCTCAAAGAGGGCGTTGGTTACTTGCCCACCTCGCTGGATATTACCGAGAACCCTAAGCACCTGAAGCTGGTTGAAGTTGATACGCCGCAGTTAACCCGTACTCTCGACGACCCGAACGTCACACTTTCAATTATCAATACCAACTTCTCTGCTCAGGCGGGCCTGTCAGCCCATCGCGACGGATTGTTTATGGAGAGCGCCTCATCGCCTTACGTCAATGCGCTGGTATCACGCCAGGACAATAAAGACAGCGATAAGATTCAAAAGCTGAAGTCTGCTTTACAGTCTCCAGAAGTCGCGGCTAAGGCGGAAGAAGTCTACAAAGGTGATGCTATTAAGGGCTGGTAAACAGCCTGCCGGAGCAGGCCGCTTAATCGGCGGCCTGTTAACAACACCGGCAAGCGCTAAGCCGCCGCACCTTTGGTTTGTGTCGACAGATGCCCGGCCCACAGGTGGGCAATCCATCTGACGCCTTTAGCAGTAAAACGCGCCTGAGAGAAAGCATGCTGATTATCCGCCGTGCCTGAATGCAGCGTAAAGTAACCCGCCTGAAGATGATAATGTTGAGGCGTCAGGGTTCCCTTGTCACGGAACATGATATTACGCTCCAGCAGGAACTGACGGAAATCAGCCTCTTTGGCTTTCAGCATCTTACACAGCTGGCGAAAACCCAGAGAGGTTTCGACGTTAACAAAGTCGTCAAAAAAAGCGGCTTTAGGTGCTGACTCCGCCAACTGTTTCTCTGCGGCCCGCCGCTGTTCAAACTGTTCAGCCCAGGCACGCGCCGCTTCAGCGGGATTGGTGAAGTCAGGCAGATGAATGCGTTCTTCCAGGGCTTGCCAACGGTCAAGCGCATCGGCAGTAAAACCGGGCGAAAGCCGGGCGACGGCAAGCAGGGAGTCGCGTTTATTCAGGCAGAACTCCTGACGCATCTCACCCTGGCGCTCATAGAGATTGACTAAAAGCGGCTGGGACAGGCGCTGCGCCGTTTCAAGGCTTTTGATTAAACGTTTGACTTCACCGTGCGTGTTCCCGGTCATTTGGGCAATTTCACGGCTGGTCATGGTAATGGCATGATCCGTTGCTTTGAAGATTTCTGTCGACATCATCATGGGCTTTACCCCCTAATCATTCCAGACAACACCCAACGGGCAGTGGAATAATTATACAATTACCTGTTTAAATATCCAGTAGTATTTTTAAGCAGACACATAAGTGGAAAGCGTTACGCAAAAAGGGCGTTACGACATCGCTGTTAAGGCTGCTGCAAAAGCCCCCTTGATGCACTAAGCCCATGGCTATTGCAACAGTGGATGGCTGTAAAAGCTCATTAAAGGTAAGCAGGGTTTATTGACATCAGCTTATAATGTCGCCCTTACGTTAGTGACTTCACCTGCATTCCGCCCTCAGGCGGTCAGGTTTATTAAGAAGTGCTGAGCGAATCTGTCGTGCTGCTCATCAGACAGCTTTATTTTTTATTTGGTAGAAGGCGATCGTTTTGCGATTTCACGGGAGCCGGATGTCACGTTTACTGGAGTAAGTTATGCAACCGTTAAGAGTCGCCTTTATCAAGGCAAACTGGCACAGCGACATTGTTTCTCAAACCCTGGTTGGCTTTAATCAGGAAATGGAGAACAGTGGCACGCCTTACGCGATCAAAACCTGGGATGTGCCTGGTGCCTTTGAAATGCCGTTACTGGCACAGCGCCTGGCGCAAACAGGGCAATTTGACGCCATCGTTTGTGCGGCATTGGTGGTAGATGGTGGAATTTACCGCCACGACTTTGTTGCTCAGGCCGTGGTCAGTGGCTTAATGCAGGCACAGCTTGCAACGAATGTGCCGGTATTTTCTGTCTCACTGACGCCCCATAATTTTCAGCCTTCCGACGACTTCATTGATTTCTACACGGCGCATTTCGTGAAAAAAGGGAAAGAAGCGGCACGCGCGGTTTGTCAGGTTCACGCCATTTCGCTCTAAAACAGGCGCTATTTCGTCACGCCCCGCTCTTTGATGCTATTCAGCCGGCACCCTGCTTTTGTGGTGCCGCTGAGTCTGTCAGGATTTCAGGAGACACAATGGAAGCACAACGTCAGCCGTTACCGCCGTTTACCGATGTACAGGATGCGATAAAGAAAGTTCGCCTGGCAGAAGACGCCTGGAACAGCCGCGATCCGGAACGCGTTTCTCTGGCCTATTCACCCGACAGCGCATGGCGCAACCGAGATACCTTCATCACGGGCCGGGCCGAAATCGTGACGTTTTTACAAGACAAATGGCAACGCGAAGCCGAGTATCGGTTGATTAAAGAGTTATGGAGCTTTCACGCGAATCGTATTGCCGTGCGTTTTGCCTATGAGTGGCACGACAGCCAGGCCAACTGGTTTCGCTCCTACGGCAATGAGAACTGGGAATTTGATGAGAATGGTTTCATGGTGAAACGTTATGCCAGCATTAACGATGTAGCTATTACCGACAGCCAGCGACTGTTTCACTGGCCTCAGGGGCGTCGGCCGGACGATCATCCTTCACTCAGCGAGTTGGGGCTTTAGCCACGCATCCCTGATGCTGTTTCTGTTATCCGGAACGCCACATGAGCAGATTATTCTCTTTAAAAAAAGAACAATCGTCGTCACAGGGCGGTCTGATGCAGATGATAAGAACGGTTACAGAATGAGGTGGCCAGAAGCGCTGGAAGCGGTTGCTGAGCGATCAGCATGATGACGACAGCAACCTGAAATTATCTGTCTTCATGTACACATCAGGCTTCTGCTGGGTGCCGTAAGCTCTCTCTGCCCCTCAAGATTGAATCAGCCCTGCTCTTGCGGCTGTGGTTGCGGCTGTTCAGTCTGTTTTGGCTGTTCAACAAACGTCGCCTTATTACGCGTCACCGTGTAAGCCACTTTTTTGACATCATCAGGTGACGTTGTCACCTCAAGTGGATCGATAGTCACGCGGCCCAGGCCAAACAGCGTGCGCACATAGCCACCGACTTCGTGTTTACCCGCAGCAACATGAACAATCTTGCTTTCACCATTTGGCAGTTCGCCTGCATCTTTGCCATCTACCGTCAGATAAATATGCGATCCGTCATCAGCACGCGTAATGACGTGTGAAACATCAATCTGCGTTGGACCGGTTGTAAAATCATCGGCGGCAACGGCAGCATCAGCAGTGGTATTGGCGGCAGGATGTTTAGCACATCCGGCTAATGTGGTGGCGACCGCGAGTGCGGCAAAAAGATTACGATAACGCATTATGACTGTCTGACTCCCTGGCAAATGAGCGCATCATTTTAGCGGTTTCAGCGCATGATGGAAGCCCGCAAACGCTCGGTATGCTCTTAAAATTGTCAGTAAACTATGGGAAAGGTAACCAGAGTGGTCATGGCAGGATAAATCACGGCAGCAATGCGCGTTTCGGGCTGAGGTTCGCGTGGAATACGGGCAGTCTGGCGCACTGGCGCCAGACTTTTATCCGATCAGCTAAACACCATGCCACCGTCGACCAGTAACGACTGGCCGGTGATGTAATCAGAGTCCGGGCCGGCAAGAAAGGCGACACAGGCCGCCACATCCTCAGGCTCTGACAGGCGGCCGAGCGTGATGCGTTTTGCAAACTCCTGCGTGCCATAACCGGCAGGTTTGCCCGCCGCTTCGGAAATTTGCCGATCGATTTCTGCCCACATTGGCGTGTTAACAATGCCGGGGCAAAAACCATTCACCGTGATCCCCGCAGGTGCCAGATCCCGAGCCGCAGTTTGTGTTAAACCTCGCACGGCAAACTTGCTTGAGCTGTACACTGCCAGTTCGGGATTGCCTACGTGCCCGGCCTGAGAACAGGCGTTAATGATTTTCCCACCGTGACCTTCCGATGCGAACGCTTTTACCGCCGCCTGAATGCCCCAAATCACACCTTTGACGTTAACGTTGTAAACCTTGTCGATGACGTCTTCGGTGATTTCATCAATCGGCGTGGAGGGTGCGACACCCGCGTTATTGACGATGACGTTAAAATCACCCAAAACGCGGCGTGCTTCTTCTACCGCATGAAACACCTGCTCCCGTTTTGACACATCAACCTTGATGGCCAGCGCACGGCTGCCTTCTTTTTCGATCTTTTCCGCGACCCGTGAAGCGGTTTCGATATTGAAATCAGCCACTGCAACCGCAAAACCGTCTTTAGCCAGACGTAAGGCAATGGCTTCACCAATGCCCTGACCCGCACCTGTAACAAGCGCAACTCGCTTTTTCATCATCGTTTCCTTATTCCATTTTCCATTGAAATCAAAGCAACTGACTGAGGTGTAGCTGACCCATCAGCAAGTGGTTATCGGCATAATCCACCGGAACCGCCACCACAGCCGGCCCCTGCACATCCATCGCTTTGCGTAGCGTTGGCTCAAGTTCAGATGCACTGTTCACCGCGAACCCTGCTGCACCGAATGCCTCTGCATAAGCTTTAAAGTCGATTGGGCCAAAGTTCACTCCTGAAACACGCTGGTATTTCTTCTCTTCCTGCATCGCCACCATGTTGTAAGCATTATCGACCCAGACAATGTGCAAAATATTCGCTTTCAGCCTGACCGCGGTTTCCAGCTCCATGCTTGATTGCAGGAAGCCGCCGTCTCCCGAAACCGAGACGACCTTGCGCTGTGGATCGACCAGCCAGGCGCCGATTGCCCAGGGCAGGGCAACGCCCATGGTTTGCTGTCCGTTGGAGATCATGATTTGCCGTGCACGGAAACTGTAGAGATAGCGGGCAATCCAGATATGGAAGCTCCCCATATCGACGGTCAGACTGACATCGCTGTTAATAATGTCCTGCATCGCGCGAACGATGCGCAGTGGATGAAGGGCAAACTGATTGAGGCTTGCCCCCTGCAAGGCAAGTAACTGCCGCTGTTGCTGACGATCGTCCAGTACGCTTGCAGCTTCATGGCTGAGTTGTAAAGGATGGGTGATACGTTCAGCCAGTTTACGCAGAGTCTCGGCAATGTTGCCGACCAGTTCCGCATCAGGCAGGTAGCGGTTATCCGTTTCTGCGGGCACCACATCAATGTGGACTAACGTCGCATTACCGCTGTTCCACATCGCTGGCTCATATTCAACCGGGCTGTAACCGATGGTAATAATCAGGTCCGCCTGTTGCAGCAGCTTGTCACCGGCCTGGTTGTTGAAAAGCCCAACGCGACCGGCAAAACGGGAAAAGTGTTCCTGGCGAATGGCACCTGCGGCCTGATAGGTACTGGTGACCGGAATATGGCTGCGGTTTAACAGATCGTGAATCGCCTCGCTGTTCTCAGGCTGGCTGGCCATCAGGCCCAGTAAAATGACCGGGTTTTTCGCGTTGGCGATTTCACGGCTGACCGCATCAATCATGATGTCAGGTGCCGCGCCCAAGGTGATGCGGCCTTTACTGGTGAGCACTTTACCCGTTACCGGCTGATCAACAATATCCTGCGGCAGGCTGACAAATGCACCGCCGCCGCGTCCATGCTCTGCATGACGGAACGCGTTCGACACGCATTCCGCCAGCGCAGAAGAATCCGTCACTTCGACCGCATATTTTGTCACCGGGCGAAACATGGAGACGGTATCCAGGCTCTGGTGAACCTGCTTGGCGCTGTCGGAGCGTTTGACCGCGCCGCCAATGGCCACCACCGGATCGCCTTCACTGGTGGCGGTAGCCATACCGGTGACCAGGTTTGAACAGCCAGGACCGGATGTCACCAGCGCCACGCCCGCATTACCCGTCAGTCGGCCCACCGCAGCGGCCATAAAAGCCGCATTGGCTTCATGCCGCACGGGGATTGTTTGAATAGTCGAATCCAGCAGAGAATCAAATACCTTATCGATTTTTGCCCCTGGAATGCCAAACACATGGCTGACGCCCTGCGCTTCAAGTTGTGCGACAACCAGGTCGGCACCGCAGGTCCAGAGATTCGTATCAGAGAGAGTTTTCATATTCAGACCTCGTGATTAGCTTTCGACAGAACGGATTGCGTCATCCAGGTTTTCTGGCGTCAGGTTGGCATTAAGAAAGTCGCTGTTTTCAGGCAAATCGATGACCAGTTTGCTGATGGCACCAAAGGTCAGCGTGCCCTGCTCCAGCACATAATCCAGGATATGGCCGCCACCGGTTCTGTCGGCTGTGATGAAATGTTCGTGATAGCCCGCAACATTGATACCTTGCATATACTGCGGTGTGCGGAAACCAATGAGTTCACCGCTGCGGTGGGTGAATTCAAATACGGGTTGATTGCCCAGGACTTCAGGCATCGATCGATAGGGGCGGCACTGGCACGGAACGGTACGCGTCTGGACTGACGAAAAATGCCCACTTACACGCAGTGCACAAAACTGATTATCTGACGTGATTTCACTGTCAATAAGCTGATGCAGCTCATCGCGTTGCACCGCACGTTCAAAGACATGTTTATGCTGCGGCTGAAAAAAGGTCATTACCGCAAAGGGGGTTTTCTGATCGGGATCGGCAGGCCGGGCACTGCCATCGGCGCGCAGCTGATAAACGTTGCTGTCAAAAGCAATCAGTTCGCCATCCAGCTGATTAAAGGTTCCCAGGCCAAAATCGCCTTTACGCAATAAGTCCGCAATTCTGGTTTCACCATCATAAACCCCACTCAGTAGCGCACTCATCAGAGAGGTTTGATACATAACGCTTTCTGGCATGTTTTTCTGCAGTCTCTGGACAGTATCTTTTAGTTGATCCTCGCAGGAACAATCAGTTACAAAATTGCTCATCGGATGCCTCATAGGTTAACTGTTAAGCCGTGTTAACATAATGGTGGCCCTGTTTGATGACAGAATCCAATAGCAAAACCTGTTAACTTTGAGACGTTTTTAATATGGAACTGCGCCACCTTCGTTATTTTGTTGCTGTCGCACAGACGCTGCATTTCACCCGCGCGGCCGAACTGCTTGGCATTTCGCAGCCACCGTTGAGCCAGCAAATTCAGCGACTTGAGCATGAAATCGGTACACCGCTGTTGAAACGGCTGACGCGCGGCGTGGAACTGACGGATGCAGGAAAAACGTTTTTGACGGATGCGATTGAAATCATTCAACTCGCCGATCATGCGCTGGAGAAGGCGAAAGGTGTTGCCCGGGGAATTAGCGGCAAAATGTCGCTGGGCTTTGCCAGTTCGGTGGCGTTTAATCCTCGCGTCTTTGAGATTATACGGCGGTTTAAAGGGCGTTATCCCGCGCTGGAATTAATGACACGGGAAGAGAATATGTCATTACTTATTCAGGATCTGCAGGAAGGATTACTGGACGCAGCCTTTATTCGTCTCCCCTGCGAAAGCAGTAAACCCTTTAATTTACGCGTTATTTCTACCGAACGGATGGTGCTGGCCTTACCGGCGACGCATCGCCTGCAGCAAAATCCCTGTATTGCCTTGAGTGAGCTGGCACAGGAAACCTTAATTATTTTCCCGCGCGACGTTTCACCCAGCCTTTATGAGCTTATCGTCAGTGCCTGTTTACGCGCAGGTTTCACCCCTTCGTCTTTCCAGCAGGCGCCGCAAATCAGTTCTTCTCTTGGCATGGTGGGCGCAGGTTGCGGTATCGCGCTTATCCCGGAATCGATGGTTTGCGTTCAGAATCCACAGGTGTGCTTTCGCGAAATTGAAAATAATACCCTGTTCACGGATGTTGCTTTTGCGTGGCGACGTAATCATACATCCAAAGCGGTCAACCACCTGTTGTCTCTGATGGCCGAGGGCGAAAAAACAGGCTGATGGAGGCGTTAACAGAGCGCCAGGTTGCTGGTTAAAAATTACTGAATACCGGCGGATAGCGTTGTCTTTATCCGTTTAAACATATGAGTGAACCCGGATGAAAACACCATTAGCAATATCACTCTGTTTTATCTTCCCGATCGTTGTTGCGCATTGCGCCATTTTTCAGCAGAGACGGTCGCGGGCATTCTTTTACGAACCATAAACCCCCTACCGCTTTATTAAAAACACAGGATGTGCAGGTTACACCTTATTTAACGCATGAACACAGGGTGCGCTGTGCGGGTATTTATGCCGGTTTGGTATGGATCGCTGCAAACAGCTTGAGGCACCGCGTGGCCTTCACTGCCGGCGGAAACCGTGTACAGTCTGGACAACGCCGCGCGTCAGCAAGATTCATTTTTAACGTTAAAACCTGTATTCCAGTTCAGGTAAAGAGAACCTTCGCTCTGTCCTGCGCTTAATGTAAAAGGGTGCGCTGGAGCCTTAATTGAATAGATGACGGCGTAAAACAAATCACGTTGTGTTATTCATGCGCCTCTTCGCATTAGCGAAACAACGCTTCGCATTACTTTTATTTATGCACCTTACTGGTGCAACAAAGTCAATATCATTTGAAACAATTCCTTAACTTTTTGACCCTCTTCAAAGAACTGATAAATCGTCAAATTTTTAATTTATGCATTAATTATGCGTTCTTTATGCACAAAACAGCCGACCTTAAGGCAGGTAATGGGCGTTATTATTCACTCTTATTCACCAGGAATCGAAATAGCATGGGGATAATCCCCGTCTGGTCGACATCAAATTTTTTCTGGTGGTGATAAATTATGTCGGCGCGCTCAAGCGCGTGTCGTTTCCACGGTTCAACACAATAAATAACTTCGATAAGAAAGGTTTTGTATGGATAAGTTATCTTACGCGTCTGACAGTAGTACTTCAGCCTGGTCCACCTACCTACAACAAATCGATCGCGTTGCGCCTTATTTAGGCGACCTCACTCGCTGGATTGACACTTTACGTCATCCTAAACGTGCATTAATCGTTGATATTCCTTTGCAAATGGATGATGGCTCTATTCGCCATTTTGAGGGTTATCGTGTTCAGCACAACCTGTCACGCGGTCCGGGTAAAGGCGGCATTCGCTATCATCCCGATGTCGATTTAAATGAAGTGATGGCCCTTTCAGCCTGGATGACCATCAAATGTGCCGCCGTCAATCTGCCCTATGGTGGCGCAAAAGGCGGCATTCGCGTTGATCCGTTCAAATTGTCTGAAGGCGAGCTTGAGCGATTAACACGCCGCTATACCAGTGAAATTGGCATCATCATTGGGCCACAGAAAGATATTCCGGCCCCGGATGTGGGCACCAACGGTAAAGTCATGGCCTGGATGATGGACACCTATTCCATGAATCTCGGCACCACCGTGACCGGCGTGGTCACAGGCAAACCGATTCACTTGGGCGGCTCTCTGGGTCGTGAAAAAGCCACAGGTCGCGGTGTATTTGTCACAGGCCGTGAAGTAGCAGGCCGTGCAGGTATTCCAATTGAAGGCGCACGCGTTGCCGTACAGGGCTTTGGTAACGTAGGCAGTGAGGCCGCGCGGTTGTTCAGCCAGGCCGGTGCACGCGTGGTGGTGATTCAGGATCATACCGCTACGCTGTTCAATGCCGACGGTATTGATATGGATGCGCTGACGCAATGGCAGATTGAACATAAGCAGATTGCAGGTTTTACGGGTGCGCAAAGCATTGAGAAAGACGCCTTCTGGCACACGGAAATGGATATTCTGATTCCTGCCGCCCTTGAAGGTCAAATTACCCGTGAACGTGCGGAGATTCTGAGTTGTAAGCTGGTGCTTGAAGGCGCTAATGGCCCGACCTATCCGGACGCCGATGATGTTCTGGCCAACCGCGGTGTGATTGTGGTGCCCGACGTTATCTGTAACGCCGGTGGGGTAACCGTCAGTTACTTCGAATGGGTGCAGGATATGGCCAGCTTCTTCTGGAGCGAAGACGAAATTAACAAACGTTCAGACAAGATCATGACGGAAGCCATGGTTCACGTTTGGGAAAAAGCAAAAGAGAAGGACTGCTCGCTGCGTACCGCAGCCTATATCGTCGCCTGTGAACGTATTCTCATGGCACGTAAAGATCGCGGTATCTATCCAGGCTAATCCCCTCTAAAAAAACAACCCGCAGCGCGCGGGTTGTTTTTATTTTCTGTTTTGCCAGCTATCAACGGAACTGTTCTACCGTTTGCGCCAGCTGTTGGGCCTGGTCTTCAAGTGAACTGGCTGCCGCAGACATCTGCTGTACCAGCGCGGCGTTCTGCTGTGTCGTGCCGTCCATCTCGTTAACCGCGATAGTGACCTGACCGATACCGCGCGCCTGTTCATCTGAGGCCGACACAATCTCATCAATAATACTTTGCACAGAAGAGACAGCCTTCGTCATCTCGTGCATCGTTTTCCCCGCCTCGTTGACCAGTTTCACACCGCTTTGTACGCGAACGCTGGATTCTTCAATAAGGGCCGCGATATCTTTAACCGCGCTCGCACTGCGTTGCGCAAGATTACGAACCTCCGAGGCAACGACAGCAAATCCACGGCCCTGCTCGCCGGCACGCGCTGCCTCAACCGCCGCGTTGAGCGCAAGGATGTTAGTCTGGAAGGCAATACTGTTGATCATGGTCGTAATATCACCAATCTTCTTCGAACTGTCATCGATCTGCGACATGGTTTGCACCACTTGCCCTACCAGCGTTTCACCCCGGCTGGCGATAGACGTAGCATTTTCAGTCAAATTGGTGGCTTGCTGCGCATTGTCGGCGTTCAGCCGAACCGTTGCACTGATTTGTTCCATGCTGGCCGCGGTTTCTTCCAGGGCTGCCGCCTGTTGTTCGGTGCGTGATGCCAGATCGAGGTTACCACTGGCTATCTCGCTTGCACCTTCCCGTACTGATGCGCTGGCATCTTTAATCTGGCCCACAATAGATTGCAGCTGACGTTGCATCGTATGCAGAGCATAAAACAGGCTGGCATTGTCGCCGGGTGCCACCGTGATGGCGTTACTCAGCTTACCGTCCGCAACGGCCAGCGCGATTCTGGCCGCTTCGGCTGGCTCACCGCCGAGCGGGCGCATCACTTTGCGATTGAACAATAACCCCAGGACAGCCCCAACCAGCAGAATGCTCACCAGCATCAGTCCGATGGCCCAGTAGCGTTGCCGATTCGCCGCCGCCATCACCTGACTAACCGGTGCCACAATGCCGACGTACCAGGGCTTATCGCTGTTACCCACCGTTACCGGGTACCAGGTGTACATGGCCTTCTCACCCAGCAACGGATCGTCATGCTCCACGATCTGTTGAGTGAAATTGTCTTTCTCACCTTTCCAGGCTTTACCAGCCTCATCTTTATCTGGTAAGGAAACCACTTTACCGCTATTGGAAAGCAGTAACGCATAACCAGTACCCTGCCACGGCTTAATCTGATTCACTTTCTTTTGTAACGAGGCCAGGGATATATCGGAGGTAACGACCGCATAGAGTTTGCCCTGATCGACAATGGGCGAGGCCACCGAGGTCAACAACGTCGGCACGCCGTTATAGGCATAACTGTAGGGCTCAATCAGCGTGTCTTTCTTTGTCTGCTGCGGCACCAGATAATAATCGCCCTGGCCCGGCGTCAAAAAAGAAAGTAACGGATGCATAGAATAATTACCGGACTGATCGCGGTCGACAAACCAGGCATATCGCCCCTGAGGCGCCTGCCCTTTCTGAGTGGCAAAATCTGCGTCCCGACCATCAAAAGCATTGGGTTCAAAAATAACGGACATGGAGAGATAGTCAGGGTTGGCCCTGAGTGTATATTCCATAATTTTGTCGGCAATTTTACGATCGTTAACGCCCGCTTTCGGTAATGCGATAAGGCTTTGCCCTAAGCTGTGCGCCATATTAAGGGCATAACTCAGCTCTTGCTGAATTTGCAGTCCACGACTTTGCGCAATCTGCTGCAGATATTTTTCCGCCAGCGTTTTTTGTTCTTTCGCCGACTGCCAGCTCAGAACACCAATAGTAACGGTAAATCCAAGCGTGATGGTTAAGCCGCCCGCCAGCAGCATCTGCGTGCGGGTACTCATCGTTTTTTTTACGGGTTGAGTGGTCATACTGATTCCCCTGGAATATACCGGCTAAATTGACCACCCTGTCAGATACAATCTGTCGTGTCCCTGGAAGAACTATCGGCGTGTCATAAATGAACTTTAATAAGATTGATGCATACCCGCGCCGGATCACATAGCCCGTCGAACGTAACGTGAGGAAATATGATTTCAAAAGACAATGCGGAACATTATGTGTGGGGAAATAACTGTGATGGCTGGCATTTTGTGAAAAGCCAGGATCTGAGCATTATTTATGAGCATATGCCGCCCGCCACCTCTGAAACACGGCACGTTCACAGCCGCGCCCGTCAGTTCTTTTTTATCCTTGAGGGTCAGCTGACGATGGAAATTGAGGGCGTTGTACATCGCCTTCAGGCTCAGCAGGGGATTGAAATTCCGCCGGGAGCCCGTCACCAGGCGCGAAACGACAGCAGTGACAGCGTCACTTTTTTAGTCATCTCCCAGCCTACCACGCGGGGGGATCGCACAGATTTAACCTGAGTTACTGACGGGAAATGCGCATCAATCCATTACTAACATCGATAGTATTGATGTGAAACAATACCGCGTCAGGAATAATATGTCAGTTTACGTCACCCCTTTGACAGGACATACCTGAACCGGAAATTGACTATGCTTAACAAACCAGGCAAGTTTCATGGCTATGCGCTTTGCCTGACGTGCATTGCCAGATATCTTCATCACTATGCTTTTGCCGTGACGCACTTGATACGCTAATGACTGACATACAACACATTTTTGCGGAAGTGAGTTACGAATGATATCAGAACGCGAGAGACGTAAAGCGGTACGCTGGAAGCTGACTTCCAGCGTAAAGGATCAGGCGGCTTTAACGGCACGCACCTTTTTGTCGTTTTGAGCAGGAGAATCAGCATCCGCGACATCCGTTGCACTGTCGACCGTTACGGACTCGGGTAACTTACTGGTGCGAAGGATATGTTGCACCGCCTCTTTTTGTTCTGCCAGCAACAAGCCTAATGATTCAGCCTGCGATTCGTCCATATCAGCCTGATGCGTCAACAGCCAGTCAGTGAAGGCTTCCGCCATATCCAGCATCTTGTCGTAGGCATCAGCCTCTTTTTTGTTGGCAAATGTCATCTTCTCTTCACCTTTTCTGACCACTACAAATTTTGTTTCGACAGCCATAGTTTTTGCCCTCAGGTACTGTGTATTTATACAGTCTATCACAGTAGTCCACGTTTTCCAGAGAAGAATAAACACTACCGCTAAGACGGAGGTCGTCCGCCGTTTTTACCGCGCACCGGTTGAACTGGTCTCGGTTATCAAGCCAGTAGCTCTTCCATAAAGTCAGCCAGGGCTTTGCGGGGATCGTCCTCTTCTGACACGATCATTTCGATGCCCCACTGACCCAAGACCTCTTTTGCCACCGGGTTATTGCGATTAGTAAAGAGGTAGGACTTAGGGCGCGCGGTGGCCAGCCCGGTGCGTCCCCACATTTTCGTCAGGCGATAAAACAACAGACGAATATTAAAATCACTGATGCTGTAACCCACAAATAATACGGAATTGCCCATCACATCATGCGTCAGCTTGATATCCAGTGGCGAATCAAAGTAGAGGCGCTCAAAATAGCTACTTTCATCTAAAACAATGGAGGTATCGTCGTCGAAATCACCATGAAGTTTGATGATATGGCGCTTATCTTCCGTTAATGAGACCAAATCAGCCGCGTTAGCCACTTTAAAATAGGGTACGCCGTGCGCCTCATGCGCCGCCTCTAACCACCGGTCATAGTTGGTGGTATAAATACGGGAGAAATTGCCCTGAGTAATCATGGTATGAATTTCAGAGCTACGGACATCGATATCCGGCCGATGCCATTCGCGGTCCATCCAACTTCTTAACGGGCCAAGCGATCCTTTTTTCTGCTTGTAGTACTCCGCCAGAGAGAGATGCGTCCCATAGGTATTAAAAATCTTGGGATCGTAACCCAGCTCGTTAGCCAGATGGGCGATGAGTTCATGCCATTCCGGCAGGCCGAGATTGCGGGAAAGGCCCGCACCGGCAAACAGTATCAGCTTACCGGAATCATAAGCCCGTTTTAGTTCAGGTTTCATGCCACGCCTCGTGCGGTTTTCAGGAAGGACGCGAAGCGGTCCAGCGCAATGCGACGGTTTGAAATTTCGTTTTTCTTGTCGCCCATCTCAGCAAAGGTTTGGTCGTAACCTTCGGGGATAAAGACGCAATCCCACTGAAATCCCCGGGGACCCGCAGGCTTTGGCGCTATCGTCCCACGCAATTCACCGTAAAACTGATACATTTTGCGCCCATCACAATAGCCAAGTACCGTTTTGGCCGTGACGCCCTGGCTGTCCAGCCCGTTAACCAGGGAGGCAAAACGGTCGGCATCCAGTCGGTTCCAGAAAATACGCGTCAGACCGGCTGGCAGGCCATTCAGACCATCCAGATAAAGCCCGGTATGCTCGACGAAAAGAGGACGTCCTATAATAGAAAAAGCTTTGGTCAGCTTATCGCGGACTAAATCCAGCTCGTTCTCCGTTTGAATTTCTTCTATGCGACGTGCGATCGGTAATACTTCTACGCCCACTGGCTCCAGTATTCCGCGAACCTCTGCCAGTTTTTGTTCATTGGCCGAAAGGAATCTGATTTTCATACTTCTTCCAGGTTAATTAGTTTGCCTAAAACAGCACCATGATAGCGGCAGAACACAGGGTTAACGCTGGTCAGTGTAGCGCAAATCCGGGGCTTTCTGACGTGAAGATTGCATCAAAACGTGATGGATCATGGATTTGCAGTTGGCAGAGGCGAGCAAAACACCGATTGCTGAAAGCGCCTCGCATGAGGCGCGTATTGAAGAGGCTGTAGACTGTTCAGAAGCGATAGCTGGCGGTGACAGACACGTTGCGAGGTTCGCCGTAAACGATGTCTCCCGCAACGTTGGTGTCATAGGTTTTATCAAAAAGGTTATTGATGTTGCCCTGGACAGCAAAATTTTTAGTGACCTGATAGCGGCTGAACACATTCACTAAGGCATAACTCCCCTGCTCTGCGCGCCATGTCCCCTTGCCTTCGGGTGCGGAGTTATCACTCCAGACATGGGTTTGCCATTTCACACCGCCGCCTACCGTCAGGTCAGGCAGCATGGATAAACGGTAGCTTGTAAAGAGGCTCAACTGCGTTCGTGGCAGATCGGGCTTTAACGCCGTGCCCTCTCGCTGTTCTGCAATATAACGGGTTCCACCCAATGTCATTTGCCAGTTATCGGTTATTGCGCCATTAATTTCAAACTCGACCCCGCGGCTGACCGTGCCATTCTTACCTTCATAAGCTGACTCAGTGGTACCCGGAATAATACGCCCCGTTGTTTGTGCGACATTATCCAGCTCGGCTCGAAACACCGATAGCGACGTCGTTAAACGGCTGTCAAACCAGTCAGATTTGACGCCCGCTTCATAATTTTTACCCATAACCGGAGCCAGATAGGCGCCTGAGATATCGCGATAGGATTGTGGCTGAAACACAGAGGTGTAGCTGGCGTACGTTGACCAGTTCTCATCAATGTCATAAATCAAACCGGCATAAGGCGTGATATTATTTTTTTCCATATCGTTGGTCAGGGTGTTTTTGCTCCAACGGGTATAACGCGCGCCCAGTATCAGATTTAGCGGATCGGCGACTGAAATACGTGTCGCAAGGTAACCTGAAGTTTGGCGGGTAATATCCTGTTGGGATAGCGTACGTGGCTCCCAGTCCGTTTCCGGGAACTGACCATCAAAGAGGTTGAAGTCACCTAATTCCGCTGAGGAGATATTGGCAAAGGTACCGTAATAGGTGTTTTTCTGCCTGCTGTAGCTGACACCCAGCATTAATTCGTGGTTACGTCCGAAGAGTTGATAAGGGCCACTGGCAAAAGTGTCGACGGCATCGACTTTACGTTTTGCCGAATTATATCCCGTGCCGCCTACGACCGGATAATCCGCATAAGGCGAAACGCCTGCGCCGGTATTTTTGTCGAAATAGCCAGCGATATACATCATTTTACTGTTAAGCGTGGACTGGTCGTGCGTTCCGTTTAAAGTCCATTGCCAGCCGCTGTCAAAGGTGTGTTTCAGCCTGGCAAAGAGCTTTCTGCTCTCTTTATCGTTATAAGTCCAGCCAGGCGCGGTATTAAAGCCGCGACGGAAATCAGTTTTTGTACCATCGGTATACCAGCGAGGCAGTCCGCCCCACATTGGGCTGTCAGTATTGAGTTGCTGAAATTCATAGCCCACAGAGACGGTGGTGGCATTATTCAGGTCCGCATCGATCACGCCATAGATAAATTTCTTTTCCGCGCCATACCGCTCAACAAAACTGTTATTGTCCTGGTAACCGGCAATCACTCTGCCCCGCACATTGCCTGACGCTGTCAGCGGTGACTGTACGTCCATGACGTAACGCTGCTTATTCCTGCTGCCGAAACTGGAAGACACCTCTCCCTCTGGCTGACGGCTGTCAGCATGTTTACGCACCATATTAACGGCCGCTGAAGGATTGCCTGCCCCGGTCAATAACCCGTTTGCGCCCCTGACCACTTCAATATGTTCGTACAGTGCGCTATCGGTTTGTGCATCGCCCAGATTCCAGCGTTCTTCAAATACGGTGGGAATACCGTCAATCAGATAATTGTCGATTAAAAACCCGCGAGAATAATAGGTCTTGCGATCCATATCCGCGGTGCTGGTCTGAATGGCTGTCGTATTATCCAGAACGTCATTCAGTGACTGGAGCTGTTGGTCCTTCATCCGCTGCTCACTGATAATGCTGACGGATTGGGGGATATCACGTACCGTCGAAAGCAATTTATTGCCCGCCCGGGTTACCGGAACGCTGTAATCCGATGCTGTGTTTTCGACGACAGGGGGTTCAGCAGCCGTGACGATGAGTGTTTGGTTATTCACTGCCGAAACAGGCGCTGTCGTTGCAAACACGTTGTGTGACACGATCCCAGTAATTAACGTCGTCAAAAGTGAATAGCGAGAGGGAACCAGAGGGAAAATCGACTGCAGGCGATCCCGTTGAACATGAAGTGTACTCAAAAGCATTGTAAACGCCTCGTTTTCGTTTTTTATTTGCCACTGCAGCGAATCAGTCCCCAAAAACTGCCGCACAGCCTGAGCATAATGAAT
This sequence comes from Pantoea sp. SJZ147, assembly GCF_007828605.1. Classification (NCBI taxonomy): domain Bacteria; kingdom Pseudomonadati; phylum Pseudomonadota; class Gammaproteobacteria; order Enterobacterales; family Erwiniaceae; genus Pantoea; species Pantoea sp. SJZ147. Next base: position 159,846 of record NZ_VIVB01000008.1, read on the forward strand.
AAGGTCAAAAGCCATCAAACACAAAAGCAAATGAGAAATATACGCATTTAGATTATCATTGCAAGTTATTGTTAATATTTATAAGTAATGATTCCAGAAAAGCTGAAAGGAGTACGGCATTGATAACGCGGGAGTTTTGCTGAAAGATGAGGTGTAGGGTCACCAGACAAAGGCCACAACAACACAGGCGTTTTTAAAAGGCTGGTAATTTATTGTACGGCGAGTGATGTCATCTTATGAATAAAATGATTGCCGGGTTCCACTCCTGTTTTGATTTCAATCCCCCGTAGAATGCCTGGGTAAATGCCAGGAAAAATCCCATCGGGTTTCCGCTGCGATATAGATATAACGTTATCTAAAGCGGTTATTAGTGATTGAATTTTTATTCTGTCTTAACCTTATTGGCGCTTCGCTTATGATTTAGCTCGCCATACTTATGGCTGTGATACAGTGTGATTAACTGTCAGGCCAGCATAAGACATCATGTATGTCACGTTTGACGCCTCTGTTAGGCACAAAAAATGTATTGATATTGGGTTCCGGCTGGATGAGACTTTTATACCTCGTTCAAAAAAAAGCCGCGATAAAAGAGCCAATGGGCTAAGCAAATTTGAAGCACATTCCAACATGAATATCAGGGTTTACTTATGACAAATGTCACTGTCAGCGACAGGCATTTTGGTGCATTCTGACGATGCGAATGTTTTTCTATTAAATGGCAGATATTATTCACTATACGTTATCATTTTTCTGCGGCGCCGATGAAACCCGTTATCTTAAGGGATCTGCACTACTATTGGCAGAGGCAAGATAGCTTTAGGTTATGATTTAATTGATTTTTCTATTTATAAATAAAGTTTATAATACGTCTTGCGCAGAAGATGCTCACTCCTGAGCATGGCTGTGCTGCCTAAATAGGGTTTATAACATCAATGTTTTTTTAATACGTTATGTCTGTTTGCGCCTCAAAGAAGTGGTAATAATCCTAACAGTAACAAATTTGTACATTTCAGACTGAAGAGATATTTCCTTCCTGGAATATTTTTCGTAGAATGACCCTGTTTAAATATTCGCTGTAATTTAAGGATTAATCAATGGATGCGCTCAAAGCATTAAATAACCTTCGTATTTTACGCGCACAAGCCCGGGAAATTGAGCTTGATGTGTTAAATGAGATGCTCGAAAAGCTTTCTGTCGTTGTCGCTGAACGCCGTGAAGAAGAAGAAGCCGAGCAAGCCCTGCAGCGTGAAAAAGCAGACAAGCTGGCTAAGTATAAAGAAATGCTGATGAATGACGGCATTGATATTTCTGAGCTGGTGGATTTGCCAACAGAAACGAAAACAAAAGCTAAACGTGCACCACGTCCGGCTAAATACCAATATACCGATGAAAACGGTGAAACTAAATCATGGACAGGTCAGGGTCGTACACCATCGCCAATTAAAAAGGCGCTGGATGCAGGCGGTTCTCTTGATGACTTCCTGATCTGATAAAAAAAGCGGTGTTGATAACAACACCGCTTTTTATTGGAAACCGTATCAATCATGCTTTACGGGCTCATAGCCATAACAGATGAGCCGTCTAATTTTAGCGGTTCGCCCTCAAAACGATGACGTAAACAATGGTAATCATCACTGTTTATAATTAATTCTAACGATGCCGAATAGTTGTCCAGCGCAGCCCGCATTTGCACAAGATAGTCGTGAGTATCGTAAACCCGGTCTATCCCTTCTAACGCATGATTCATAATTTTTCTTGCCACGTCGTTGGGCGTATCCAGCGCAGATAATTTCGAACGTGCCGTTCGACGTAAATCTCGTGGCGTAAAGTGTTCCAGCCCCAACCCACGCGGTGCGCGCAGCATACGGCGCAAAGCCTGATTTAATGCGCCTTTAGACAGCGGTTGCATCACATCGCGCGGTGCCGGCACCAGCCAGGGCGAAGCGGGATCGCTGGCATTCAGTAATGATTCGATGCACAGCCGCATTAATGCCGAGACGGGTAAAGTATGTTCGCGATGAGACTTATTACGCGTTCCCTGTTTCCAGAGCCCTGACTGCAAATTGAATTCTGACTTGCGTGCCTGGACGATTTCATCAGGACGTCGCGCACTGACCAGGCAAAGGCGCAGTGCCCACCGTGCCTGCTCAGAAAGCGCCCAGTTGTCCAGACCATGCCAGAACACCCAGATCTCCGCATCCGACAACTGCCGGCTTCGCGGCGGCGCAGCGCGACCGGCAATATCGCGTTTCTTCATTGACGCAACGGGAGAATGTTCAAGATAACCCTGCATTTCAGCCCAGGCTAAAAACTGTTTCGTCAAAGCAAAGACCCGGCGCGCCTCTTCTTTTTTACCCTCTGAAATCAGTATGTTATACAAACGATTTAGCCGCAGCCGCGTCAGATCTTTTAACGGCAGCGCACCGATATTCGGCAATACATGTCTGAGCAGGGAGGACACCGCAATTTCGGGACGACGACGCGTCACAAGTAATGACAGTTTTACCCACACTTTCATAACCTGCTCAACCGTACCTTCATCACCAAAGTTATCTACCTCAGATAATGAAGCACTTCTGACCTGATCAAGCCACGCCATGACGTGATGCCCGACATGGGGCGAAACGGTTTTTGTGCGGATTTCTGTCACTGCCCTTCCCTGATGATAAAGCTGAAACGCGGATTCTACTCTTCAGATGATTGTGACTCCAGACCTATTAAGTCTGGAGTCACAATAACGCCGCTACGCGGATTCTGATAAAAAAGCAGGGGATATTTGCGCTGCTGATATAAGCCCTGAATGGCAACAGCGGATCAACGCTGACAAGATAGAAGGAAACGAAAAAATGCCCGTTAAATACTGAACGACAGGAAGTTAACATACGCACATACCACGCCTGTTAGATGCGCAGACGTCATCATCACCGCGTTTTATGATGACCCGTTCTTAAATGCGGTTTTTGCATTCTCAGTTATGACGCTGAGTGCCAAACTGAGGAGACGCTGGCGAGTCTCGCGCTCTGTTTGACCTGAACAGCAATGCTCAACGGTAAATGTCGTTTAAACAACAAAGCGAACCGATAATCCAGGACGCCATCAGGCACCATGACTTTTACGCCACTCCTCCACCATTTCCCGGGACACGTCTTTTTTATAACAGAGGGGAGAATAGCCGCCCGGCTTGCTCCATGCGCTACGCTTGCCACAACTGCTACCGTTGCGCGCTGAATTAAACGGGCACGCGCAAACACCGGGATAGGACGCGATTGAATCCTCAATAATCAGCTGACGAATTTGGTCATCCGTCTGCCGGAGAGCCTTTGCGACAGAACTCTCGGCCCACAGTAAACTCATCACCATAAGGCATGAGGTAAAAATGAAATGTTTTTTCATCACATCCCTCCTGAATTAAGAGGGATAGCGTAAATCAATATGTGAATCCGCAATCGTTCGAACAAAGTAAAAATTCATGCTTCTGTCAGGCTGCTTGATATCTCCCTAAAAGGACGTCAACTTTTACTAAATGTGTAGTTAAACACTCTGCCATTTTTTGTCTGCACTGTGAGCGTTTCACCTGCAGAGGTATCCAGCGCTCTGGCTTTGCTGTATTTCCACATCAGTAACTGCTGCCCATTGGGGTAAGGTGTTTCCGTATCAGGCGGGCCAAACATCGCGATCAGTTCCGCACGAGTTGTCTGACCTGGCCTGATATTCTGAACGGTGGCTGTATCAAAATTATGTCCCACTGAGTTAGAGCATGCTGTTAACGCGAACATCAGGCCTGTGATGAAGAATGCTCTCATAACGTTGTTCCCGGTAATTACGAAGTAAGAAGTGGATAAGCGTGACCGTTTCATCATGCCGTTTTATGCGGTTCAGGCACCTTCGTGCCCGTCATTAAAATATCATCATCTGCCTTTAAACATCTCACCTATCGTAATCATCCTGACTAATCTGAACCGCTTCTTTTTTAACTGATGTGCCGAATGAAGGCGGATTCTCAGGAGTCGGCCCATTGCTGAAAAGACGGTTACCGTTATCCAGCACTGACCTGGCCGAATCAGACAGTATGGCCAGCGGTGATAAAAAATTTAGCCTTCACGGATAACCTTTGTACCGCCGACATAATGCACTCAGCGTCTCTGTTGCCGATTTTCAGATGTAGAGTATGGTTCAGGATCTGCCAGAGGGCTTAAAAATCGCAATCTGGAAAACGGGCCTGACACAGGTGCGCTGGCGGATGAATGTTACTGAAACGTTCGGACCCGCTGTGATTTTTTTCTTTAACTCTCCCTTCATAACGCGTAGCCTGTATACAAAACGTATATATTCCATATAGGCTTCGCATGGGCATTGTCAAAATATCCGATCTGATGCATGAAAACCTGCGCCTCGCCAGCCAGGCGATGAGCCGCTCGATCAACGCTCAGGCTGAGCACTGGTTAAAACTCGGTATGTTGGCCGAGCTGTATCCTCAACTGACACAACATGAGCTGGCTCAAACGTTGATCCGTATCGAAATGAACGGCGGCGCGGATATTCGCCAGGTGCTACATAACGCCGATTTGACCTCACAAGGAGAAGTGTAATGGGGACCGTTAAGATCCATTCCGCAGAAGAAATTGAAAAAGCACGCGCTGCCGGACATGCTGCAGCCCAGGTCCTGGCAATGATTACCCCGCATGTGCGCCCGGGAATCACGACTGAACAACTGGACGATATCTGTCACGATTTTATCGTAAATGAACTTAAGGTTACGCCAGCCAACATCGGCTATCACGGTTACACGCGCACAACCTGCACCTCTGTGAATCATGTGGTATGCCACGGTATCCCTGCTGCCAAGAAATTAAAAGACGGCGATATTGTGAATATCGACGTAGCCGTTATTAAAGATGGCTGGTACGGCGATACGAGCCGAATGTATTTTGTTGGCACACCGTCCGTACGCGCCAAACGCCTGGTCGATATTACTTATCAGTCCCTGGTCGCGGGCATTAAAACGGTGAAGCCCGGCGCAACCCTGGGTGATATTGGTGCCGCCATTCAGCGCCTTGCTGAAAACGCCGGCTTTTCGGTGGTGCGGGAATATTGTGGTCATGGCGTGGGCGAGATTTATCATACTAATCCACAGGTTCTTCATTATGGTACCCCAGGCGAAGGGATGCCGTTGAAGGCAGGGATGATTTTCACCATCGAGCCCATGATCAACGCAGGCAAAGCCGGCACCAGCGTCCTCTCTGATGGCTGGACGGTAGTCACGAAAGACCGATCGCTTTCAGCCCAGTGGGAGCATACGGTGGCGGTGACTGAAACAGGATTTGATTTGCTTACGCCCTGGCCTGAAGGCACTGGCGACTATCCTGCAATCTGATAGCAAAAGCCGCCTTGAGATAAGGCGGCGTTAATTTCCGGCTGATTACAGTATCGGTAAGCTGATGTTAAACCAGTAAAAAAGCGCCCGTGCTACACCGCTTCATGTAACCTCAGGCCTGCCATAATTTCAGATCATTACGCCCCGATCGCTTAACCTCATACAGGGCTTCATCAGCGCGTCGCAGCCATTCATGTATAGAGCTGGCTTTTTCCGCACAGGCAATACCAATGCTGACTGAACATCTGAACTTTGCAGAAGCAGGCAAGCGCAATTGCGCAATGTTTCGTTGAATGGTTTCGGCCAGCCTGACGATGTTAACGTCATTTGAGTCACGTACGATCACGCCCAGTTCATCGCCACCAAAGCGCGCCGGGATATCTTTCATGCCTACGCTGTCACGCAGCAACCCGGAAATTTCAGCCAATAGAAAATCCCCTGCTTCATGACCAAAGGTATCGTTGACGTTCTTGAAATGGTCGACATCAATAAGTATCAGGTATGCCTTGCTGTCTCCACGCCGGGTGCGCAGGAATTCACTTTCAAGCCGCCGTTCAAACAGGCGTCGGTTAGGGATTTGCAAACTGGGGTCCATCAAGGCGATCCTTTCCAGCTCCCGGTTCTTCTGGCGCAGATTAAACGTCAGATTATGGGATACCACGCTTAGCGCCAACAGATAAAACGTGGCCAGCGGTATCGTAAGCCATGCCGAACGGATGCTAAATTCCATCAAAACCGGCGCGCCCTCTATTGTCCATACCATGATAAAGGCAAAGAGAAACGCCTGCAGTGCAGAGAGAAGTTGTGGCCAGCCTCCGGCGGCATAACGGTCAGAGACCAGTACCGCCATAATGACAAAGGATGGCATCGGGCTCACGGCCATGAGTGCTACCCAAATACCGCCGAAGGCGGCATCGAGCGTTAAATTGGTTCGCTCTCTGGCGGTTGAATCACGTGATGTAATGGCAAGGCAATATGCCAGGCAGGGCCAGATAATAACGTTACTAATCAGTAAGACCAAAATGGCGGGTTTTTTGCCCAGCTCCATCAAAACGGATGCAATCGGTAAAGCGCATAAAATTGTACCCAGTTGGCGCATGGCGAACATGCGACGGACAAATCGCGTGGATCGCATCTTAAGATGATGATCTTCGGGGGAGTAATAAGTCATTCGCAAGCGTAATTGACGGTATATTCAGCGCAGTTTATCCATAAAAAATGTAAACCGCATAAATTTTTAAGCGTTTTACCGCTTTATTTATTATTGTTTTTACTCTGTTCAATGCTGATTTTGTACAGGCAGTTTAGTGAGAGTGGCATAAGCCCAACGATAAACAGAATTATATCGTCAGGCGTCAGCATCATTATTCTGTCGTTATCTTCTGCGGCCTTTTGCGACTGAAGCAGACCAGTTAAAGTCGCTAACTTCACTCGCGGCCATTGATGAAGGTTTCTTTTTCCTGACCGGTTTTTTGCTCTCTTTTTCTGCTTTTAACTTTTCATTAAGCAGTTTATCGGCCATCACCTGCTGGCGGGCTTCAGTGTTAAGCTCTTTTTCTTTTTTGCTGTCAGGCTCTTTGCCGGTGCGTTGACGGTGCTTTTCCATCAGATTTTGAAGGGCTTCGTTAACGGCAAGTCGCTCTTCATCACTGAACTGATCGATGGAAATCATCTTCTTGTCATTCATAATCGCTTTCCTCGTGGTAAGTTCACTAGCAGTGTACATCATGCGGCTGTCGTAAAACGCATTACCTGATACTTAACTGACTCAGCCTGAAGATTTTTAACGTGTGAAGCTTGTATCATTTCCTCTCAGGCAGACTAAAATAAGCGGAAATTTTACTGAGAATCCACGTAATGAATATTCCCCTGCACAGTGACCACAAGCCCTTTATCGAAGCCCTGCTGGATGAAAAGGTTGACGCGATTGAAATGCACTCGCCCCAGGCTGAACATATCGAACGCGCTTTCACCGTTGCGCTTCAGCAAAAGAACCGCGAAGCCGAGGCAGACTGGAAACGCACGATAACCTTTTTAGCGTTGTTCGTGTTCCTTTATGCCGCGCTGGGTGCCTCGTTGACGCTGGACCTGAGCCCAGCCGGGGCGAGCCATAAAAGTATTGAGTATGCGCTGGAAGCCGTTCCAGTCCTGATTGCGTTTTCAGGCTTTTTTATCTCCGTCCTGTATCTGTTTATTGTACGCACGGGTTCACGACAACGTCGTAACTGGCAAAAAACCATCCTGATTTTAGAAAGATACACGACTGGAAACCTGTTTAAACTGACGCATCAGCAAGGCGCCGGCACCAGTAACTACTCGCTCTCGTCCATCATGCTAGCCCTGTCGATGTTCATTTGTCTCACCTGGTTGATTATCTATAACTATCTGACCTTCACCACCAGCGGCGTATTTGGCAGCGTGATTTCCCTGTTTATCAGCACGATGGTTTATGTGATTCTGGATATTCAGCTGCTGAAGCCCTGGCGATCGGATGCTGAAACGCAACCGTCAGGCACCGAAGAAGAGAAGAAAGCCGACAAATAATCCCCATCAGCCCGGTGTAAGCCGGGCTGTGGATCGCTATTCTGCAAGACCTGAAAACCACGCGGATGCTGACTCTGGGGTTTAACTAGTGTCATTTACATTATGTTGTAACTATAAGCGGCAACTTTTACGATGCTTTGGTACACCCACGACGCTGGCACCTTACGCTGCCAGCGTCGTGAAAAGCTAATCATCCACCTTTAATAACATCATTGATGTGACACTGTCACACCTATCTGATATACGACCTTTGCCTTTATGGGCACAGCACAAATCCCGGCGTTAAGGCGTTATTCAAAGGGAAACTCGCGCGCCAGAATCCGGGCAATTACATTTAGCGCCCCTTCATCCTGATTGCTTTCAGTTTTAAAACGCGCCACGGCGGATACCGGCTCTACGGCATTGGCCATCGCAAAACTGAAACAGGCCTGACGCAGCATTTCAATATCGTTCGCGCTGTCGCCAATCGCCACCACCTCACAATCGCTGATGCCCCATTTTTGTTGCAGCAAAGCAATGCCATGTGCTTTATGACAACCAGGAATAATCAGGTCGATAAAACCATAGCCACTCGATACGGGATGCATAATATGATCGATCTCGCCGAGTTTGTTATGCAAACGATCCATCAGGCTTTCAATGCCTTCGTGCGCCAGATTAAGCGAAAATTTAAAAATGGTGTCGTCAATATCATAAAGATTATCGCGCTTTTCGAGCCGATAATAATGGTTATTGAGCATCTGAATAACGCTTTCAGGCATGGAAGAATGAACATAAGCGCCCTTACGTCCACAGACGACCGTGCTGATATCCGGCTCTTTTGCCAGTATCTCCAACACGCGGTGCACGCTTTCCCTGGCCAGCTCACCACAAAAAATTTCCTGGTCGCCCTCTGACACCCACGCGCCATTTTCGGCGACAAAGGCGATTTCATTTTTGATGTCAGGAAAGTAGCGCTGTAGCTGATAATATTGATTGCCACTGGCGACAACAAAGCGAATGCCTTTTTGTTTTAGCAGGGCGTACTGGCGTGAAAAGCGCTGAACGTTGTACTGCTTATTTTCGTCCAGAAAAGTCCCATCCATATCAACTGCAATCATCCTTACTGCCATTGTCGTTCCCCCCTTGTCTCCCGGCCTGAATAGGCTGACTGTTGCTTCAAGCTTACTCGCTGCAGGGATTAATGAGAATTCCAATCATTAAATATCCTTCTGTTAGCTCACATTGTGCGCCAGTCGCGATTTTACCCATCAGCAATCTGTTAAACATAAGTTCATCTTTCGAATGTAATGAAAAAAATCTTCATCTGAAATATAAACTATCTGTTAAGGGCCACAATTATGACTGTGAAGCTTCAACACACACCGTTACCCCACGATATTCCAGCAGCGATCCGTCAGTTTAAGCAGCAGGTGCGTCAGCAGATCGGCGATGTTGAAGGCTTATTCAGTGAGGTTTGCAATAAAATCGAGCAGGCCATAAGCCACGCCAAAGCGGAAGAACAACAGAGCGGCAGTGCCTGGCCGGTGATTTCACCCGAACAGATTACAGATGGCACGCTGACCCCTGAGACACGAGAAAGAATAAAACGTCGTGGCTGTGTGGTCGTAAAGCAGCATTTTCCTCGAGAACAGGCGCTGGCATGGGATGCCGCCATGTTGCGTTATCTGGATGAAAATCAGTTCGATGCACAGTATCGCGGTCCAGGGGACAATTTTTTTGGAAGTCTGGAAGCCTCCCGGCCTGAAATTTATCCGATTTACTGGTCTCAGGCGCAAATGGAGGCGCGCCAGAGTCATGAAATGGCACAGGTGCAGTCGTTTCTAAATCGCCTGTGGCGATTCGAATCCGAAGGTCAGCAATGGTTCGATCCGGATGTGAATCTTATCTATCCGGACCGAATTCGCCGACGTCCGCCGGGAACAACGTCGAAAGGGTTGGGGGCGCATACGGATTCCGGTGCGCTTGAACGCTGGTTGTTGCCCGCGTATCAACGCGTCTTTCGCTCGCTTTTTGACGGCAATATTGAGCGTTACGACCCATGGAATGCAGCCCATCGTAGCGAAGTGAACGAGTTTGATGTTCCCGATACCACAAAATGCTCGGCTTTCCGCACGTTTCAGGGATGGACTGCGCTCTCCGATATGATGCCCGGTCATGGCTTACTGCACGTGGTTCCCGTGCCGGAAGCCATCGCCTATGTCCTGCTTCGACCGTTATTATCGGATGTGGCTGACGATGAATTGTGTGGCGTTGAGCCGGGGCGCGTGCTTGCAGTAAATGAAAAATGGCACCCACATTTGATAAAGGGATTATGCTCGGTACCGGCTATAACGGCGGGCGACTCCGTTTGGTGGCACTGTGACCTCATTCACGCCGTCGCACCGGTTGAAAACCAGCAGGGCTGGGGCAATGTTATGTATATTCCCGCTGCGCCCATGTGTGATAAAAACCGGGCCTACGCGCACCTTGTCGCGCGCGCACTTGAGCAAGGCCATTCCCCTGCTGATTTTCCTCCTGAGCACTACGAAGCTGGCTGGAAAAATCGCTTTACCCTCGCCGATCTTAATCTCAACGGAAAACGGGGACTGGGTTTAGCCTGAAGCCCGTATCGCTTAACGTCAGCTTAATCCATGGATGCAGAGAACCACGATGAATACGCGTCAGCAACAAATTATCGAACTGGTTAATTCACGTGGCAGCATCGCCGTCAGCGAGCTGGCTCAGCTTGTCGGTGTTTCAGAGGTCACGGTACGTCAGGATCTCAACCAACTGGTGCAGCAGCGGGTTCTGCGTCGGGTTCATGGCGCGGCCCAGGCGCTGGACAGCGACGATGTTGGCACGCGCATGAACACCCGTTATGGTATTAAGCTGGCTCTCGCCCGCTATGCCGCTGATCTGATCAACGATGGCGAGTCTGTACTGATTGAAGGCGGCAGCACCAATGCCCTGCTGGCACGCATACTGGCCAGCCGCAAAAGCCTGACGTTAATCACGGTGAGCCACTATATCGGTCACCTGCTTAAAGATGCGGCTTGTGACGTGATTATTCTGGGTGGCATGTTGCAAAAGAGCAGCGAATCCATAACCGGCCCGTTAACCCGCTACTGTATTCAGCAGATTCACTTTCACAAAGCCTTTGTTGGCGCAGATGGCTGGCATCCGGAAACCGGCTTTACCGGTCGCGATATGCAGAGATGTGATGTGGTTGACGCCGTGCTGGCGAAAGGCGCAGACAGTTATGTTCTGACCGACAGATCTAAATTCGGGCAAATACATCCTTATCCCTTGTCGTCCGGTTACCAGCCTGCCCATGTTATTACAGAGGATGGGCTTTCCCCGGACGTGGTGGCCCGGCTTTCTGAGCAAGGTATCGCGCTGATGCAGGTCGGGATCGCCGCCTTGCAGGCAGAGACGTCAGGGGGCAACGGTGATGGAGTCGCGCAGGACAAGGCTACCCTTAAAAGGCGTTAACGTCGTTAACTCGCCGCCATCCAGCATCGAAACCAGCCGGTTAATGGTCTCGTTAATCATATCGGTTACGGGAAATTTCACGCTGGAAAGCGCAGGAATAATGTAGGGCGCCAGCGGGATATCGTCAAAGCCAATCACGGAGACTGTTCCTGGCACAGCGATATTATTTTCCGTCAGCTGTTTGATGGCCCCAATAGCCATTTCGTCATTGCTGGCAACGATGGCACTGAAGGATTGTCCCCTTGCGAGCAAGGTTTTCACCGCCAGCATGCCGCTTTGCGCGGTCCACTTTCCGTGCACAATAAGCTGCTGATTGATGGCGATTCCCTGCTCGCGTAGCGCAGTTTGATAGCCCGAAAGCCGTTCCTGACTGGTAGGTGAATCCAGTGATCCCGTAATAAACGCGATATTACGATGGCCCTGCTCCATCAGATAACGGACGGCCATCTGGCTGGCCATGTGCTGATCGCTATAAACGCAGAAGCTGTCATTGATACGCAGGCGACGATTAATGACCATGACAGGTTGCTTGTGCCGCGAGATCATCGCGTCCAGCTCGTCAATGCTGAGAAAGCGCGGATAGATAATGATGCCATCGCAACGCAGGTCGAGCAGAAACTGGATAGCCGCGCGCTCCTGTTCCGCGGTGTGTTTACCATCGGCCAGGATCAATTGACGATTTTGCTGCTCCATAATTCTGGCAGAGTGCGACATCAGCTCACTAAAAATGTTACCGCTGTAAAGTGTGTTGGTGACCACCAGCCCAATGGTTTGGCTACTTTTATTCGCCAGGTTGCGTGCCAGCAGATTTGGCCGATAGCCTGTCTCCGCAATGGCCTGTAATACGCGATCTCGTTTCTCCTGCCCCACATAACCATTGCCCGACAACACTCGCGATACTGTCGCTTTTGAGACGCCGGCGCGTTTTGCTACTTCAGATATTGTTGTCATGTTCTCGCTGCCCGTGTCCTCAGAGTAAATGCAGTCTACCTAAGCCTTTCATTATTTGAAATATTTGCCCTTAGCCCGGCATGGCGCTCTTTTCCACTTCAAGTGATTGCCATCACAAAAATAACAGATGGTCATTTTACGCTCTTGTTTAAACAGTAAAACATCTTCATGATTTTGTGAAACCGGTTTCCTATTTAGCTGCCCCTTCGGTCAGATACAACCTGAGTCAGGCTGACTGAAGGCGTATAACAATAAAGCGGCGGCTCCAGCGGAAACCCGAGCGCATTTTCCTCTACCCTACGAGATAAAATCATGCCAGGAAATTATGCAGAGATTTCACAGGCTATCGTTAATAAGCTGGGCGGCCTGAACAATATCAGTGCCGTCACGCATTGTATGACTCGCCTGCGTTTTGTGGTGAAAGACGATAGCCTGGTTGACCTTGCCGGATTAAAAACCCTCAATGGCATTATGGGCGTTGTGCATACCGATACACAGTTGCAGGTGATTATTGGCAATGATGTGTCGAAAGCTTATGAGGCAGTTTTGGCATTGGGCGATCCGCAGTCAGACGGTACTGCGCCCAGGAAACGGCGACTCACGCTAAAAAGCGTGGGGGCCGGTATTCTGGATGCGCTGGTCGGCACCATGTCACCGCTGATTCCCGCCATTATCGGCGGTTCAATGGTCAAGCTGTTGGCCATGATCCTGGATATGGCCGGTGTGTTTGAGAAAGGCTCATCGACTCTGGTCATATTGAACGTGATTGGAGATGGTGCTTTCTTCTTTTTGCCCATTATGGTGGCTGCGTCAGCGGCGCTTAAATTCAAGACGAACATGTCACTGGCGATAGCCATCGCTGGCGTCCTGGTGCATCCCAACTTTATTGACCTGATGGCTAAAGCGGCGCAGGGACAACCCGTCGAGTTTGCTTTTATCCCGGTAACGGCGGTGAAATATACCTATACGGTAATACCGGCGCTGGTGATGACGTGGATTTTGTCTCACATTGAACGTGGTGTGGACCGTATTACGCCTGCGGTAACAAAAAACTTTCTGAAGCCGATGTTGATTGTGCTGATCGCCGCACCGATTGCGATTGTCTTGATTGGCCCGATTGGTATCTGGATCGGCAGTGGAATCTCCGCCGTGGTTTACACCATTCACGGTTATTTGGGCTGGCTTTCGGTTGCGATTATGGGCGCGCTCTGGCCCTTGCTGGTGATGACCGGCATGCATCGGGTTTTCACACCCACTATTATCCAGACCATTGCTGAAACCGGTAAAGAGGGCATGGTTATGCCTTCGGAAATTGGCGCTAATCTGTCCCTTGGCGGCTCTTCACTCGCCGTCGCCTATAAAACGAAAAACCCGGAATTACGTCAAACCGCGCTGGCAGCAGCAGCCTCTGCCATTGTGGCCGGCATTTCTGAACCGGCCCTTTACGGTGTCGCTGTGCGTTTAAAACGCCCTTTGATTGCCAGTATGATCAGTGGGTTTATTTGTGGTGCCGTCGCCGGCATAGGCGGTTTGGCCAGCCATTCGATGGCATCACCCGGATTGTTTACCAGCGTTCAGTTTTTTGATCCAGCCAACCCGATGTCCATTGTTTGGGTTGTCGCGGTGATGGTGCTCTCTGTGGTGCTGTCATTTATTCTTACCCTGATTCTGGGCTTTGACGATATTCCTGAAACCGCCAGCCTGGCAGCATCACAACCTAAGGTTTCACCTGAAAAAGCAAAAGCGGCTAACGCTAGCTGATCATTAATGACTGTGTTAAAGAGGATTTCATGTCTGAATCACGATTCCCGCAAGGATTTTTATGGGGCGGTGCCTTATCCGCAAATCAGTCAGAAGGCGCTTTTCTTGAAGGCGGGAAAGGATTAACCACCGTTGACATGCTCCCCATCGGGCCTGCACGTATGCCGGTCAAGCTGGGTCAGGAAAAACGTGACGCACTGCGGGACGATGAATTCTATCCCAGCCACACTGCGATCGATTTTTATCATCGTTATCGTGAAGACATCGCTTTAATGGCAGAAATGGGCTTTACGGTTTTTCGCACGTCGATTGCCTGGAGCCGTATTTTTCCGCGCGGCGATGAAGTCACGCCCAATGAAGAGGGGCTGGCTTTTTATCGTGACATGTTTACCGAATGTCGCAAGTACGGCATTGAACCCTTAGTGACGCTTTGCCATTTTGATGTACCTATGCATCTGGTTACGCAATACGGTTCGTGGCGCAATCGTAAAATGATCGATTTTTTTGCCCGTTATGCACGCAGTTGTTTTGAGGCGTTTGATGGTTTAGTGAAGTACTGGCTGACCTTTAATGAAATAAATATCATGCTGCACAGCCCTTTTTCGGGCGCAGGACTGGTATTTGAACCGGGTGAAAACAGTGAGCAGGTTAAATATCAGGCCGCTCACCATGAGCTGGTGGCAAGCGCGCGTGTGACAAAAATAGCTCATGAAATCAACCCGGATAATCAGATTGGCTGCATGCTGGCTGGCGGCAATTTTTATCCCTGGTCGAGCAAACCTGACGATGTCTGGGCGGCGCTGCAAAAAGATCGTGAGAATCTGTTTTTCATTGATATTCAGGCGCGGGGTGCCTATCCCGCCTACTCTGCTCGCCTTTTCCGCGAGAAAGGCATCCAGATTGAAATGGCAGAAGATGATGCTGATGTACTCATGAACACCGTCGATTTCGTGTCATTCAGTTACTATGCTTCCCGTTGTGCGTCCGCCGATATGAATGAGCAGAACAGCAGCGCGGCAAACGTGGTGAAATCCCTTACGAATCCGCATATTCAGCGTAGTGAATGGGGCTGGGGCATCGATCCGCTTGGACTCCGCATCACCATGAACATGATGTACGACCGTTACCAGAAACCGCTTTTCCTGGTGGAGAATGGCCTGGGCGCACGCGATGAGGTCAATGATGAGGGCGAAATTATTGATGATTATCGCATCAGCTATTTGCGTGAGCACATTCGTGCGATGGGAGAGGCGATAGGTGATGGGATACCCGTAATCGGCTACACCACGTGGGGCTGTATTGACCTGATTGCCGCCTCAACGGGTGAGATGAGTAAACGCTATGGGTTTGTGTATGTCGATCGTGACGATCGTGGACAAGGCACGCTGGCCCGGCGGCGAAAAAAATCCTTCTGGTGGTATAAAAAAGTGATTGCCAGTAACGGCAGCGATCTGGATTGACGGCACAACGCGCATTCACCTTATTGCTGCCCGAGTGCGCGTTGTGCAAAACGCCCTGTACTCAGCTTGACTGACCGTACTGAGAAGGCGACAGATACTGTCGCCTTTATCGCGTTTACTTCTGCAGTAACCAGTGTTCGATATCGCTGGCTGGAAGCGGTTTCGAAAAGAAGTAACCCTGGATTTGATCGCAGCCGTATTGCTTCAGCAAACTCAGTGTGGCTTCTGTTTCTACACCTTCTGCCAACACCGTATAGTCCAACTCCTTCAACATCTGGATAATGCTTCTGACGATAATTCTGGAGGCAGAATCGCTATCCATCCGACTGATTAAAGACATATCGACCTTAATCACATCTAACGGAATTTCCTGCAGGTAACTAATGTTGCTGTAGCCTGTACCGAAATCGTCCAGTGAGATAATAAACCCGTGGGCTTTAAGCGCTTCGAGTCCATTAATCGCCACATCGCTTTCCGTTATCAACTCATTTTCCAGACATTCCACGCCCATTAATGATGTTGGCAATTCTGCAGCCTGCATCTTACTGGCTAAACTGGAAGCAAACTCCGCTCTGGAAAAGTCACGTTCGCTGACGTTGACGGATACCGGGATTAATTCAAATTCTTTATTCCACTGCGTTAACTGAATGATGACGCGATCGATAACCCAGTCAGTCAGCACCGAAATCAGGTTGGTTTTTACGGCCAAGGGTATAAAGTCGACGGGAAACAGCTCGCCTCTTTCCGGATGGTGCCAGCGAATTAATGCCTCAAGCCCAACGGTTTTTCCCGTCTTTAAGCACACCTTTGGCTGATACGCGAGGTACAGGCCTTCGTCTTTTTTAAGCGCCTGGGCCAGATCGTTCATAATCAAGAAATCTTCCGTGCGCCGCGAATCGTATGCATGATCGAACGTCATAGCACCACCGTTCTGGTGAATACATTCGTGCAACGCACTGACCGCCTGACGGACAACTTCATTTGCATCAATATCGCGGGAAACAAACTCGGTCTCGCCTGCATAAACGTCGATATCAATGGTGATGTTATCCGCTAAATCTGCTTTAAGGTTGGTTAACACCTCAAGGGTACTTTGCGCGCTATAGCCGCCAAAATAAGGCTGGATTAATGCAAAGCGCCCCGGTGCAAATGAATAAAGCATGTCATCTGGCTGAAGCTGAAGACGAGCGCTGACCAGCCCGGCAATTTGCCTGAGTAAGTTTTCCACTGGCGCAATGCCAAAGGTACGTGATAACTCATATGCCTGGGGAATATCAATACAGTCGATAAGGATCATGCGAAAACGACGATCGGGATTGCTGACGGCCAGCTGTTGCATGTCGCGAATCAGGCGTGGCCGGTTCGGTAGATGCGTAATCAGATCGGTGAAACTGGCAAGATTCCATGCATCCAGAAAGGATGTCACCAGTCTTGCCAGCGACTTCAGTGTTTCCAACTGCTCATCACTAAACGTATGAGGCTGCGTATCGGTCACGCAAAGCGTCCCTAACACCAGCCCTTCCAGATTGGATAACGACACGCCCGCATAAAACCGGATGTGAGGTTCACCCTCAACTAAGGGATGAAAAGTGAATCGGCTGTCTTGCAATGTATCCTGTACAACGAGCTGCCCGTCGCCATCAATAACATGACGACACAAGGAAACTTCGCGTGCTGATTCTTTGAGGTTAAAGTTGCGGGAAACCTTAATATACTGATTTTTATCATCAATAATTGAAATAAAACTGCCTGAAATACCCAGCGCCTGCGCGGCAAGATGAACAAATTTTTCCAGCACCTCATCCCTGGTAATATCAGGTGACAAAAGTGCTTTAACCGCTTTAAGACGATTTTCGTCATTGCCACTTTGATTATCGTGCACAACAGCCTCCCCTTGTGCGGGTGCAAAAAACGCAGAAAAACAATTTAGCTTAAATTTAAATATTTAGCGCCATATTAACCGACAATTTATAGCAAACAGGGGCCATGTGCGACTGTATAACATGCGCGAAACTGTTTTCAGAAATTTTTAACATGATACCGTGCTGCCAGCATCGGGTTTGCCGTTTCTCTGAACAACAGGAGCGATTAATAACCCATAAAAGCGGTAATTAAATAATCGCGCAAATAATAACAATTGTTATTACTTTTATGGTTACCATCAATCACTTAAAGGCGCTTGCCGTTAATCCTGATGGCCTGAGAAATAATACCAGAATCCTTTTAATTCAAGTTGTTAATTCTGTGAAATTGATCTCTTTGGGTCGTGTTGCCCAATCTGTTACCGCGACATCTTCATTGCGTTGCTGAAGCCAAAATCGTCGCTCAGTGACAAGATCACAACGCGCAGTAAAGGATTAGTGAAGCCAACATCCATAACCGCGCCCCTGTGTGTGCATAGCTGCATAAATAATTTGCGGATGGAGCAAGGCCTGGCCGCTTAAGGCGGCTTTTCCATTGTGCGCGGAGGCGGTTGTCGATGCAGACTGTAGCAGCCCTTCTGTCATCGCCCCTCACTTTCCTTTAGATCTCTGTGTGAACAGACTTCGAAATCTTCCCTTCACGTAGTAAGCTACGCCCTTACAGCCAACATGGGCTATCTTCCCCTGACCGTTCTGCAACGACGAATACTCACGGGCGCCTGTTTGACCACGATTAACTGATTTAAACCCCCAGCGCCTCCTCAGGGTTGCTGGTCAGGGTTGTTCAGGAATGGAAGTATGCTTACCGAAGAACAGTTGAATGATATTGTCAGTCGCCCGGATGGGGTTTCACATCAGGTTGTGGCAATGGCAAAAGAGTTACTCGCGTACCGTGCCGCTTTTGCGCATCCTTACGCGGTCATAGAGCCTTTGGGAATGACCTATATTGGCGACGAAAATGCGGCGATGGTCTGGCATCCAAAACATGTTGAAGAAGGTGACACCTGTCTGTATCTGAAACCCCGTATCGAAGCCTAGTGGTGACACTGCGATGCTGATCGTTGCACCAATGCGCCAGAGTAGCCATGACAGATGGCTTATTTCAGGCTCAGAGAGAACATGCATCTTTCAGATTGCCCATTAATTTCACCATCACCATTCACGCCTTGCACTGTGCTGCCGTTCGCTTTTACAGACGAGGATTACCCCAGGGCGCGAAGGTTTCAGCGACATTCACGCAAGCGAACCGTCACTGCTTCAGGCTATCTCCACGAATACCTGTTGAGCGGGCTGCCTGATTAGCACAATGAGGCTGTTTATAACGGATCTGCGATGGTCAGCGTCGGCGTCAGCTTTGACTGCAGCGCTTGCCTGATCTCAACGTCCAGATTAGCATCGGTGACAATATCGGTGAGCTCGTTTAAATGCACCACATTGAAGAGTGACCATGCCCCATATTTTGAGCTGTCCGCCAGTAAAATCCGGCGATGAGCGTTCATTATCAGATCGTGTTTCAGTGCCGCTTTTTCTTCTGTCGGGGAAGTTACGCCTTTAGCGAGGTCCCAGCCATTGCCACTCAGAAACGCAATATCAGGATTAATATTGTTGAGCATTTTACGCCCGTGATCGCCAATACAGGACTGGCTGCTCTCATCAATGCGCCCACCGATTATTGTCACTTCGATTTGTTTGAACTCTGAGAGAAACAGGGCGATGTGTAAGTCATTGGTAATCACGCGCAACGGCATATGGGTAATTTGCCGGGCCAGTTCAAACATCGTGGTGCCCGCATCCAGAATGACAGCATCACCGGCTTTAACAAAGCTGGCCGCCACGCGCGCGATAGCATGTTTTTCCACCAGATTACGCGAGGACTTTTCCAGCGTGGTCGGCTGAGAAGGGATAAACCGATTCAGTGTCACACCGCCATGTGTTCGGCTGACAACACCTTCGTGATCGAGTTTAATCAGATCGCGTCTGATCGTTGCCGGTGAGGCACCCGTTACCGTAACAAGCTGCTCAACTGTGACCAGATTATTCCCTTTGAGGTAATTCATTATCGATTCTAAACGGCTGTTTTCTTTCATATTATAAATGCCCGATAAGGTTTTTATTTTCCGTAATGCCGCTATGATCGCAAACTGTGCTTTTTCTGTCCAGGCAATCTCGGAAAAGAGGATTGCGCCGACGCATTTGTAAGTGTGAATGGTTGTTATGGCACAACGGCTCATTCGAAAATGCGAAAGACGGCATTAAGTGCAGCGAAAAGAAAACATCCCGCTCTTTTCAGGAAAATTAATCCCGTAAATAATGTCGGTGCGCCTGGCTAATTTTATTTGCCGTTTAAAAATCCGGTATTTTCTCAGCTGTATGTCTTTTCATATAACGCTTATAACACACGAATAAAGACAGCTCTTTCGGTAAACAGGAGGGCGAACGTAATATCCAGAGCAGGTTTATCTGGGTATCAATGGGGAATGTATCGCATACAACATTGGGAGCATCCTGATTGAAGTCAAAGGGGAATAAGCGCAGCGATCCATGCTGCTGTTGATATATCGCAAAGCGTTTAATACCTGCGCTATTCGCCGCGAGGCGATAGGGCAACACTACATAGCATCACGATATTCAGGCCAGGCAACCGCATCTGCATGACCCGAACCTGCGGAGGCAAACAGACTGCCCTGGAAGTTGATAATGCCCGCCGCTTCAAGCCACATCCACTCCTCGGCCTTAACGATACCAGCTGCGATCACCGTGATCTCTAAGGCAGAACAGCATTTGATAATCGCCTGGACAACCGCCTGCTTAGGGCCGCTCCGATGAACATCCGTTGTAATACTGGAATCGATACGAATGCGATCGGGCTGGATGTGTGTCAGTAACGACAGGCCAGCCGATCCCGCACCAAAGTTATCGACGGACAAACTGATACCTGCGGCTTTGAGTTGCCTGACGGCAACGGAAAACGCTTCCAGCCTGGAGATGACTTCGGTTTCGCTCACGCCAAGCACCACCTGTTCCGGGACTAATCCGGCCGCATTGATTGTCGAGACAATCTTTGCAACCGCATCCGGTACCACCACCAGCGTCATGGGAAGCAGGCTGACATACAGGGTCATTTCATCCGGACAGGCCCTGCCGGCCATATCGAAAGCCTTGATCACCGCCTCAAGGTCAGCATCATGTAACGCTTGCTCGGAGCCGTTCTGGTCGGTGCCACGATGACGCGTATCCGTGATTGCCTCAATCGCTGTGACCTGTCTGGCAAGGGGATCGACCACCGGGCGGAAACTAATACCGGAGGAAGCGGGTTTTGCCGTACTCATCGCAGGACGATCGGGAATAAACTCCCAGTATTCGGATGGCAAAACCTCGTAATAGTTTTCTTTCTCACGCGCTTCGACAAAGGTACGCAGAAACTGCAACGCCCTGTCAGCGTAGGTCAGTTGGTACTTAGACGTGCCTTTATCGAGTACAGCCTGAAGCACGGTTGAACGATCGTGCTGGCGTAAATCAAACAGCTCCATACCGGCATTACCAAACCGACGGGATGGTGCGTAGTCACGCATCAATTCAACCACGTTGTGATGGCGGCGAGCGGCACAGATGCGCTGGTAAACGGCAAGCACGCCCTCTTCAGGGCCTTCCAGTAACTGGAAAAAATGGGTGCCATTAAAGAGCAAAATGCCGGTCACTTCATGGGAAGCATTGAATATGCTGGCATCGTCCACCATGTCAGGAAGCGTCTTAACGGGCACGTCATCTGAGATGTGGCTGCGATAAATAATTGTGGTCAGCAAAGGGCAGCTCCAACGTCATCGTGATTGAGGCTGTTAGCTTATCAGTTATTGTCCTGATATGCAGGTATCGGTTGGGAGATGAGCACGATAATTTACATTAATATGCAACAAAAATGATTCTCAAGTAAGACAACGCACAGGTTGGCCCTGTAAAAAGGTTATCACCTCAATGATTAATTTTATTTATTTAATGTCGCATTTCCCATTTCACGCATTCAGAGATAATGCTGCGGCTCAGGGCTGTTCATAACCCCCTGCCCGCTGTTAATCATGATTAATCCATTGTATTAACAGCTAATTTCACAAAAACCCAGAATGCGGCGATGTGGTACACTAACTTATGACGTTTACCCGGTTATTCTCACGCCCGATCATACATTAACAAAATCAAACTATAGAGTTAATTTAATTTAGCGCACAATATTAAGTGAACGCGGCCCTGTTTAATTAAATAACTGCAATGTTATTTAACCTTACTGGCCAGAAAAAACCTTTTAAAAATGACACTGACGCCAATGATAATTTTAATTTGCGTTAAGTGGGCAGGGATAAAAAAATAATTACGCCTTAACCCTTCCAAAGAAAAAATTAATTTAATTGCTTTTGCCTTTTATAATGATTGGGATTTATTTGCGCTATTTATCGTACACTCTTCTTTTGCAGTTTCATTGAGCAAACGGGCAGGAGCGGAAATGTCTACGGAATCTAGCGACAAGGAACATCACCGCACCAGTGCAACAAAAGCACTTAGTCTTTCCGATCGGGGCCGGGATGAGGTGCTGAAAAAATTCTTGCGTCTGGCCAGTCAACTGCTGGGTATCAATGGAAGTTACATTACTGTTCTGAACGATGACCAGCATATTGTTCGCGCCAACTATAATATTGAGCTGCAGGATACGTCACGCGAGCAAGCGCTGTGCCGATATGTTGTGGAAGGCGGCGCAACGGTCATTGTACCGGACACCACCTGCGATTCACGTTTTGCCCATCATCCACTGATCAGGCATGCACCTTTCATCCGCTTTTATGTAGGTACGCCGCTAAAAAACCGCAATGGCCAGATACTGGGCACGCTGTGTTTGACGGATACAGTGCCGCGCCCTTTCAATGACCAGCAAAAAAAAATAACAGAATCCCTGGCTGGGTTAATCATCGCTTTTCTTGATGCCTGGCACTCCGCGGCTTTCATCGAACCGGTTACCGGGTTAGCCAACCGCGAACGTCTTATTCGCGATATACAGCGCCTTGCGGCCCAAAAGGATAAATCGCTGCGCCGTCTGGTGTTGATTGATTGTATCGATATGTCACGCGCGTTTGAGTTATCACGATCGTTGGGCATGGCCGCGCTGGAGTCACTGCTGAAAGATGTCGCGACACTATTGCTGTTACGCCTTCGGCCAACTAATGGCTGCCAGTTTTACACTATCGCAACAGGACGTTTTGCTATTTTAACCCAGGCTGACAGCCCCGTGAGTGCAACCTGGGTGGCTGAGCGGCTGGGAGCAATCAGCGCTGATATGGGCGACGGTCTGACCATGGCGCTGACGACCTATACGGAGCAAACTGATTTTATTGCCAGCGATGCGCCGCCTTATGAAGTCCTCCGACGGGCAGTCAATGCGCTGGAGTACATCAGCGGACAGACATTATCGCAGGTTCGTTTTGATGAAATCAGCGACATAAGCTGTGCGACTGATGTCACCTTGATGAGCGACCTGGCAGAAGCCTTACGGCACAATCACGGCTTATTCTTGGTTTTTCAGCCCAAAGTCTGTATTAAAAGTGGTAACCCCGTTGGTCTTGAAGCACAGGTGCGTTGGCATCATCCGTTACGCGGTGAGCTGTTAGCAGATCACTTTGTCGCTCTGGCTAAAGGAACGGAACTTGATACGCAACTGACAACCTGGCAGGTCGACAGCGCCATTTCCCGTCTTAAACGTTTACGACATCATCCTGTCCAGTTGCCAATAACAATCAGTATTAATGAGCGAGATATTGCTGACAGCACGTTTGCAGAAAAACTGGCTGAAAAAATGCTCAAGGCCGCCCTTCCCACATCAATGCTTATCATCAACATATTGAAAACCGAGCATATGATTGACAGTCCAACCGCTATGCTCGGACTGGAAATGCTCAGGCTTTCAGGCTTCAGCATGTCATGGGAAGATACGGCTAAGGGCTACAGCAAAATACGTTACCTACGACAGAGCCCGCCTGAAGTCATAAAACTTGATAACGTACTGGCAAAAGAACTTAATGCCAGGATCACGTCACGTCTGATTGCCCACAGCATCTTTACTACCTTAAAAGCGCTCAATACCCTCGTGCTGGCCGATGGAAAAGATTACCCGTCATCGGTTTCTGCGCCTTTAGAAGACCGTGACGATGTTGCACGTGAGTATTTTAATATAAAGCCAATGGCTGAGACGGAGCTTGATACCTGGCTTAAATGGAAGCTGCCTGGCTGAGATCCTGGATAATGACGTTTTAACCAGAGCAGGTTTCTGCCCACTCCGCGCTCACCGTTTTTTTATTTCCTGGCCAGGTAACGTTTACTGTCACGAGCCTGAATACGCGCGGCCGTTGGCGAAGGGAAAATATAATTAAACAGGTCACGATACAGGCCCAGATGTTTAATCACGCCTTCACGAATGTTTTTGGTGATGTCATTGACCAAAAAGTCGCTCGTGGTATTGAAACTTCCCATTTTAAAAAAGGCTTTATCAAAAACGGTAATAGTACCTTCCCATTTCATATGATATTCATCTCGGGCGACATCATGGGTGGCAATAAACAGGCCTTTATGTGTTTTTACACCGTGGTTACCCACATACGTCACCTGTGAATCGTAGCCACGCTTGTTGCGCCAACGGCAAAATTCATAAGGCACATCATAATGCGGCAAAATAAAATCGGGACAGCGAAAATTCTCATCACTCAATAAGCCGTCCAGCGTGACGGAAAAATGCAAAAAATCCTGCATGAAATCGAACTGTCGGGTTTTAGTTAATTCAACGTTGATGGTGAAATGACCTGAGTGCACATACCAGTAATTAGTAAATCCATTCACGAGAATACAAAATACCTGCCAGTCACTGAGCCGTCGATCCCCGGCTAATCCTCTGAAACGGCTGATCATCAACCTTGATTTCGGGTTCTGATACGCCTTAAGCAACGGATCATTCATACCTTTCAGTAACATCAGGCCCACTCCTTTGTTATTTGGCTTATCCTGCCATGCCGTTTTCATCCTGAAAAGGTGGCGTCCTCTGATTGTGCGGCGTTAAGCACGGCTTCAGTAATACTTTAATCACTCGCGCGCTTCTTCACCCCATCCTGTCCGTTGTTTTTGTATGAGGCCAGGGATTTCAGGCGCGCTTATTTTCTGAGCAGGCAAGCACACGCAGGGCTGAAACGGTTGTCGGGCGTCAGCGGATATAGCGTTAAAATTTGAGCGGATAAATCAGAATGGGAATATGGCTAATGCCCGTTGCTGATGACAGGCAATAAAATCATGTTTCAATTGAACGTAAATCTTGATGTCGCCCTGACAGGCAAGTTGTGCAGCGCGTTTAACCGCCGCATATTCATCCCGTACCTTTGGAGAGTGACGTAAATAATCCCGAAAGGCGAGATGCCGCCTGATATCGGGGCTGCCAGAGATAAAAGCATGAATGTGGTGGGTCCGCGCCTCCGCACCTTTCGTGAAATAGCGTCTCCCCGGCATCCCGTTTTCTCCGCGCGATTGGTAGCCCATCTGTATTAGCGCCTCAGCGGTCGGGGAGTCATGATTTAACACTTCTGTCAACATATCGATGACGGGTTTTGCCGCTAAGCCTTCCACAGCTGTACTGCCAATGTGATGGATAGCCACAAGCGTGTCGCCCAGCGCCGCCGCAACAGCGGCAGCTTCAGTTAAAAAGTGATCTGCCCATTCAGGCCGGTATTCACTGATAATTAGCGGGCGTGGACGCATTGACAGGTACCTGTGTTAACGCCCTTTTTTCTTACGGCCAGGCTGGTTGAAACGCTTGCGCGACGCAGATTTATCCTCGGTCTTATCACCCTGCTTAGGTGCACTTTTCATCGGCTTTTTCGCCGCCGGACTTTTTTGTGATGTTTTCTTCGCTGGTTTTTCATCCGAGGATGAGTTTTCCAGTAATTTGAACAGCTCGACTAATTCATCATCCGTCAGATCGCGCCATTCACCCAAGGGAATGCCCTTGAGATTGACGTTCATGATGCGCGTGCGTTCAAGCTTCGTCACTTCATAGCCAAAGTGTTTGCACATGCGACGGATTTGCCGGTTAAGCCCCTGAACCAGCGTAATACGAAACACATAAGGCGCTTCTTTCTTTACTTTGCATTTTTTGGTCACCGTTCCCAACATAGGAACGCCTGCCGCCATGCCCGCAATAAACTCATCAGTAACAGGTTTATCGACAGTAACCACATATTCCTTTTCGTGGTTATTGCCGGCACGTAAAATTTTATTGACCAGGTCGCCGTGGTTGGTCAGAAAAATTAAGCCCTGGGAATCTTTATCAAGACGACCAATAGGAAACACGCGTTTGCTGTGATTAACAAAGTCACTGATATTATCGCGCTCACCCTCTTCCATGGTGGTAATAATCCCGGTGGGCTTGTTCAGTGCAATCAGCACTAAATCATCTTCATCACGTGGCTCAATTAACTGACCATTCACTTTTACGACATCGCCGGCAAAAACCTGGGCACCCACCGCCGCCCGTTTGCCATTGATGAAAACGTTACCCTGTTCGATAAAGCGATCGGCATCACGACGAGAGCATATTCCGCTCTCACTGATGTATTTATTGAGCCGTGTAGATGAATTGGTCAGCATGGTTCCTCCAAAAACGCGAACTATACCTTACCAAAACACGCTTGCGAAGCGGGTGGCGTCAAACTTTCTGTGCCACCTGCCCTGTCACACCGGAAGTCATCATTGCACGCCATGATGTCATTGCAACGGATGAATTGATCCGGCTCAGTCTGATAAGTAAGACTGAAATGTCTCGCGTCCCTGCGAATCACTCACCCTAAAAGCGTGCGCTCAGACCCAGGTTCCATGTGACTTCATGATAATCACTGGCACCCGCCACCGTCGATACGGCGGCATAAGCGGTTACCGTATCGCCGAAGGGTACGTTCGCGCCAACAGCCATATCCACCCAGTCTTTATCCTGGCCTGCACGGGTACGTCGGAAGGCTGTACGGGTCGATTTTAAACCTGCACTCACTGAGGAGTCAGTATCTCCAAACTGATGGTTATAACTTACCTGCGCCCATGGATTGATCCATAAGCCTTTGGTGTCGACACGCCAACCTGCTGCGCCAACTTGTGAGTGCCGGGTTTGCCCGGAGAACCGCATCGCACTGCTGCTGTCGCCGAGCTCCTGGTAACCGTCCGCCTTAACATAGTCCAGCGCATAGCTGGCAACGGGCCCGGTGGTGACCACATCGCCTAACGGTAAATCCCAGCCCGTTTGCAGCCGCATCCCCATGAGTTTTCCTGCGCTGCTTCCCTGTTCTGTGCGGGTAGCGGGCCCGAGTTTAATCTGACGTTCTATCCCGTCATAATCCAGATCCGCATAGTGGACATCGGCGTTCACCCACAGCTGATCCAGTAGCTGAAGCTGGCTCCAGAGCGCGACCATGTTGCCACGAAGCCGGTAATCATAGCGATCAGAGGGCTGCTGCCGTTGACTGGCGGTCGACAGCAATGCCCCCGCCTGCCAGTTATCGGTGAGCTGATAACCGATGCCAACAGACAGATTAGCGGTATCGGTGTCGCCATCGTTAAAAACATCATCTTTGTTGCGGGCGTGCTGACCGGCATAACCGCCAAACACCGTGAACTGACCTGCTTCTGAAGCTTGCTTGCGCTGTTGCTGTAAATGACCATCCAGTGTGTTGTGCATATCATGCAGCATGGCCAGGGGTGCCTGGGTCAGCACAGCCACCTGGGCGGGCGCATCCAGAATCGACTGGATATAGTCAGCGATAATGGCATGTACGGCAGGACTGGGATGAAGACGATCGGCAAACAGATAATTTTGCTGGGATGAAAAACCCGCCGTTGCTGAGGTGCAGTTTACGGAAGAGGTGCCGGGTGGACAGGCCATGCCTGCCGTATTACTCAGCCCGTACAGGGCGGGATTTTGGATGACTTCACTGAAGAGTCCATTGATATCCACCCGAACAATGTTTCCCTGGGTGGTTGCCAGTGCGTTTTCTTCAAGCTGGTTATACCGCGCGGTCAGTGCTGCCGCCTGACCGCTCAGCTGCTGCCATGCTGCAAATAACTGTTGCGCAATCAGGTCGCGAACAGCTGGCACACTTGAAAGTTGCGCGGCGGCCTGATTAAACGCAGCCTGAATGGCCTGCTGTCGCGCTGCATTATCAGGCGTGGCTGCCGCGTCCAGAGACTGAAACGCAGCAGTCACGGCAGCGGAACTGAACGGCTGAAGAATCGCCTCTATTAATGCGGGTGTCGCCCCCACATTGGGTACCGTCGGCACAATCACGGTGCCCGCGCCAGCGTCAAGTAGCGCCTTGACCTGGCTGGCTGCCGCGCCTGCACTGTTATCTACAATCGATGTGGCCAATGGCGGAAGGGCAACCGCCGCCGCCAGATCGTTGCCGCCTATCCAGTGAATATACAAGCCATTGGGATCGGCCCGACCATTGGTAGAAGCCAGATAACGGGCAACCTGATCCTGAGTATTAAATTGTGGATTAAGGGCAGGCACAGCAACGGCGCCTCCTGCTGCGTAATTGCTACCGCCAGCGGAAGAGGGTTGCAATGTCAGCCCTGCTTCGCGAGCGATAATTTCATCATAAAGCAGATTATTTGCGGAATTATACGTAAACCGGCCGACGTTTCCTGTATCGCTCAGGCTGTCACCAAATACGGTAAGACTGTCCCATGCCATTACCGGCAGCGGGGTTATCAGGGCACTCATGGTGGCAAGGGCCACTAGCGACACAGGAAACCATGCACGATCTTTCTTCATGATTAGCTCCGTTCAGGGACGTAACAAGGATGGATAAATCGAAGAACAGCAAATAATGTTACGGCAGAGTAATAGCCGTTGATTGAAGAACGCTCCAGGCGAAAGCAGGCGTGCGCTCGCAAAAACAGAAATTTTTTTTAAAATTCCGAAAAATGCCAGCCCCCTGCTCATCGCTGATGCCGGGATACGTTCAAAAATGCGCCTTAACGGTTGAGGGCGACTGTTCAGCCCTGGGCCGTGGCAACGCGGGATTTGCCAGATTATCGTCCAGCTTTGTTACACCAAAACGGATGCGCTATTTCTTAGCCGCAGGCTTAAGCCCTCTGTAGAGATCCTGCAGACGTTTCATCGTTTTCACTGTGCGGTCTGGCAGGGAAGAGGCAACCGATAAAATCATCATCTCCAGGCAAACCATGACGGTGCCATGTAGTGGGATGCGGCCATTTTCTCCCCCGCGCGGAACGTGGATCACCACGTCAGCTTCCCGGGCAAAAAACGAGTCGGTGGCATTGGTGAGTAAAATAACAGGAATGCTGAGCCTTTTGGCTTCGCGTATCACCGTACTGCCCTCACGATGCGCTGACTTCTGCGCCATCATCACCACTACATCGCCCCGTTGCAAAGCCAACATTTGCTCCGCCAACGCAATGCCCGCACGATTAAGTGAAAACGCCGGTAAGCCAATGCGGTTTAACATCCGGGCGCTGTAATCAGCGAGGATGCCTGAGGCATTGATCCCAAAAATGGCAACCTGACGGGCTTCGATCATTAATGAAGTCGCCTCAGCCAGCGCCTGACGGTTGTGCTCAGAAGATAAAACGTGGCACGCATGAAGATGTCCCTGCAAAACAAAGTCTATTGACGAGGAGACATCACGCGTCACGTTATTCACCGTGGTGATCATCTTCTCTTCAGAAGACATGCCAGGCCCGAACCAGGCCTGCAGCACTTTTTTGAGATCGCGCAAACCTGAAAAACCCAGCGCCTGGATGGCACGGATAACGGTGGCGTCAGACGTATGGTTAGCAGTAGCAATTTCCATTGCCGTACTGTCAATCACCGTTTCCCGGTTGTCATTTATATAATGTGCGACCACCAGAAGGCGTGGAGAGAGTTGTTGCTCACGTGAACGTAAACGCTCACCCAATATGTCAACGCGGCTTTTAGTTTGTATTCCGATGATCGTCCGCCTTTTTTAAATAGCAAAAACACTGCGACATACCCTTTTCGTTTTCCCGGTTAACTAAGCACAGGTGAGAAAATCCCCTTGCCTGAGGCTCAGTAAAGCTTTTAAGGACCCGGTTTTCTCTTTCGCTTTCCACTGATAGTAAACCTGCAAACTGTAGTCAGAAAGCCAGTAATGCGGAAAGCAGCCGTCTGCTTACCACCCATCGCCTGCCGAAATCCGTTTTGGAAAAGGGATAATCACCTTTAATTTCATTAAGTAATAAGCAAAAACCAGCCAGGATAAAGCATTGCGGCGTGCATTTTAACATGTAGTGAAAATTCCGGTATTTCTGTTTACTACTACATCGCGCAATGGTTGAATGATTATCAATTACAAATCAGCGCGTGAACAGATCCTTTATGCTTTTCCTTCGTCGCTGAATAAATACGCGCAGTCAATGTGGTTATTTACTTTATTTCTCTCTTTGATGATCAGCGAAAACAAATAATGAAAAAACGTTCCAACGATATTAAACACCTGGGAATCCAGCAGGCGGTGATGCTGGCGATCTGTTCTGGCGCGCTGCTTGCACCGGGTGAAAGCCTGGCGGCGACCAGTGATGATACGGTGACAGTAACCAGCGACGCTAACAGCAATGACGGCTATGCCGCCTCTACCAGCAGCGTTAGCACGAAAACCCCTGTGTCTCGTCTGGATGAGGCGCAATCTGTCAGTACCGTGACACAGCAACAGCTCGACGACTACCAGGCCAGCAGCCTGAGCGACGCGATGCGTTTTGTCAGTGGCGTTGCTGAGGCAAACACACTGGCGGGAACAGAAGATGGTTTTGTCCGCCGTGGGTTCGGTAGCAATTCCGATGGTTCCATTTATCGTGATGGCATCCGCAGCAGCCAGGGGTTGAATCTGGATGCCACGACGGAACGCGTTGAGGTGCTCAAGGGCTCGGCGTCTTTGCTCTACGGTATTCAGAATCCTGGTGGGATTATCAACGTCATCAGCAAAAAGCCTCAATATTCATGGCAATCCTCGGTAAGCGGTCGCTACGCGAGTGAAGGCGGCGGTGCCGGTACGCTGGATGTGACGGGGCCGTTGGGCAATGGCTTTGCCTTCAGGCTGATCGCAGAAAAACAACGTCAGGATTACTGGCGTAATTTTGGCAGTGATGAACACTCGCTGCTGGCCCCGTCGCTGCAATGGTATGGTGAAAAATCCAGCCTGTTAGTGAGTTACAGCGATTATCGTTATGACATTCCCTACGACCGCGGCACCGCCTTTATTAACGGCTCTCCTGTCGACCTGCCCTACAAGCAGAGACTGGATGACAAAGCCAATCATGCCTGGGGACGCAATCAGGCACTCAACGCTCATTACGACTGGCAGTTTAATGACAGCTGGAGTACGCGATTGACCCTTGGCTGGAATCAGCGCCGTTATGACAATAATGAAGTGCGGGTGACGGCGATTGATCCTGCCAGCGGCGTGGTTACGCGGCGTGCCGATGCCAACCGCGGATTTAATCAAAAAACCAACTACCTGTCGTGGGATGTGCTGGGTAATCCAGAACTTTTTGGCATGACACATGCGCTGGTATTCGGCACAGATTATGAAATGAATCAAACCTATCGTGCGCATCAGTATCAGGGCAAGAATGACCGGCGCTTCAACTATTTCAATCCGGTTTATGACATGCTGTCTCCCGTAACCGACAGCACCACTGAAAATAGCGCGAATGCCAACAACCTGAACCGTATTCACAGCCGTTCGGTTTATCTGAAAGACAGCATTTCGCTGAGTCCCGACTGGATCGCGGTGGTTGGCGGGCGATACCAACATTACGAGCAACGGGCTTCAAAAGGTTTCAACCCGGTGATTCAGACACTGGATGATGAAGGGAATAAATTCCTGCCACAAACCGGGCTGATTTATAAACTAACGCCTGATATTTCGCTTTACACCAGCATGAGTAAATCCTTCACGCCCTCAACGGATGTGGATGACGAAGGTAATGTCAGCAAGCCCGAGCAGGGAACGACCTGGGAAGTAGGAAGCAAATGGCAAATCTCCCCTCGCCTGTTCGCTTCCGTCGCGCTTTACAGAATTGATGAAAAGCAGATGTCACTCAGCATTAATGGCACGACCCGTCCTGTTAACAAAGCGCGCTCTCAGGGCGTGGAAGTTGAGCTGAATGGCGAAGTTGCGCCCGACTGGGATATCAGTGCCAATTACAGTTATGACAATGCCGAGATCGTCGATGACACGATTAATCCGGCCAACAACGGCAACCGCTTACAAAATGCGCCTGAACATGCCGGTGCGCTTTACCTGAGTCATAACCTGGTCATACCGGGTTTGCCCGGCGATTTTCGTGTCGGTGGTGGTGCACGCTATGTCGGCAGTCGTGCGGGCGATCCTGACAACAGCTTTACTTTACCGGATTACGTTGTCGCTGACGGCTTCATTGCCTGGAACAACCACCTGCTGGGCAAAAAAACCCAGTTGAGGCTTAATCTGAATAACCTGTTTAACAAACACTATTACACGTCGAGCGGCGGTAACCTGCGCGTACGTGAAGGTGAAACCCGCAACCTGATGGTACAAGCCCGTGTTGAATTCTGATTCTTTTATGAAGTTCTGGCTGCGCACGCTCCTGCTGCTGTCCGTGACAATCAGCACGCTCGCCTGGGGTAAAACGATTACCGATATCAATGGCACTCGGGTTACTGTGCCCGATCAT
Source organism: Pantoea sp. SJZ147 (assembly GCF_007828605.1). Lineage (NCBI taxonomy): Bacteria > Pseudomonadati > Pseudomonadota > Gammaproteobacteria > Enterobacterales > Erwiniaceae > Pantoea > Pantoea sp. SJZ147. Next base: position 192,095 of record NZ_VIVB01000008.1, read on the forward strand.
CCCCAGCGAATCGTCCTGGGTGAGAGCAGGATGCTGTACACCTTTGCCATGCTGGAGGCCGGCAATCCTTTCAAAAGGCTGGTTGGCTGGCCGCAGGACCTGAAAAAGTACGACCGGCAGACATGGGATATTTTCGCGCACCAGTTTCCCGAGATGCTGAACATACCGTCAATAGGGCTAGATGGCACCAATGATATCAATCCTGAGCGGGTGATTGCGTTAAAACCGGACGTGGTTATTCTGCCCGAACTGGCTCGCAGCAGTGAGGCGGGGCAACGGCTGGAAGCGGTATTAAAAGCAGCCAATATTCCCGTGGTGAAAATTGATTTACGGGTACATCTCCTGCAAAACACGACGCGCAGTGTTGCCATTCTGGGAGAGGTGCTGAATCAGCGTCAGCGGGCAACGGCTTTCAATCAGTTTTATCAGCAACATATGCAGACTATTCAGCAGCGCCTTGCCGGTTTTCAGGGCCATAAACCCACCGTGCTGTTACAGCTTCACCTGGGCCGCCGAAATGAATGCTGCGTGACCGCCGTGAACGGAAGCCTTGGCGATGTGCTGTCCTTTGCGGGCGGAGACAATATTGCCAGTAAGAAGGTGCCTGGCGTATTCGGTCGGCTGAATGAAGAAACGGTGATTACCGCGAATCCGGATTATTATTTCGCTACCGGTAGCGGTGGCAGCGACGATGCTTCAGACCTTCGTATCGGTCCCGCTATAAGTCAGTCGGAAACACGTGCGTCCCTGCAGCAGCTCACCGCGCAACAAAATGGCCTGAAACAGCTGCGTGCGCTGCATAACGGTCATGCCGCGGCAATGTGGCATAATTTTTATCTCAGCCCCTGGCATGTTGCCGCAGCAGAGTTTTTTGCCAAAACCCTTTATCCAGACCTGTTTAATGACGTTAATCCGGAACAAACCCTGCGGCAGATCTTTAGCGACTTCCTTCCCGTTCCCTATTCAGGCACCTATTTTTACTCGCTGAAGAAAGAGTCGCAGTAACCTGCGAACCGGCGGCAAGCTGCACGTAGCGCCGCCGGCCCCTCTGCTGACCTAAGCTCCGTGTTGGTTTTTAATCCGTACGATATCTGCCATCACCGACAACGCAATCTCCGCAGGCGTTTTACTGCCTATGGCTATGCCAATCGGCGCGCTAATCCTGGCGAGTTCCTCCTGATCAAATCCCGCTATCGCCTGAAGGCGAGCCTTTCGTTTAGCGCTGTTTTTTTCCGATCCCATGATGCCGATATAAAATGCGTGCGTGTTGACCGCTTCCATCATGGTTAACTCATCAATACGGGGATCGTGTGTTAACGATACGATGGCAACTGAAGCATGGGCACCGTTTAACTCCAGCCAGCGTGCAGGATGCTGCGGCACAATCGTGATGTTATCTTCACCCGTAAAGTGGCGTTCCAGCTCACTTAACATCTCCGGACGATGTTCACAGACCCGTACATGAAAACCCAACAGCTGGCCAAAACGAATGCATTCAAACGCAACGGCAGAATAGCCTGCCACCAACAGTTCGGGAATGGCGCCCACGGGCAACACGATGTCAGGGTCCTGATAGCTGAGCACAGGTAACACGGCCGAGAGGGCCACAACGTCCCAGGATGCACGTTCGCCTGCGGACAAGGTTTTTATCAGCCGGGATTTACCGATGAGTGCCTGATGCATGGCCTGTAACAGCGCGCCGCTGACAGTATCAGGGAGCAGGTATTCCACCAGCACGTCCAGCCTGCCGCCACAGGGCAGTTGTACCTGGGTTTGCCGTCCACCCTCGCCATAGCGGATGACCTGGCTATTTACCCGGTAATGTCCTTCTGCCAGACGCGCCAAAAAATCCTCTTCAATGCAGCCACCCGAAAGCGAGCCACAACACTCGCCCTCCTGGTTGATGACCATCATCGTGCCGGGCCCCCGGGGCGAAGAGCCCCAGGTACGCAGCACGGTACACAACCAGACCGCCTGCCCCGCATGATGCCAGCGCAAGGCCGTGTCGATAACCCGCTGATCCAATGTAATCATAAGTGGCTCCTGACGTGCCGTAAGTCATCCGGGTAATCAATATCGTCGAGACAACCCCGATCGCTGAGCGGCACATAGCGGATTTGCTGATGTTTAAGCACGCTTTGTGCACCCACATCGCCTGTCAGCTGTTGCAACGCGGGAAAAAACGATCGCTGAAAGCCAACCGGATGACCGGGCTGGCCTTCAACCTGCGGGCGCGCAAGCGGATAAAAATGCAAAGCCTGGTTCACCGCCTGATAGCTTTCAGCGGTGAGAAAAGGCATATCTCCCAGTGCAATGATGACCGCATCATAGTCCAGACAGGCGCTGACGCCTGCCGCTATCGACTCACCCAAACCGCCACTGACACAAAATACCGGTCTTACGTCGTGCAACAACGCATGAATGGCCTTATCTTCCGGACGCGTGACGACAATGATATCCATACCGCTTGCCTTTGCCTGTTCCAGCGTGTGCTGCAAAACGGGTTTTCCCTCCAGCACCGCCAGCAGTTTGTGGTGGCCATTTCCCTGTCGAAACCGGCGGCTCATTCCCGCCGCCGTTAGCACAATCGCCGTTTTCACATCCGCACTCCTGCCAACATCGCCGTGCATGCTTAAAGGATCTTGTCCAGCGTAATGGGCAAATCCCTGACGCGTTTACCGGTAGCGTGATAAACCGCATTGCTGATGGCCGCAGCAACGCCCACGATGCCGAGTTCACCCACCGTTTTGCCGCCCATGCTGGTGGCTTTGTAGTCAGGTTCGCCAACATCAATGGTGGTGATGGCGGGAATATCTGCATTCACTGGAATCAGGTAGTCGGCCAGGTTGTTGTTAATCACTCTGCCATTACGCGGGTCAATAATTCCGCCTTCAAGTAATGCCTGACCTACGCCCATAATCATGCCGCCCACCCACTGGCTTCGGGCGAGTTTGGGATTATAGAGCCGGCCACTGTCGAAAGCCGCGACCATGCGCTTTAGACGTATGGTGCCAAAATCTTCATCCACCCTTACTTCAACAAACTGCGCACTCCAGCTGTGAGCCGACACGTCCTGTGGTCGACTCATTTCATTCAGGCTACCGGTGACGCTGTCCCGCTCCTGCGCTGACATCTCCGGAGAGAAGGTGCCACCTTCCACGCTGAGCCCGTCCAGGTGAGCCAGCTTAATCAGTTCACTAAAGCTAACGGCCTGGGAAGGTTTGGCGGTGAGCTGTATCCCCCCGTTCGCCAGCGTGAGCCGATCCTGTGGTACGCCGGCAAGTGGAGAACCCTGGGTCTGGCTGGCCAGCGCCAGTAAACGCGCACGCAGCTTTTTCGCGGTATCGTCTACGGCGGCGGTCAGGTTTCCTGCCAGCTGAGATCCACCCGCCACGCCCGCCCGAGGCAGTTGCGTATCCCCTAACTCAACGTCGATGCGTTGTGAATCAACGCCCAGTATATCGGCGGCGGTTTGCGCCAGTATGGTATAGGTGCCGGTGCCGATATCCGCGCCGGCGCACTGCACCACGAGCTGTCCTTGAGAAGACAGCAGAATTTTTGCTTCCGCCGGCATGGTATTCACCGGATAGGTACCCGAAGCCATTCCCCAGCCAATGAGTTCTCGGCCTTCGCGCATCGATCGCGGTGCCATGATGCGCTTGTCCCAACCAAACGCCTCTGCGCCTCTTTGGTACGCCTCTTTCAGGCGGCGCGAACTCCACGGAAGATCCTTCTGGTAATCCCGATCGGCCCAGTTAAGGAGACGAAAAGCCAGTGGATCAAGATTGAGTTCATAGGCCATCTCATCCATCGCTACTTCCAAACCAAATGCGCTCGGGTTTTCACCGGGCGCGCGCATCCAGCCTGGCGTCACCATGTTGACAGGCCTGACCTGATGCTGGGCAGAGAGATTTTCGATGGCATACATGCGGCCGGTCACCTTGCTGCAGTTTTCGGCGAACACATCGATAAGTGACGTTTCACTGAAACTGCGCAGGATAACGGACTGGATTTTACCCTCCCGCGTCGCGCCCATTTCAAGCTGTTGTGAAGTCGCCGGACGCCCGCCCAGACCGGTGAAGGTTTGTGGACGCGTCAGTGACACACGAACCGGGCGATTAAGCGCGCGTGATGCCACACAGGCCAGCGCGACATGCGTATAGGGCACGGGTTTAGACCCAAAGCCGCCGCCAACATAGGGTGAAATGATACGCACTTGCTTTGGTGTGATGCCCATCCATTCCGCAATTTCCACCTGGGCACCCATCACCCACTGGCTGGGCTCCCAGACCGTCATGTGGCCATTATCCCACTGGGCAATACAGGCATGAGGCTCCATGGGCATATTGTATTCACGAGGTGTGGTGTAACGCTGACTGATACGGACGTCAGCGTTATGCATTGCCGCTTGCGCGTCCCCCAGAGTAATATCCTGGGACGTCAGTGGTTTAGGTTCTACGCCCTCATCTGTCGGGGATATCAGCGCAGGCGACGTCTCATAGGCAATCTCGATCAGTGAGGCTGCGTATGTTGCCTGCTCGAACGTGTCGGCCACGACCAGGCCAATATTCTGACCATTATGGATAATGACATCATCCTGGATCGGCGTATAAGTTGTCTGGGCAGCGCCACCGTCGGCGATCGGCGTCGGCTTGTTAATCTTTAAAGTATTGAGGTGCGTATAGACCGCAATAACGCCATCAGCGCGTTCGGCTTTGACGGTATCCATATGTTTGATTCGCCCACTGGCGACAGTGGACTGAATCACAACACCGTGCACAGCATTCTCAGGTTTATGCTCAATCGCGTAACGGGCTTTTCCCGTCACTTTTACCTTGCCATCACCGCGGGATCGTGGCGTCCCCAGGCCCGAAAGGCTGGCGGGCGCGCGGCGATAGTGATCGTTATGCTCGCCCGCTGCGGAGACATCTTTCTCATTGCCTGGCAGGTCGTTTTTGTCATGTTTCATGCCATTTCTCCTGCCGCCATCAAGGCGCGCGCAATGACCCGTGGCGTAAGCTTTATTTTGTGCGCATTGCCAGAGAGTGCCTGGGTTTCCTGAGTAATCAACTCGGCAGCCGCATAAAGCGTTTGCTGCTCGAAAGGCTGACCTGCCAGCGCCTGCTCAATGCGGCGTGCGCGCCAGGGTTTTGTTGCCACACCACCCAAAGCGATATGAACCGTTTCAATCCGGCCCTGATTGAGAGTCAGTCCAACGGCTGCACTGGCACTGGCGAATTCGTAGGAAGTGCGATCGCGGACTTTTAAATAGTGGGAGTGCTTCAGCGCGGCAGACTGCGGGATTTCAATGGCCACGATAATTTCATCAGCCAGGAGAGCATGTTCATGATGCGGTGTGTCCCCTGGCAGCAGAAAGAAATCCTCAACCAGAATACGTCGTCTCTGTTGCTGGCTGTTTTGCACCACCACCGTTGCATCGAATGCCGTCAGGGCAACAGCAAAATCACCGGGATAGACGGCAACACAGTGCTCACTGTTTCCCAGAATGGCATGATTGGTATTGACGCCATGTAGCGCGGCGCAGCCAGAGCCAGGAACGCGTTTGTTACACGCGGAGAAGGTTGCCGGATCGCGATAATAGGCACAGCGGGTACGCTGGCATAAGTTACCGCCAAGGGTAGCCATATTACGAATTTGCGGCGATGCCGCCTGCCATAAGCTGCCATACAGCGCGGGCGCTTCTCGCTCACAGGCCGGATGAATGGCCAGGTCACTCATGGTAACCAGTGCGCCAATCGTGATGGTATCCTGACTGAAATCAATGTCAGACAGGCCGGATAACCCAGCAATATTGGTCAGGCGGGAGGGCGTAAAAACACCACATTTCATTAAATCGAGCTGCGTCGTGCCACCCGCGATAAGATGGTTTTCGGGTTGATTTTTGGCTCCTGCCGCATCCTCAATGGAATGCGCAACCTGCCAGTGAAATTCATTCATCGTGCCTCCTCCGCCATTTCAGCCGCAGCCTGCTTAATCGCATCAATGATGAAAGGATAAGCACCACAGCGACAAAGGTTGCCGCTCATGTATTCACGAATTTCATCGTCGGAGCCGGTATGGCCTTCTTTGATGCAGGCAACCGCAGACATAATCTGCCCTGGCGTACAGTAACCGCACTGAAAACCATCATGTTCAACAAAACAGCGCTGCACCGGGTGCAGTTCACCTGAAGCCTGTTCCAGACCTTCAATCGTGGTCACGGATTTACCTTGCGTCTGCGCAGCCAGCGTCAGACAACTCAGCACCCGCTGCTCATTAACCAGGACGGTACAGGCACCACATTGCCCCTGGTCGCAGCCTTTTTTCGTGCCGGTCAGATTAAGATGATCGCGCAGCGCATCTAATAAGGTTACGCGAGGATCGACGTTTACCTGTCGGGTCTGACCATTGACCTGCATCGTTAACGGTATTTTTTCTGACATTGTCTGTTTCCCATGATTGCAGAGCCGGTTAGGTGATGTGTTGCTTATACATAACGGGCGAGATAAGAACGGGGAAAGTCGGATAACCCTGATGTTTACATGCGTATGTACGTCATTAGGTTTAGCACTTATTTTCAGGAGGCGAGGTAAAAATACGAAGATTGGCGTGATTAGGGCGCGCCAGCCGCCTGGGTTTACACGGCGGCCAGCGCGTTCATCAGCATCATGAATGGGGTAAGCGCGGTAGTTTGTGGTTAGTTATCAGAAAACTGACGATAAAGACCAGCGCAAACAACACGACAATCGTCGGCGCGGGGGCACTGTCGATAAAAAAAGACAGATAAACACCACAGAGTGACACAATCAGCGAAATCAGCGTCGCCAGCATCAGGGCATGGGAGAATCGATGGGTCAGCAAAACGGCAATGGCACCTGGGGCGATGAGCAGAGAAATCGATAAAATAATGCCAACGGCTTTCAATGTCGCCACAATGGTCAGAGAGACCATACATAACAGCCCATAATGCAGCCAGCGCACCGGTAAACCACAGACCTGCGCCTGCTGTGCATCAAAACTGAACAGCATCAAATCGCGCCACTTCAGGCTGACCATGACAACAATTACGGCGGCAATGCCCAGGGTCTGGAATATGTCGCTGCGACTGATACCGAGCATATCGCCGAATAAAATATGGTCGAGGTGGATCGCCGGTTTCACAGCAATATATAAGATCAAACCCACGGCAAACATACCGGAAAAAACAATGCCCAGGACCGTGTCCTGCTTGATTCTACTGTTGTCTTTCAGATAACCACTGGCAACAGCACAGAAAAAACCGGCACTGAATGCGCCAACAGCCAGAGGTAACGACAGCATCCAGGCCAACACAATGCCGGGGAAAACGGCATGGCTCATGGCATCCCCCATCAATGCCCAGCCCTTCAGCACCAAAAAAACGGACAGCAGCGCACAAGGCACCGCGACCACAGCGGCAATGAGTAAAGCATGATTCATAAAATCGAACTGAAACGGTTCCAGCCACATCATCATGCCTCCCGAATGGACTGCGTTTGGGCACGACGGCGGTTCGCCAACAGACCATGCTTAGGCGCAAACACAAAGGCCAGTAAAAACAGTAATGTCTGCGCCACAACAATGATTCCGCCCGTCGCGCCATCAAGGTAATAGCTCACCCACGCGCCCAGAAAGCTTGTAATGCTACCGATGGCGACAGCGATAGCCAGTAAACGGGGAAACCGGTCGGTCAGTAACCATGCCGTTGCCCCCGGTGTGACAACCAGACAGATGACCAGAAAGGCTCCCACGGTTTGCAGGGCGGCAACCGTTGAAACAGCCAGTAAGGTGAAAAATAAGATCTTCAGACGTCCGGGATGTAAACCCACGGCGCGGGCATGGTTTTCATCAAAAAAGGTCACCATCAAATCCTTCCATTTAAAAAATAAAATGATGGCAGAGGTGAGTCCGATAATAACCAGTTGAAAGATATCGGAAGGCGCAATGGCCAGAATATTGCCAAGTACGATGGTCTGAATATTCACGGAAGTGGGATTCAGTGAAACCATAAACAGCCCAAGACCGAAGAACGAGGAAAAAATCAGACCAATGATGGCATCCTCTTTCAGTCGCGTGCGCTGGTTAAGCAGCAACATGCTTCCTGCGGCTAATCCCCCGGATAAAAAAGCGCCCAAGGCAAAGGGCAAGCCGAGCATATAAGCGCCCGCCACGCCGGGTACAATTGAATGTGATAGTGCATCGCCAATAAGCGACCACCCTTTCAGCATCAGGTAACAGGAAAGAAAGGCGCACAGGCCGCCAACCATGGCTGAGATCGCCATGGCATTCACCATATATTGATAACCAAAAGGTTCCAGTAATGTTGTCATAGTTGGCCTCGCCATGGATTAGCGCATGCCGGTGCAATCACAGGACGCTCACTATCAGTGATAACCTGACTGTGGCCGCCGTCGATCATCACATGACGCAGCACGCCGCTAAATGCACGCTCAAGGTTTTCGGGCGTGAATGTGGTGGCTGTGGGTCCACTGGCCAGAATGGTGCCTTTAACCATGACGGTGTAATCACAAAACTCGGTAACCGATCCGAGGTTGTGTGTCGAAACCAGCATGGTTTTGCCTTCATCACGCAGTTCACGCAACAAGCTGATAATTTTGGCCTCAGTCTGAACATCAACGCCGGTAAAGGGTTCATCCAGTAAAATCACCTCACCCTGTTGGGCAATCGCTCGGGCGAGAAAAACGCGTTTTTTCTGACCGCCAGAAAGATCACCGATTTGCCGTTCGCGGAATGCCAGCATATCGACACGGGCCAGGGCGTCAGTCACGCGGTCACGATCGTGCTGTTTAGGTCTGCGCATCAGGCCCATATGCCCGTAACGTCCCATCATGACCACATCATCCACCAGAACCGGAAAAGACCAGTCCACCTCTTCCGCCTGGGGTACGTAGGCCACCAGGCTGCGGCGAAGCGCTTTACGCGTTGGCATACCCAGTATGCTGATTTGACCGGCGTGGGCAGGTACAAATCCCATCATCGCTTTAAAAAGCGTGGATTTTCCCGATCCATTAACACCGACGAGTGCCGCAATTGAACCCGCTGGCACACTGAAACTGGCATTATGCAGCGCGGTGTGTCCATTGCGGTAGGTCACCGAGAGGTCGGAAACAACAATTGTTGGGCTCATTGTGTTTTCATCCCATCGTTGATGCCGTTGACCAGGGTTTGAGTGGTCACTTTCAACAGGTCAAGGTAAGTCGGCACCGGACCACTGGACGTACTCAGGGAATCAACAAACAGCACGCCGCCATAATGCGCATGAGTTTCACGTGCAACCTGACGGGCTGGTTTATCGGAAACGGTACTTTCACTGAAGATGACAGGAATGGCATTTTTTTTCATTTGGTCGATAACGTTGCGAACCTGTTGCGGCGTTCCCTGCTGATCCGCATTGATTGGCCAGAGATAAAGCTCTTTAAGTCCTAAATCACGAGCCAGATAGGAGAATGCGCCCTCGCTGGTGACTATCCAGCGTTTGTTTTCAGGAATAGCGGCGATTTGCTGACGAACCGGTTCGAGCGCTGTGACAATCTTTTGTTTATACGCGGCAGCATTGCGCTGATAGGTACTGGCATTGGCTGGATCGTATTTGACTAAGGCGTCACGGATATTATCCACATAAATGAGTGCATTATCTGGCGACATCCATGCATGAGGATTAGGTTTGCCGTTATACGGCCCCTCCCCTATTCCCATCGGCGTTATGCCTGTTGAAACGACGACTTCAGGAACGCCCTTGAGATGCTGATAAAAACGCTGAAACCAGAGCTCCAGATTCAGGCCATTAGCCATCACCAGTTGCGCGCCTTGTGCACGCTTGATATCCCCCGGCGTCGGCTGATACTCATGAATTTCCGCACCGGGTTTGGTAATCGACGTGACTTCAGCTGCGTCACCTGCCACATTTTTTGCCATGTCAGCGATAACAGTGAAGGTGGTGACAACCTTAAATTTTTCCGCCGCATAGCTGTGAGCACTAAGGTACAGACTAAAAAAGATGCCAAGTGTAGTAACTGATATTTTTCTCACCATATTCGCCACCCAACGTTTGAATGTAACCATTTTCATAATTTAGCATTAGCTAACTTTTATAGCACAGGCTATAAAAGAACACACAGAAACACTTTGTGAAGTTTTTTAATGAAATGAATGGAAGTTTGAGCTTTTGTAATGCAGAGTGGCTAAATAGTTATTCTAAAAGCAAAATCCGGGCAATATGGCGCAACCCGATATGCAAAAATTCGACGCAATGTGCGGTGCACAACCGATTCCTCACAGCGGATAGCTCTTAAGGTAAAAGGGAACAGTATTCTTTGCTAAAATTACTCTCATCGAACAACGATCAAAGGAGGCTCTTTTGTTACTTTCCCAGCAGCAACTGACCAACACGATCATTGGCGAAGCCGCCCTGAATCTGATTGCAATTAATCAGGATGTCAGCGTCGAGTCTCTGGTCGATGAGCTTAACGTGATGACGAAATCTGAAGTCGATGAGGCCAGACTGTCACAGTTGTATGATGCAACGAAATGGCTTATGGGTTTCAGGAAAATTGGATCTCGCCTGGCAGCAGGTCCCGGCTGGTCAGCACGCAAGTCCGTGTTTTCACCATCCGCAGATAATGACTGCGATGACATTTTCTTAAAATAGTACTATGCTCCTTTCAGAGCAGCAGGTTATTAACTTTGTGCCTTTTAGCGTTAAGGCAACATAATCTCCACACATGCTCTATCCTTCTGTAACTTCTTGTTTTAAATACGTTAGCATCTTTTGCACAAAAAAAACCTCTCAAGTTCATCAAAATTCTGTACAAGTTTTTAAAACTTGTATAACTTTCGCTCTATGGCAAAGTACATTTTAACCACTTGAGGATAACAGTATGCGTCAGAACGGACATGCACCGGATAATACCAGCGACATCGCCCGTTACTTCAACCAGGCAAATTTGCCCTCGCAGCAAGAAACGCTGGGAGAGATTGTTGTTGAGCTACTGCGCGCAGGTCAAACCCTTTCTCGTAAAGCAATTTGCAGTAAATTACTTCACCGTCTTGATAGTTGTGATGCCACGGAGCAACAACGTCATTACCAGGCGTTGATTGGATTATTGTTTAGTCGCGAAAGTGAATAAAATTTTAGTCTTTAAATATTAATTCGTTACCTAAAGTAATTTCTGATCGGGCAGTGCCACATTTACTCAAAAGGGATAGTACTGCCCACAGCTGACGCGGGAAGGTTAGCTGTCCCCGTCATCGTGACCGGAACATGGCCACAAATCGTAATCAGAGAAGCCAGTATGTACAGAAGTGAAGAAGAAAAAATAACGGACGTGATGATAGGTGAGGCTGTTCTGACCTTACTCAAATCGGAAAGTCCGATATCCAGTAATGCGTTAATTGCTCAGCTAGAAGCAATGGCAGGCGAAACCGACGATGCAACAAAGCTTCAGGCTATTAAAGTTGCGATTGTTGAAGTCCAAAAAGGAATAGCCTCAGCCAACAGCCGCCGCAGAGTTGATCTTCCCGAACGTGATAATCATCGCTTAAACAACGATGGCCCTCCGGAAGGCTCTAAAAAACATTGAGTTTAAGACGATTGCCTAACGATTGAGCAATCGTAAAGTGTAAGAACTAACCTGTGTTACGCCCGATTAACCTTAATATTTAATGACACTGTCGGCTGACTCACAAAGATGCAACTGACGATTTTCCTAGAGAATTATGACTATGCAACAGAGCACATCAGATTTAGCCATCATCGAGTTTTTTCGCAGTGAGGGAGAGCATCTTGCTCAGGAAACTGAGTTGCTTGGCAGAGTTATCAGAAATATCGTTAGCGATGAGAAACGCGTAACCAATAAAGCCATCATCCTGTATTTGATTGCAGAACTTGAATGCACTGATGATGAGTTCCGGATTGAGCTGTTACGCAGAACGCTGGAAATTGTTGTCGGCCGTACGCCGGACGATGCAGGTATTTGATTCTGTTACCTGCGTGATTCAGTAATGGATGACGCAGGTAATGCCCACGTCAGTTTTGTTTTATCCTGCAAAATGGTGAGGTTACAGGTCAGCATTAGTGCATTTTGCGTGAAAAAAAATGGATTGCGCGCTGGCAAAGTACTTTGAATCGCCTATCACGGCTGTCCTGACTCAAACGAAACAATGCATCTGTGATTTGGTGAAACTGTATGGGTTCACCCACCTTCAGAAGTTCACTTACCACTCTCCCAATCAGCGCACGAATATCGTTGTCTTCATGGTTATTCACATAACCTCCAACTGGTGTATGTATATACAGACTAACACCTTTGTTATCATGAAAACAAAGCGGATAATGAAAATAAACCTTAAGCGAAGCGGCAATACAGCGTTATATTATTGATTTTTTGGGTCTATTTATTTTCATCCCTGCTAAAAAATTATACTCATCCTCAAAATCTTACAAAATCAGATAAAACGTAAAGATTTATTTCTTTTTTAGTCAGTTAATCGGAATGTATGCTCGCATAACGTTCCCAATCCATTGAATAGCGATCCCGGGTTTTAATAAAAAATATTATTTATTGTCGTGATCAGCATTTCATTAATAAAAAAAGGCGGTTAACGAAATAAACATCAGCGAAAACCGCCTTTCCGATAAATTAACTATTACAACTTCTTTGCATTATATAACGTCATCACAATTGCGCTTACTGAGAGAATAATGAGAAAAATACCCAGCCCAATCATAGCGTTAAAGGCATAGGTTTTAAACAGGAGCAGACCAACAATACAACCGGTTAAAAAAGACAATACCGTAGTTAAATGCGTATATAACTGCTTTTGTGCAAATCGTCTGTCACAAGGCTCAGCACGTGATACAAACGACGACAGATAAGAACCGAATGCGATTCCGGCGTCAGTAAGCGTGCCAGTAATATGTGTCGACCTGACGCGGCCGTTTGATAATTGCGTCGAGGTCGCGTTGTGGAGCCCCATCAGGAATCCAAGCATTAACAGGACCTCACCATTGTAACTGGGTGAATAAAATAATTTTTCAAACAGCGATGCGGCAGTCAGGGCAAAACCTTCTGCCAGTATGATCAGGCAGAAAATGGTTCTGATTTTACGTCGTTCTCCTGCAATAATGACTAACCTGGCGGATGTGCATCCGATGACAAATGCCGAGATCAAACCGGCAAGAAAAAGCAGGCTATCCAGATCGGAAGTAAAGACTTCTGTTGAAATTTGAGAGGTGTTCCCGCTCATGTGCGACGGGAAAAAACCAAATGCGCCCAGTGCCATAGCATTAAGTATGCCGGCGGTTGTTGCCAGTGCCAGGGCCAGATAGCGGTCCTCTGTGTGAGATCTTATCTTCTTCTTTTTTATAAGCACGCCGTTCCCCTATGAATGTGTATATCTCTCCCCCGGGTTACCTAAAACCCCGCCATCTAATGGTAGTACGCTTTCGAATGCATCGCGGTTAATACAGATAAGTCTGGGTCTGTAACCTGTTAATTGTATTAATTTTTATAGTTTTCTGGCCAGGATTTCATGGAAAGTAAACACCTGTTACAACCGGTTTTTCTTCCATAAATTTCCTAATCTTATGGCATATCCACGGCAGAGACGGCTCACTTTAGCGAGGATTTAACTATGCAACGCATTTATGGCAGGATACGCGCCCGGGCTCTGGCCACTCACACCAGTCATATGAATAAGTCAGGATAAATACATGACAGCTTTAAAACGTAAATTCATTATTCCGGCCGCCATTGCCATTGGCGGCCTGGGATGGTGGTTAATCCCCCATTATAATGCTGAAGATGAGGCCTATTACATTTCCGTGCTTTGTGCGGTATCTCAGCAGAATGAACATCAGTTACACAAGGATATGCAAAACGTGATAGAGGGCAGTAATTCAGATTACGCGTTGCAAAAAATCCATTTCATCCCTGCCCTCGCAAACCGGGTCATTAATGACTGGAAGACGCTGACGCCTGAGCAGAAACAGCAAGCGTCGCATAACAGTAGCCAGTGCACACAACTGATACGTGCGCAGAAGTGATTCATCAGGAGCAAACCACTATGATGCCAGAACGGAAAAACTATCCCGCACTGGGGCAGGTAAATGCCCCTTACGTCCATGCCGTCCGCCACAATCAAACGCTCTATGTATCAGGCTTAACGGCCTTCGGTACTACCGCGCATCAGAGTGATATTGCGGATCAGGCAGACGTCATCTTCGATCAACTGGAAACTATAGCCGCGGCGGAGCACACCTCACTGGCGAATTTAATCAAAGTGACTATTTTTATTACCTCCTTTGCCGATATTGATGCGCTGCGTCACGTACTGTTTAAACGATACGGAGACCACTTACCTGCCAGCTCGTTGGTGCAGGTTAGTGCCCTGTTTTCGCCAGACTTGCTCATTGAAATCGACGCAATCATCGCCCTGTGATTTTATACATACTGCACGCACGTTGTGATACAGGTTAACAACGCTCTTATCGGCGGTGCATAACTCCTCTTCTTCATACGATTTCCGCCGTTAGCGTCACCACCATCAAAACACAGCGTTATGGATATTTATTTTGCTAAGCAGGCAGACGATATTTTGCAGGACAGGATCGGCTTTGAACTGCTGGCCAGTGATGACAACCTATCAAAGTAAAATATGGCATGCTCTTGCGCGTTGCTCGCCTAACATATCGCCTTCAGGGGAAATCATGATGACCGGCACATGGATATCTGATGCGCCCAATACCGGTGTTAACAATGCTATCGGCTGCATGGCACTTATATTTGATTAAAACCATAAGCACGAATCCTCCTGAAGATGCTGGTCTCTGCGCATTGGAAGGGAACAGCAATTCATTTCCAGCCCGGTTAAGGTTGTCGCTCTCTCGGTGTTAAACAGAGGATAAGCAAAGCTACACGCCCTGCCCGCCTTTTATCATCTGGATGTTATCTCTGGATTATCAGAACGGTTTTTAGCTTTCATGTGCTCCCGCTATACGCAACATAATGATTTTTTTGCCAGGGTGCACATTGCTCGCGGGGACAGGTCAGTTGCTGCTCCTCAACGCCACAAAGGAAGGTTTTCTTCGCCGGGATATTCCGCCGCACCATCTACCTGATGGTGAGTCAAACGCAGCCATTTAGCTTCCATGAGAACCGTCATTGAAGATGCTCCACAACCAGCTGAACACTTTTGCTTTTCGTCTGGGGAATGCACTGTGCCGCAAGTGGCAGGCTTCAGCAATTTATCATAATGAAGAACGTTCGTTTCTCCTGTTCCAGGTGCAGGTATATATTCAGCCTGCCGATGAAACGCAGTGCAGCACCTGAATTTCAGCCTGAAATCGCCAAGCATCCTGCCCATATCTGATTACAGTGAATGTAATTTCTGTTCACTGTAATCAGGCAGCTAAACAAACACAGCACACGCAGTGGCTGCAAATAGTCGGGTATCAGCATATAGGGTTCACTACGGCGTTATGTATTATGTTAAATAATCATGGCATCAACAAATCGACCACACTCAGGGTACTGAGTTAAAGCTGAGAACTACCACGTGGCAGAGTAAATACTCTTTATGCGGTGTAATGATGGCCCGTTGCCTCGCAGACCTTATTAATCCAGATAAGGAACACATTTAAAAGCGCACGGGATTACCCATTTATCCGAGTAACGACGGTACCTGCAATGTTATCTGTCGAATGGTGGTCTGTTTTCTGGCTCATTAAATACTGACCTTTAAACAGGCAGCAAAGTGTGAATGATATGAGCATTATTTTAGGCCGTTAAAAATTGAGTGGTCGTGCGCGTATGCCTGAGCCAGATATTCTCCCAAAGGTATCCTCTTACCGACTTCTTCACACCATTCTGACTCATTGAATCTGAGGTGAAGACGAATTTCAGGCTGAAATCGCCAAACAGGCCACTTTACTGTTACTGATTACAGTGAACGTTATGCATGTATTCACTGTAATCAGCGCAACACCGACACAGATACGATCCTTCCCTTTAAGCCCCATTGGTTAAAGCCCGGATTGCGCTGACTCTACTTGTAATCCTGTCTCCCGCTGAACGGGAAATATCACCCGCTCCGTAAGCATGAACTTACGTATGCCAACACTGAAGCATTCACTGCAATCAGTAGATGATATTGAGTGGCACTTTTTTAAAGGTATAGGTGGAAGCAATCGGCTCCAGAGCAGCCGTTTCTGATTACAGTGAATAAAAGTACGGGCAATCTCTTCGCCGTTATCCTCTAAAGAAACTACCAGTTTGGCATTGGCTGATGCTGTTTTCTTTTGACAAATGGCATCAGGGCTTTTGCGTCTGATAGGGGGAACGTTAGACTGACCGAGTTGGGACGTGATTCATGCGACACATATTAAGAACGGACTTGAGTGAACCCTTTACATTCATGCTCCGCAGGCACGGATAAATAGCAATCTGTCGCAAAATCTTTTTTGTTCAACATGACGATGTGACGTCGCGATCATACCGAGTTAAGAGAGATCGGCAGTAATGTTTGTAAAAGGGCCAGGTACATAAGTGTACATATTGAGGGCGGTCTGGCGCGGCCTGAATCTGTCGCACTCGCCGATAAGTTTTCCAGACACGTCAAAACCTCAGTGTTGCGCCTAAAGAATATTGGTTACTCAGAGAGGCATTTGCTCTTACAGATCAGATGAATTGGCTAAGGTGTGACTTACGTCATCCACTTTTTACCATTTGATTGCAACAGGATGACAGCATACGTTCAAAAGGGTTTATTAAGAATTCCCTTACTTATCCACTTTTTCTGTGGATAAGTAAGGGATATTTTCTGTATATCATTCTCAATGATATTTAGCATTTTTCCTTTTCGCATTCTAAAGCCAATAAAATCTGTAAATTTGAATGATTTTATCGCCTCAGCAATGACAAAACTTTCACTTCGGATGGAATTTCAGCCTGAAATCGCCAGATTAAAAACGTTGTTTATCAATAGCATAATCTTAAAAACATCGCTGCTTTCGCCATACTGTTATGCTGTTAACGACTCTGCATATTGCGCGATGCGGTTAAAATGGTATTTCGGATCGTTAAGCTGTTAAGAGAGACCTCCAGACGGGAGAATGCTTGAGCAAATATCGCTCAGGCCTTACATCGACGTTCAATGAAAACTCTCAGTGTTAAGACCCTTTTTGTCATTCTTGTCCGATTTTCAAAATGTTTTTTTAATCAGTTTTTTACGATCATGAAAAACTGGCGAATTTCAGATTAGTGAAAATAAAATAGCCATTTAAATCATAATCTTAAAAAAGACTGAGGCAATTTTCTTTGGCGATTTCAGCCTGAAATTCGCTATTAACAGCGTACTGAAACGTGAATGGCGGAGAAAAAAAGAAGGGGAAAAAGCGCAAACCAGACAAATACAGGTTGCCTGGTTTGATGTGCGTTTTAACGCGTCATATATTTCTTTAAGGTTTCAGCAATGACCTTATCAAGCTCATCCTGGAGCTCTTTGGACTGACGGTTAAACTCATAGCTGAACATTCTTCCGCGCGTTTTTTTACGTGCAAAGCGATCTTTATCTGCAAAAGACCAGAGGGTGACCGCCGTTGTTTTATCTTTTTCCGGTTCTTTCACCAGTGTCTGACTGCCCTGACGAATCAACCTGAGAATGGTATTTTTCAGTTCATCCTCAGCTAAACCCTCACGCGCTCTTACCACATCAATTTCCGCTGAGATTGCGTTTATCAGTGCATCTACAGTCTGGCCTGTTTCACTGAGTTTATCCGCCGCCTGGAGCAACGCCTTATAATCAGGATAAGTAAGCTCAGATTGATTCGGAAAAAGGGATATCAAATCAGCAGGAACGCTAGCGGCCTGAAGCGCTCGCGTAACTTTGGCTTGTGAAAGCCCTTGGTTTTCAGCAATCTCTTTTTGTGACAAGCCACCGTCTTTGAGTGCCAGTAACCGCATACCGACTTCACGCAAATTATGCTCACGTGCTGTCTGGATATCCTGAGCCAGTCGGCGGGCTTCATCAGGCGTTATTGCCGCATCTGTGACAAGCACATCAAGCCCGGTTTTACAGTACAGCGCCGCCGCACGACGTCGTGAGCCATCCAGGATCTCAATACGTTCACCTTGCATGACACCAATGGCAGGGAAGAACTGCTGAAGCTTAATAGTGCGAATAATATCGCGTAGCGAGTCCGGTGTGAGTCCGGACTGATCACGCCCATTTGTTTCCATGGTCACAAACGTTTTGGCTTCAACCTCATTCGCAAGAATATGTTCAAAACGAAATAAGGCACGCTTTCCTGTTGCCAGTACAAACGTTTGTGAATGGCTATCAGCGCTTTTTTCTGTGTTTAACGGTGTCTGGCTGAAGGTTCTGCCGATCGTTATTCTTTTTGCACTCATGTAAACCTCAGTTCAGGCGGATAAATTCAATGCGGTCAAAAACCGCTTTAGCAAAGTCTTCAGCGGCAGAACGGGCATTTTTCAACGCCTCACTGCTGCCGACGTAGGTAGACGGATTAGCAGAGATCACGGTGTCAAAAGACTCACCACATCGCTCAAAACCATCCAGACGCGGCAGCGTCGCATCCAACATATCGCCACCGAAAATTTCTTTCGCCAGGCTGTGGCAAAGTTTGTGGTCTGCTTTGTTTGAAAGCTTAGACATAAACCCAATGTTGCCCTGAAGTCGACAGGTCGCGCCGGACTCTTCAATAATGCCAATGAGCTCGGGCAAACGGGTCAGGTACTTGAGTGTAGAATGAAAATCCACCTGCGCAGGCGGGACAGGCGTCATCAGCAGATCGGACGCGGCTATCGCATTTTTTAAAAATGCATCCAAATGTGGCCCGCTATCAATGAAGATAAAGTCGTAATCTTTTTTAAGCTTAGAAACCACATTATCGTATAACACTGAATGAATATTTTGCCCGGGCAGATGTGTGGCACAAAGCTGATCCCAACTTGATGCAATAAATGCATCATCTATCGACGCAGGCAGCACATCCACACCGGGGATGATGGATGACACAATAAATTCATTCACCAGCTCATCACGCGTGACGTTTTGCAGCATCGCCTGAGCGGCTGTGGCCTCAACAAGTCCAACAGAACGCTCATGGTTTAAAAACATGGTGGCCGAGGACTGTGGATCAAGGTCAATAACGAGAATGCGCAGGTCTTCATACAAGAGGTGAGGGTGCGCTCGCAGCGCGTGAGCCAGAGAAACCGTAGAAACGGTTTTTGAAACACCACCTTTAAGATTACCCACAAACAAAGTAAAGGCTTCAGTATGGCGATCGCGGTATTTAGGCACGCCGCGATGATGATAAATATCAATAATATTCTGAATGGACATCGCGTACTTGACGGAGCTGCCTGCTGCACGTTTATCGAACTGATAGCCACTCTCTTCCATTTCGTTCACTGCATAATCTACGCTGGCACGCGTTAACTTTGGCAGTTTCGCCAGCGCAGCCTTGGCATAGATTTGGTAGTAACTGTTTTCTTGCAACTCAAGTTTTTGTGCCTGAATTTGTTCAGTAAGGCTCAATAACATGCGTTCTGAACGCTGAGCAACTTTCATGACCTGACTATCATCGTTAGCCATACTTACTCCAAATATGTAGGATTTATGAATTTATACCTAAATCCTGCACATGAGGCAAGAATTTATCTTATAAACGTAATCTTGTGTTAGATGTGAAACTCCTGATTTTTGTGACGCTATTCGCACAATTCACTGTAATGAGCGTGTGTTGCGCTGGACAGGCATCGCGTGAAACGCGTCTAGTCCGAGCTTATTCCACCTGATAACGCCTGATAAGCCTGAACACAGCCCTGTCGAATCCCACTCCCGCGGCCCATATGTATGAAACGGCAACCAGAATGATGAACAGAAGTGCTAACGTTCACTGTAATCAGTAGGTTTTTACATTAATCAATCTGCCCTGAAAAGGTTAGCTGGGCCGGCATGAAGAAGAGGAAACAGGTTGAGGCAGCGTCATAGCGCGCTCAATCAGGACGCTCTGGTGCGTTCACTGTGGTTAGCAGAAACAGGAAACCCAACAAGCCTAAAACATTCACTATAAACAGTAGAAGATTCACTGTAGTCAGTAACGACTTAGCGATAATACGAAACTCCTCATCTTACTGGACATCTCTCTACAGCAGGCACCAGGCAGTAAAGAACAGGAGTGAGTGAGGGAGGTAAAGACAGTTTTTGATTTACTACAGCAGGGCTAAAAATTCACTATAGTCAGCAAGGGCGGCAACCATAATATTCACTGTAATCAGTAAAACTGCCCGGTTCGCATAAACGTTCACTGTAGTCAGTAATCTCAGTCATGTTGTGTCTGGCTTTCATGCTCAGCAGCAGCACTCTTCAGCACACCGGCCCCCTCATCGAGTGCCATGACGGTACACTCCAGAACGCGCCTATACCATGCTCGGGTTAAAAGATTCACTGTAGTCAGTAGGGGATATAGTCTGCCGGTAATCCATGCCTTGTTATCCATCAACAGAGCATCAAGAAAGTCCGTGCCGCCAGAGGCGCTTTCGTCAAAACATTCACTGTAGTCAGTGGAGTTAATAATGTCTCTTCCCCCGCACCGCATTTAGTCATTACCTGTGAAAAATGGTTGAACGCAGTTTGCAGATTCACTGTAGTCAGTAAAACATTCACTGTAATCAGTAGATGAAAAAAACGAGAATCCGCACCAAACCTGGAAGCAGGGCACCGACAGGCGAAATGTTCACTGTAATCAGCACCTGTGATTTCAGGTACCGCGTTACCGGCTGGACGTTCACTGTAATGAGTCAAGATGTTCACTGCAGTCAGTAAACGTGATGGCAGATAGGCCTATAGCGCTCTACAGGTAACATCACGTTCACTGTAATCAGCAATCCAACCAACCCTGTCACTTTTTTCACGTGTCATTATCTGGAATGTTAAAGCCAAAATGAGGAGAAGGGCTCGAAAAACCCCGAAAAAAAAGCTCTTTTTAAACAGATGGATACATTTAAAATTCACTGTAATCAGCTTAATAGATAACCTGCGGGGATTCACTATAATCAGTCCTGTCTGCTGATGTGCACGCCAGAGGCAACATTCACTGTAATCAGTAATTGTGGGTTCGGAAGAGGAAACAGGAACTACCAATAACAATAGTGAGCACCTACAAACATATAAGTAATTGATTAAAAAGAAATTTAAAAACAGGGGATTGAACAGAGAGTTTTAGGCAGTACGCTTTTACTGACTACAGTGAACGGCGCTGATTACAGTGAACACCTTGCGCACTGCATCGCACAGGGAATAGCGGAGAAGAGAATGCGGATGTCACTTTCAGGCAAAAGTGACACTGCAACGCAGGATGTACTGATTACAGTGAACCTTCGGGCTAGTCCTCAAAATCGATGTCTTCGAGCGTATCGATTCCCTCAAGATTGCTTATGCCATCAAGCTTTGGCGTTCTGCTGTGAATGATGAAAAAGACGGAACGCCCGCGTTTAACTTCAGAATAATCAAGGTAGCCAATCTCTTTGAGCTGTTCCATCGCGCGACGCACCACATGGTTCTGAGTGGTAATTTTTGATCCGAGATTCAGGCGCATGCGTAAACGCGCAAGAGAAATAGGAGCAGGATTGGTTGGCAGGCTCTCAAGGAACGTATAAAGCGCCTGAGCCGATTCTTTACGCTTAAGGCGGGAGATGGCGCGTAGTTGCAGTAAAACCTTGTGGTCGAAGTTGTAGAGCTCAAATAGCTTAGGATCGGCCTGTATGCGCACGATATCTTTTTCACGATCGTAGTAGGCCGACTGGACAAGGTGCGTATGGTAGGCTTTACCGTTACCTTCAAAAGAAAGCGTATTCGTCGCGATACGACGTAATGAGGCGTCAAGGCGCTTGCGTAACGCAGCAGAGGAGTTCGCAGAAGGTATTCCGCACATCTTCACGAAATCAATAAAGGGCAGCGTCACCGTGTCTCCCTGTGTCGGATAGCGGGAAAATGACTGGATAATACCTGCCCATGTCTTAAAGTCATTATCCATATCCAGCCTGGCACCGGTGATGGTAATCTTTTCATAACCTTCCGCTTTAACCAGCGAAAGGTTTTTAAGTTCTTTAGTGGCATCGGTTGAAGCCATCGCACCCGAGATGCCGCGCGCTGTGGATTTAAGCGTGGGCACAAACAAACCCAAGCGCATTAAAGCCACAGGCTGGACGGTATTATTTTTGTTTGGATGAAGCTGGATAACTTCGCCACTGTTTTTGGTCACAGACAGAAAAGGCTCTAGTAACGCTTTGTTTTCACTATCTTTATCTGCCATTGGATAAGATCTTCATTCTGTGGATGAAAAGGATCGTTTTCTGACTACAGTGAACATTAGCACTGATTATAGTGAACTTTCTACTGTGTGTAGTGAATAAAGTACTGATTACAGTGAATACTTTACTGATTACAGTGAATGACAACACCCTCTCAGCCCTTGTGTGGTGCGGCCTGCGGCGATCGGGGATCTCTTTGGATCTATAAGGGATCTCTTTATGATCGTTATATAGGAACTAATCACTGTATAAGTGGATAACTCAAAAAAAACAGCCTCTCTGCACACACCTTGCGAGTATCCTCACAGCCTTTGCTGAAAGCATAGCGAGAAAGTCGATCATAATGGTTTTATCAAAGGATCATTCTCTTTATAAATTCCCCTTTCACTTTTTATAAACAACTTGCTCACTATTATTCATTTTTCATCAGTATCATCCCAGCGTATGGTGATCGCATCTCTTATTGATAAAGGATCAAGTCCATGACTGACTTTGCGATTTCACGTAATCCCACAACAGGCGAGATTCTTGCCCAATACCCAATGCAAAGCGCTTCTGAACTGGAGCAAGCGCTAAATACCAGCGCAACGGCTTACAAAGAGTGGCGGAAAAGCAGCATGGCAACCCGCGTAAGCGTGCTTCGTCAACTGAGCCAACAACTTCGTGAGCGCGAACCTGAACTGACACGGATGATTACCCTTGAAATGGGTAAGCCCGTTGCACAAGCCAGAGGAGAGATCCTGAAATGCGCGAACCTGTGTGACTGGTATGCGGAACATGGACCTGCAATGCTGGCAGACCAGCCTTCTCAGGTTCCTGATGCATGGCAGTCATTTCGTCCAATCGGCGTTATTCTGGCCGTTATGCCGTGGAATTTCCCTTTCTGGCAGGTTCTGCGCGGCGCAGTAGGCATGCTCCTTGCTGGCAATACCTACCTACTCAAACATGCCCCCAACGTCATGGGCAGCGCTACGCTGATGGCAGAATTGTTTGATGCGACTGACCTGCCAAAAGGCGGTTTTAATGTGATTAATGTTGATAACGAGGGTGTTTCAGCAGCAATCAAAGATGATCGCATCGCAGCTGTTGCTGTAACAGGTAGCGTCCGTGCCGGTGCAGCTATCGCAGCACAGGCAGGTGCGGCATTGAAAAAGACGGTGCTTGAGTTAGGGGGATCGGACCCTTTTATCGTGCTGGCCGATGCTGACCTTGATGAAGCCGTAAAATCGGCAGTAACAGGCCGCTATCAAAATACCGGACAGGTTTGTATGGCTGCTAAACGCTTTATTATCGAAGCATCCATCTCTGATGAGTTCGAAAAGCGTTTTGTTGACGCAGTCAAATCACTCAAAATTGGCGATCCCCTTGATGAACAGACTTTCATCGGTCCGATGGCACGAGCCGATCTGCGCGATGAGCTCGATGAGCAGGTCAAAGCCAGTTTGCGTGAAGGTGCCCGTTTGGTGTTAGGCGGCGAGAAAATAGCAGGGCAGGGCAATTATTACGCCCCAACCATCCTTGCGGATGTCACCAACGACATGACCGCTTTCAGACAAGAGCTGTTTGGTCCCGTGGCGGCAATTGCAGTGGCAAACGATGCTCAGCATGCGCTGGAAATCGCCAATAACAGCGATTTTGGGCTGAGTGCAACAGTCTGGACCGCTGATGAAGAGGTTGCCGCACGCATGAGTGATGAGCTGGAAGTGGGCGCAGTCTTTATTAACGGCAATGGCGCTTCCGATCCGCGCGTTACTATCGGTGGTGTCAAAAAGAGTGGCTACGGCCGCGAGCTGTCACACTTTGGCGTGCATGAATTCTGTAATGTGCAGACAGTATGGAAAAACCGCCGTTAATGAGCCTTACTGAAGTTTGTTCTGCGGATTCACAGCTAAAACCGGCGCATCGTTGTGCGCCGGTTTATTCTGAAGGACTGCGCGACAGAATGATTTGACTGACTGTTCACCACAGCAGGTTATCTGAAGCGCCCCGGATCTGACCCTCAGGATTCCGCATCCTCAAACCAGCCCGGCATCGGATCGGAAAGCGTCACCCAGTATGCGGGCCCCTGGGCCATTTCCTGTGGCGTTAAGAGCGCGGCGTCAAGCGCACTACGCACCTGTTTCTCATCCATTTCTATACCGATAAATACGAGTTCTTGTCGGGCATCTCCAATGCCATCCAGCCAGTTTTCTGCAATAAAATTAAGAGACTCAGTATCCTGAGGCCATTTCTCACGTGGAATGCTGGCCCACCAGCTTCCGGCATGTCCATGACGGGCAACCGCGCCTGCCTGTGACCACATTGCAGCAAATTCCGGACGGCTGGCCAGCCAGAAGTAGCCTTTGGAACGAATCACACCATCAAGCTGGTGGTTAACAGCATGCCAGAAACGTTCGGGGTGAAAGGGCCGCCTGGCGCGATAAACAAAACTACGAATACCGTACTCTTCTGTTTCTGATTGGTGCTCGCCACGAAGTTCTCTTAGCCAGCCTGGTGCCTGCGCTGCCTGATCAAAGTCAAACAGCCCGGTATCCAGCACCTGATCAAGTGGGACGTTACCAAAATGACTGGTGATGATATGCGCTCGCGGATTCAATGAATGCAACATTGCTTTAAGCGTCTGTTGATCTTCCTCGCTGATCAGGTCTGTTTTATTAACGACCAGTACATCGCAAAATTCGATTTGATCAATCAGTAAATCTACGACAGACCGTTCATCTTCTTCGCCCAGGGATTCACCGCGCGCCTGCAGTGAGTCGACGGAACGATAATCACGAAGGAAGTTATAACCATCAACGACAGTAATCATCGTATCCAGTCGGGCAATACTGGATAAACTTTCACCGTCCTCATCGGCGAAGGTGAAGGTTTCTGCCACAGGAAGCGGTTCAGATATGCCGGTTGATTCAATGACCAGATGATCAAAACGACCTTCCTGCGCCAGCCGTTTGACCTCCAGCAGCAGATCTTCACGAAGTGTGCAGCATATGCAGCCATTACTCATCTCTACAAGCTTTTCATCGGTACGCGACAGCTCAGCACCGCCGTTGCGCACTAACGCCGCATCAATATTGACTTCAGACATGTCATTAACGATGACAGCAATACGTCGCCCCTCACGATTGTTAAGAATGTGGTTAAGAAGCGTGGTTTTACCTGCGCCGAGAAAACCCGACAGCACAGAAACCGGTAAACGAGTGTCCTGGAAGTCGGGGAGGGAATGGTGTGCCATGCGTTATCCTTCAAATCAGTTTTATATATAATGTTATAACATAACAAAATGAAGGTAATTTTCAACACTGTTTGTCAGGATGATCGAAACGCACACTGGCAGCGAGAAGCGGGGCTGACCCGTTTCTAATCTCCCTGCGCTTTAATGGGTTTTGATTTTAAATGATATGTTATAACATTATACATTATGGGAAATATTATGTGGTAAACAGAAATATTATGACACAACTTAAAAGCCTGTTTTACAGCGCGATTGCGGGCCTGATAGTGGCTTCATTGAGTGCTTATGCTGACGAAACCAGACCGGTTCGAATTGCGGCCCCTTTCGAAATTAAAGGGACCGATCCTGCGCTTTCCGGTGATATTTTACTTCGCATGGATGTCGTTGAAACACTCGTGGAGACAGATATCACAGGTGCGCCTGTTCCTGCGCTGGCAGAGAGCTGGGAGGCTTCTCCTGACGGTCTGCAGTGGCGTTTCAGGCTGCGGGCGAACGCGCACTTTCACGATGGATCTCTGGTCAACGCTGAAAGTGTCGTAAAATCACTGAATATCGCCCGCAGTAAGCCGGGTTTACTGGATAAAGTCCCAATAACATCGATCGTCGGCGAAGACAGACAGGTCACCATTACGCTCAGTGAACCCTTTACGCCGCTCCTGGCGGTACTGGCGGAAAGCCGTTCACAAATTCTGGCGCTGGCATCATGGGATAACGCAAACGCCGTCACGCGCATCATTGGTAGCGGTCCTTTCCAGTTAGTCCGTTTCCAACCGCCTCAGACGCTGAGCGTAAAAAGATTTGAGGGATACTGGGGGGATAAACCCGCCGTTGTTAACGCTGAATTTTTATCCGCAGGACGTGCAGAAACCCGCGCACTGTTAGCCGAAAGCGGAGACGCCGATTATGTTTTTAACCTTGATGCAGCCAGCCGCCAACGCCTGTCACAAAAAAAATCCCTGCAACTTCTTACCGTTTCCGTGCCGCGAACGGTCATGCTCAAACTGAACCTGGCTCATCCTTTTCTTAAAGAGCAAACCACGCGAGAGGCGTTAAGCCTGGCGATTAATCGTCGCGCACTGGCCAATGCGATATTGCGCTATCCCGGCGCAGCAACACAGATGTTTCCGCCTTCAATGGCGGAATGGCACAATCCCGCATTACCGGCCCTGGATTTCTCACCACAGCGCGCAACAGCATTACTCACACAATCAGGCTGGAAGCCCGGCCGGGATGGGATTCTGGTGCGCGACGGGCAGCGGTTTACGCTCACGCTGTTAACCTATCCGGATCGCCCGGAACTGCCGTTAATCGCCATGGTGATCCAACAGCAACTGCGTCAGACTGGAATTGATGTCGTCATCAATTCAACCAACTCCAGTGAGATCCCTGCCCGTCATCATGACGGGAGCCTGCAGATGGCGCTGTTCGCCCGTAATTTTGCCTTAACACCCGATCCCACCGGCACGCTGCTTCAGGATTACGGCGCCCAGGGCGGTGACTGGGGCGCGATGAACTGGCATGACAAGGCCTTTGGTGAGGCGCTCAGTACGCTATCACGCCGTTATGATGTTGCGATGAGGCAAAAGGCCAGAGAGGTCATTACTTCGACTTTACAGCGTGATTTGCCTGTGATTCCCATCGCCTGGTATCAGCAATCGGCAGCGGTCAATGTCAATCTTACCTCGGTCACGCTTGATCCCTTTGAACGCCATTTCGGTCTGCGTGATATGAGATGGGTGAAGTGATGCTTAAACAACTCAGCTGGCGCCTGTGCCAGGCCGCTTTTGTCGTTCTCGCCGTCGGCATCTTAACCTTCGTTCTGGTGCAGGCGTTACCGGGTGATATGGCCTGGCGCATTGCATCGGGGCGTTATGGTTATGATCGGGTCGATCTGGCCGCCGTCGCCAAAGTACAACAGCAACTGGCGGATATCACTGCTCAGGGAAGCGCACTGTGGCAATGGCTGTGGGATCTGCTGCGCTTCAATTTTGGTCATTCACTGGTATCGGGTGAGCCGGTAAGCAACGAACTGGCCTGGCAATTAAAACAAACGCTTGCGCTTGCCGGCTTCTCCCTGTTGCTGACTTTGTTGCTGGCTATACCGATTGGTCTCTGGGCGGGCTGCCATCCAGGCGGCTTTTTGGACCGGCTCATTAACTGGCTGGCAGCCATACTCAAATCGATTCCACATTTTGCGTTGGGCCTGCTGCTTGTCGTGTTGTTTGCGCTGCGCCTGGGCTGGCTGCCCAGTGCAGGGCAGGGGGAGTGGCGACATTTCATCCTGCCCTCAATGACCCTGGCGTTATCGCTGAGTGCCGTGGGCGCACGTGTGGTACGTGAGGCAACGCATCAGGCCGTCACCGCAACCTGGTATCGCTGGGGGGCACAGAAAGGACTGTCTGGTTCGCGTCTGTTCTGGCGCCACGGTTTACGCAACCTCAGCGTGCCGGTCGTGACCTGGCTCGGTATGCAGTTTGTCTGGTTGGTGGAAGGTGTAGTGGTGGTCGAAACGCTGTTCGCCTGGCCGGGTATTGGCCATGCGCTGGTGCATGCGATTTTTGCCCGGGACGTGCCCGTAATTCAGGCCTGTGCGCTGGTACTGGGGCTGACGTTTGTCACTTTAAATATGCTTGTCGATGGCTTGTGTTACGTACTGGACCCAAGGGGGAAACGCGCATGACCTACCGTCAAAAAACGGGTCTGACTCTCCTCCTGTTGTTGCTCGCGTTCGCCTGGCTGGTGCCACTGTTGAGTTCCGGGGACCCCGTGCAACAGGACCTGCTGCAGATGTTACAGCTTCCCACTGGAGAGGCCTGGCTGGGTTATGACCACCTTGGTCGTTCAATGCTGGCCCGTTTAAGCGCAGCGCTTCGTCTGTCGCTGGGGCTGGCGGCGATGTGCGTCATTACGGCACTGACGATGGGCACCCTGGCGGGGATCATCAGTGCCTGGCACGGTGGCTGGGTTGACCGCATATGCAATGCGTTAGCGGATATGTGCCTGGCGCTTCCCGGTCTGTTGCTGGTGTTGCTGTTAGCCGCTGTCGCGCCAGACTCGCCAGGCATGTTGTGGCTCGGTATTTCACTGGTACTGTGGGTGGAGTTTTTCCGTGTGACGCGAGCCGCCTTGCGGCCCGTCGTTACGTCTCCGGCAGTCCAGTCCTCTTTACTGCTTGGTTTCTCGATGGTCTATCTGTTGCGCAGACACTTGTGGCCAGCAATGGCGCCTTTGCTGCTGACATTAACGGTGTATGCGTTTAGCAATGCCATTATGGCGGTGTCCGCATTGGGATTCATCAGCGTGGGCGTACGACCGCCAACGCCAGAGCTGGGACTGATGATGACAGAACTCTTTCCCTATGCCTGGGAAGCCCCCTGGCTTTTACTGCAGCCTGTAATGGCGCTTTTTATCGTATTGATCGGCCTGAATTTATTGGTGAACAAGGAGCGTATATGACTGGCATGGTGATAAAACAGGTCGCCGTTTACGCTGAACACTGCATCGTCGAGCCTGTGAGCATGGTCATTCAACCAGGCAGGCCCATGACGCTGGTCGGGGAAACCGGATCGGGGAAAAGCTTATTCGCCCAGGCCATCATGGGCGCATTACCTCAGGGGCTGTACGCAAAAGGCATCGTTGAGATCGACGGGCAACACTATGATCTCCAAACCGATTTGCTTCATCTTCGGGCGCTGTGGGGACACCGCATTGCATCACTGCCGCAGGAACCCTGGCTCGCGCTCGATCCGACGATGCGCGTTAATGCTCAGGTTGAAGAAGGTTACCGTTACGTACGGGGTTTACCGCGTCATGACGCCCAGCAGTCCACTGCAGAAGCGCTCGATCATCTGGGTCTTACGCAGGCCTCAGCGCGTTTTCCCTGGCAGCTTTCAGGCGGAATGGCCCAGCGCGTTTGTTTTGCGGCGGCTCGTGCTGGTGGGGCCACGATGTTGATTGCAGACGAACCCACTAAAGGGCTGGACGTCGCTCGACGGGATGAAATAGGTCGCCTGTTGAACACGGCGGTTGCCCGGGGCGAAACCTTATTGACGATCACGCACGACATTGCACTGGCCAGGCAGCTGGCTGGCGATGTCATGGTGATGCATAAAGGCCAGGTCATTGAGCAGGGCAGTGCCAGGCGGGTGCTGAGCAGGCCACAAGAGCCTTACACGCAACAGTTGCTGGCGGCTGAACCGCAGGCCTGGGCAACAGGCTTGCGGGTGCCCTGTGATGAAACCATCGTGTTACAGTCAGAAGGCCTTTCGCTGAAACGTTCAGGAAAAAGGCTGTTTCACGATGCGGCTTTAACCTTTCGGGCCGGTGAAATCGTAGGGCTTTACGGCGAAAGCGGCTGTGGTAAAAGTAGCCTGGGAGATACGCTGTGTGGTCTGGTAAAACCGGATGCAGGCAGAGTCATACGGCCTGGCAATATCAGTAAGTTACGTTACCAAAAACTGTATCAGGATCCCTCAGCCATTTTTCCACCTGACGTGTCGATGGCACAGGTTATCGATGATGTGCTGCGTCTGCATCACGCCACGGTTCAGCGACGTGATGAACTGATGGTGCAACTGGGATTAGCGCATGATTTGCTGAGCCGCCCGGCTTCTGGTTTGTCAGGTGGCGAGCTTCAGCGTTTTTCACTGCTGCGGGTCATGCTACTGGACCCTGTCTTTTTATTTGCCGATGAGCCGACGTCGCGTCTGGACCCGCTTGTTCAACAGCAGACGCTGGCGCTACTTACCGGGCTGGCAACAAAGCAGCGTTGTGCCATTTTGCTGGTCAGCCATGACCTCGCCTTACTGGAGAAGAGCGCGCATCGAGTCATCTCACTGGCTTCCCTCAGACAGGGTTCCGCAGTCATGACAGCGCATGGGTAAACGAAGGCGGGGAAACCTGCCTTCACACGTGCTCCATGACCAACACCGCCAGCGTGTCGGGCTCAAGCGCGCGGAAAATATGCTCACTGTCGCCCGGATAACTGATGTAATCGCCTACCGCCAGTTCAACCGGTGAATTGACCGGACCCACCAGCGCACGCCCTTGGGTTAAAATTAAATGTTCAATGGTATTGGGCGAATGCGGCTGTGAGCAGCGTTCACTACCGGGCTGGATGTGCAACAAATAGATATCCCGTCGAGCGCCTGGTGGGCAGGTTGCCAACAGCACCGCTTTATAGTCAGCCTGCTCGGCGGCCACCGCTGGACCTTCGCCGCGGCGAATAACCTGCAGGCGATTCGCTTCCGGCTCCATCAGGCGGGCAAAAGGAATATTCAACGCCACACACAGTGACCACAATGTTTCAATGCCGGGATTGCCATTACCGGCTTCAAGCTGAGACAGGGTCGATTTTGCAATACCTGCGCGACGGGCCACCTCTGCGAGCGTCAGGCCAGTACGCTGGCGTTCTCTCACTAAGCTATTGGCAATGATGTTAATGGGCGTACTCATCATTCATCCTGTTCATTAAAACGAACGTATCGTTCATCTTGTAATACATGTTGGATGTTCATTATAATGGATAAAACGTTCGATATGGGATTTGATTTTGATGCCGGCAAAAAAAACGACGCTCGATAAGGGCGTGATTAAAGCGATTTTTCTGGTCTGTATCGCAGATGGGATTGTAGGCCTGTCTTATGGTTCTCTGGCTACTGCGGATGGCTTTCCGTTTTGGGTGCCACTGGCGTTATCGACTCTCGTACTGGCTGGTGCATCAGAATTCTTATTTATTGGCATCGTGGCAGGCGGTGGCAGCCCGTTGACTGCGGCGGCGGCGGGCCTGCTGGTTAACGCACGCCATCTCCCCTTCGGTATTGCTGTTAAAGATTTGGTGGGTCAGGGCTGGCGAGGCCTGTTCGGCTGTCACATCATGAACGATGAAAGTGTGGTGTTTGGCATCTCTCAGCCAACACTGGCCCAGCGCCGCAGTGCCTTTTGGCTGTGTGGCATCGGTATTGGATTGATCTGGCCATTTAGCGTGATGCTTGGGGCCGCGATTGGTCAGTTTATCCCGAGTATCTCCGCTATCGGTCTGGATGCCGTTTTCCCCGCCATTCTTATCGCCCTGATTTTCCCGGCGCTACGTAAACCCCGCACCTGTATCCCTGCGACGACAGGTGCGCTGGTGTCGCTGGTGGTCACGCCATTTGTTCCCGCAGGGATGCCGGTTCTGTTTTCCCTGTTAGGGCTGCTGACGTGGAGATCGCGTAAATGAATCACCCGATGATTATTGCAGGAATTGCACTGCTGGCCGCCGGGACCTATGCCATTCGCTATGCCGGCGTCAAACTGGGTAACAGGTTGCCTGTCAGTGAACGGACACAGCATATGCTATCTGATGCGGCAACCGTGCTGTTACTGGCCGTAGCGGCTACCACCACCCTGTTTGAAGGCCAGCATTTTGCCGGGATGGCAAGGTTGTTGGGTGTGTCGTTTGCCCTTTTTCTTGCCTGGCGTAAAGCGCCGCTGATCGTGATCATTTTAGGCGCGGCCTGTATGACCGCCTTGCTGCGTTATCTGTATGTGCCTTAGACGCTGATGACAAATTGTTGCGTCAGCCTTGACGTAAGACGCAGCTTAAAATACAACTAGAACCCGTCAGGGGAGTCTCGCCAGAGAGACTGAGAGGCTAATAGCGCAATGCGCGGCTTAGCGACCCTTAGAACCTGACCCAGTTGATACTGGCGTAGGAAGACGGGTATCTTCGCCCAGTGCAGATACTTGCCGCAGAGCCTGCTTTTACTGTGCTCATGCTTTTTCCCTTCTCGTATCACGGGTCTCTGATTTAAACAGAGAGGCCAAAGTGAAAATCCTGTTTCTGATTTTACGCTGTCAGGTTGGCTGGCAATGAGCCGCTGGTCGGTGCTGGGCAGTGGTGTGTCCGGGCTGTGCATTGCTACGTTACTGGTGGAGCGCGGCGAAAATGTCGAAATCATCACGTTACCTGATTGCCGGGCAGCTTCCCACTGGGCTGGCGGTATGCTGGCCCCCTGGTGCGAAGCGGAAAGTGCGCCGCAGCAGGTCGTGGACTGGGGCCAGCATGCCGCCGCATGGTGGTCGGCCCGCGTCAGCGGCGTTGAACAGAAGGGCACGCTGGTGATTGCGCCGCCGCGCGACCGTGCTGAATTAACCCGTTTTGCGAACATGACGTCTGAACATCAGTGGGTGATGCCTGCAGAGATCGAACCCGCGCTGGAAAACCGTTTTGCGCGTGGACTATTTTTCGCTGCAGAAGCCCATCTTGATCCCCGTCTGGCAATGCAACAGTTACAAACGCGCTTAATCAATGCTGGCGTGAATTTTCACAGCGGTAAACCCAGTGGGAACGTTATTGATTGCCGTGGTATCCATGCCCAGGAATCCCTGCCGGCACTCCGCGCCGTACGCGGTGAAATGGTCATCCTGCAGACGAATGAGATAACGTTCTCCCGGCCGGTTCGCCTTCTGCACCCGCGCTTTCCCTGTTATCTGGTACCTCGAGCGCAAGGGCATTTTATGCTCGGCGCGACCATGGTCGAAAGCCAGGATGACAGCCCGATCAGCGCGCGCGCAATGATGGAACTGTTGAGCGCTGCTTACAGCATCCATCCTGCCCTTGCCGAAGCACGCATCATTGAAAGCGGTACGGGTTTGCGTCCGGCTTACTCTCATAATCTGCCCGATGTTCGTTATGAAAACGGCATTTTTTCCATCAACGGTATGTATCGTCACGGCTTCTTATTGGCCCCGATGATGGCCGAGAAGCTTATGCAACAACTTACGTCAGAGGGAATGCGATGAAAATAGAACTGAACGGCCTTGCTATTGAGACTCAGGCCCGGACGCTGGCTGAATTGTTGGCGGAACAAGATATTGATGCGGGCTGTGTCGCCAGCGCGCTTAACGGCACCTTTATTCCCCGGGAACGCTATTCCTCCCAACCGCTTGAGGCCGGTTGTCGTCTGGAAGTGTTATCACCGATGCAGGGAGGTTAACGATGTTTTACGACTATAGCGGGCAGTCACGTTTTTTACTGGGCACGGCGGGTTATCCCTCGCCAGATATTTTGCAACAGGCCGTCAGCGCATCGGGCGCAGACATTATTACAGTCAGTTTACGTCGTGAAGGAAGCCAAGGCGGCGCATTTCGCGACCTTCTGAAAACGCTGCATAAACGCGTATTACCGAACACGGCAGGCTGTCATACGGTTAAAGAAGCCGTTACCACTGCACATATGGCGCGGGAGTTGTTCGCCACGTCGTGGATCAAACTTGAAGTAATTGGTCATGCCGACACCTTGCAGCCCGATCCTTTTGCCCTGGTTGAAGCGGCGCGTATTTTGTGTGCCGAGGGTTTTCATGTCTTTCCCTACACCACAGAAGACCTGATTGTTGGCGAGAAACTGCTGGATGCTGGCTGCGAAGTGCTGATGCCATGGGGCGCGCCCATCGGTTCCGGGCAGGGATTACGCAATATTGAGGGCTTACGCACGATGCGTGCCTGGTTTAAAGACGTTCCGCTGATTATTGATGCCGGGATCGGTGCGCCGAGTCAGGCGGCCCAGGCGATGGAATTAGGTTTCGACGCTGTGTTACTGAATACCGCCGTCGCGAAATCCAGCGATCCGGTGCGCATGGCTGGTGCCTTTGCTGGCGCCATCGACGCGGGACATCAGGCACGTCAGGCAGGGATGATGGAACGCCGCGACATGGCGGCGGCGTCCACGCCCATCTTCGGGCTGGCCCAGTTCAGCTAAGGAGCGGTGATGTCGCGTTATCAACGACAGACAATGCTGCCAGACGTCGGGGAGCAAGGGCAGCAGGCCCTGTCAGCTGCGCGTGTCTTAGTGGTCGGTGCAGGTGGGCTGGCTTCCACGCTGCTGCCACTGCTGGCTGGCGCTGGCATCGGTTATATCCGGCTTTATGACGATGATGTTGTGGCGCTGCATAATCTGCATCGTCAGACGCTGTTTACCACGGCCGACATTGGCGAGCCGAAGGTTTTTTGCGCGCAACGCGCGCTGGCACAGCGTAACCCGGATACGGTTGTTGAGGTATATCCTGTGGCGTTGCGCGCCAGCATTGTTGAGGCGGCAATGACGGATATCGATCTGGTGGTCGATGCAGCGGATAACTTCGCGGTGACTTACCTGCTTTCCGATATTTGCTTTGCCCGAGGTGTTCCGCTGGTTTGCGCCTCGGTGCTGGGGCGACAAGGCTATGCTGGCGGATTTTGCGGCGGTGCGCCAAGCTATCGCGCACTGTTTCCACACTTACCCAAAGCCTCAGGCAACTGCA
Source organism: Pantoea sp. SJZ147 (assembly GCF_007828605.1). Classification (NCBI taxonomy): domain Bacteria; kingdom Pseudomonadati; phylum Pseudomonadota; class Gammaproteobacteria; order Enterobacterales; family Erwiniaceae; genus Pantoea; species Pantoea sp. SJZ147. The sequence goes on from NZ_VIVB01000008.1 coordinate 226,981, forward strand.
ACACTGCAGGCGTTTTGGGTCCGGCAGTTGCCACCTTAGGTGCTTTACAGGCGCAGATGGCACTCAGTATCCTGTTGAACTTGTCGCCTTCACCATTGGGTTGCATGATTAATTGTGATTTTGTGTCCTGGCAACTGCGTCAGTTCCGATTCGACAATGCGCCCGAACCTGAAAAAGCCGGAATTCCGTTTATCGATTCGGCCCTGTTGACCCCAAACGACTGTGTGGTTGATTTACGCGGGACCGACGAAGCGCCTGTTAGCGTCATTCCCGATGTGACGCGGATATTGCCCCAGCATATCGCCCGCTGGCAGCCGCCCGCGGACAAACGCATTGTTCTGGTCTGTGCCAGTGGCATTCGTGCCGCCCAGGCTGCTCTGGCTCTGGAAGCGCGTGGCTGTCAGCGGCTGGCAATCATTGCAGACCGATAACACAGACGAAAAAGCGGGATGATTAATTCTGGTCTTTGCGGTTGGTTTGATAAATGTCGGGTCGGGTTATTGTCCAGGCATAATCGGGTCTGTTCACTGGCTGATAACCGAATTTCTGGTACAACCAGGGGGCGGTTGAAGTAAACAGCAAGAGTCGGCGCAATGTGTTAATGACAGGATGGGACTGACAGCATTCAATCAGCCATCCGCCGAGCCCGCTACCCTGGTATTCTTCAAGGACATAGACATCACACAGGTACGCGAAGGTCGCGGAGTCGGTGATAAACCGCGCAAAACCAATCTGCTGGTGGTGATGAAACAGCCCAAAATTTAAACTGTTTTCTACCGACAGTGCCACGGTGGCGTAATCGATACCGGCTGCCCAACTTGAGCGGGTGAGGTAACGGTGAATGGCCTCAATATCCATCTGCGATTTATCCGTCGTAATGCGATAATCGTCTTTGTGCCAGTGCTGAACAGGTGCCATCAGTTTTCCCCCCTGTCTTCCCGATCTGAGTGAAATTGTCGATAACCGTTTCGCTAAAACATCAGCCTGTAAGACTGCGCACTGCAATAACCATAAGCAGTAATCCGCCCCCCATATTCACGTAGCGTTTCAGCGATACCGGGTTCAGTTTTTGCGCCGAGAACACCAGCGCCTGACTAAAGAGGGCCAGCCAGATAACCATGATCGCAATGTGCACTGTGGCCAGCGTCAGAAAGGCATCAATACCCGCTCTGTTACCAACGAACTGTGAAACCACCGTCAGGTAAAACAGGATAGCTTTGGGATTGGCGACATTGGCCAGCCATGCACCTTTGATCGTAACCGCGCTTTCTGTCGCGTTCAGCGCAAAGGTCTTCGTCCTGACGCCAGTGATAAATAAAAGCCCGCCCAGCCACAGTAAATAGAGTACGCCAGCCATTTTTAACAGGCCAAACAGCGCGGGTGAAGCAACCAGTGCCGTCGACAGGCCGAGACCGATCAGTAAAGCATGGGTATAAATCCCCAGTGCGGTGCCGAGCAGGGTTTTAAACAGCCCTTTGCGACCAGCCGTAAGTGCACTGTTCATTGCCAGCGTGAAACTTGCGCCGGGTGAAAGCGCAATGGGGAGCAGCGCGGGCAGAAACCCCGCCAGATTAATGTCCATCTTTCACCCGCACACAACGTCTTTTCACAGCGTGGACGAAATGCGTTAAAAAAAATTATGTCGGATTATAAAACGCACACAGCTTATTGCCGGTTGGGTCCCTGAGATAGGCGATGCATTTTCCATCTGTTTCTCTGACCTGCGGCGGTGTTTCTGCCGATGTGCCACCGTTTTCAATCCCTTGTTGATGCCAGCGAAACACCTCCTCGGATGAGGGCATGGTGAAGCCGATGGTTCCGCCGTTGGCAAAGGTGGCGGGCTGACCATTGATGGGTTTGGTGATGATAAAACGCTGATTATTTTTAATGTAATAAGGGCGACCTATGGCATCAATGCCCTGATCGTCACAACGGATAACCGCGAAAATAGCATCGTAGAACGTTTTAGCTTGCGCAATATCATCGGTCCCAACAACCATATGGCTAAACATACTTAACTCCTTTTTAACATCGGTAGGGATATACTTATCACATCCGGTTTATTACTGACCAGCTATGCGTAAGGAGGTTCCGATGAATGACCATCCCGTTTTACAGGTTGTCAGGTTATGCGACAGGGCGATATCAGCCGGTGATTATGATGCCTTGATGAAACACTATGCAGACGATGCCAGCCTGGTCATTAAGCCGGGAATGACCGTGACGGGCAGCGTAGCTATTCGCCGTGCCTTTGAGGCGATTGCCAACTATTTTCAGCATCAGCTGGTGGTGGAGCAGGGCAGGATGGAGGTCATTGAAGGGGCGGGAACCGCGCTGGTTATCATGGAAACGGTGCTCCGCTATCCCGATGGGCAGGGACAGCCGATAGAAAGCACCCGGCGTGCCACTTATGTGTTTCGGCTGGAAAGTGATAATCAATGGCGCTGTACCGTAGATAATTCCTATGGCACCACGCTACTTGATCACGTGCTTTAGCATTGCTGCTTTTGGGCGCGTCATCTGAACGGCCTGAGCCGTTAATCCGCGCTGGATGCTGGCGCGAATTAACGGCTTTTTTAAATCACTTCTGCCAGCTGGAAGGTTTCGAATATCAGTTCCATTTCGGTGCTGAACCCGCCGTTACGCTGAAAATAGCGTTGATGTTCGCGCTGCCAGTACTCAAGGCACAGGTCACCTTCGCCTTCCATCATCGCCATTTCTGGCGTTACGCGGTCAAAGCGCGTCACAAACAACCCTGTTGTTCTGATGACGCAAACCGGTTTATCCGCGCCGTTTAAAATGATGCTGTAACTGCCGGGTTGAGGCTTCACATCATCTTCATACCAGCCTTGCAGAGAGCTGCAGGTGGCGATTTTTTTGCCGGTCAGCACCAGCGTCGCCAGCGCATTGGCCATTTCGGGAGAATCGCCAAATGACCAGCAAAGTGCCTCAGGATATTTGGCTTTAATCTGTTCAAGCGTCATCGTCATACTCAGTCCTTTTACCGCGGGGCCAGAATGGCTGGAGCATTACGTCAGGCCAGAATACGTTGTGCCCACTCTTCAACCGAATCGCCACTGCTTATATCCGGTTGTACCAGGCCATTAATCATAAAGGTCGGTGAAACATGGATACTGTTTTGACGGGCATATTTACAGTGCCATTTCACCAGGTCTTGCAAATCATGACGATCAAAGGCGGCGTAAGCATCAATGCCGCTGTATTCTTTTAGCCTGGCAAGAAGCTGGTGGGGCGTGACGTCCATATTTGGACCCCGGCAATGGTCTGTAAACTCAAACGCTTCCCGATGGTCGGCAACGGCCTGAAGTACCGCTTTAGCCGCCGCTTTGCTTTCCACCGAGGCCGCCAGGATATAGCGAACGATCACGCCCGAATACATGTGCCAGGGCTGAGACTGAAGATGAATTTTAAGCGTCATTTTATCTTCACCGACCTGCTCTAAAAGCGCATCCAGTTTATTGAACGCGCGTACGGAGAAGGGGCAGGTGGGCTCAATAAAAATTTCGAACAGGTGAGGTCCCTGTCCCCAGGTGAGAGGTTCTGCTCTTAGCTTTTCGTTGTTCATCCCAACTCCCATTAGCTAGTTAAGTTCCGGGTTCACTGACTGTGGCAACTTTACGCGTTTTCTGCCGGGTATTCACCTCAGGAGCCGTTTATCCACCCTGATAAGGATTAGTCTCATTTCTCTTACGTTACGGCAAATCAGACTAAAATTATTCCTTCAACGGTTTCGCTTTATGTGCACAACGTTTAAGGTTTCAGGATTGTTAAATCATGATCTTACACACTATTTTGCAACGCGAAGGCACAAGGCGGCAAACTGATTCGAGATGAAAACCGCTAGAGTAACCCGTTTATCAACCCGGAACCGGGCGTCGCGTTTTCCTGGCCCGGGACGTAAGGATTATTGAATGTCGCATTTTCGTCCAGTCGCGCTCGAACATGCAAGCCGCCTGCTGAATCATGGGCCGACGATATTAATTACCAGTCGGGACAGTCAGTCTGAGCGTCGCAACATCATGGCTGCGGCCTGGTCAGTGCCGGTAGAGTTTTCGCCGCCGCGGGTGGCCATCATTGTGGATAAATCGACCTGGTCACGTGAGCTGATTGAAGCCAGCGGCGCATTTGGTATTTGTGTGCCCGCCGCAAGTTTTGTCGACCTCACGTATGCCGTCGGCAGCACGACAGGACGCGACCAGGATAAATTTGCGGCGTTCTCCATTCAGGCCAGTGAGAGTCAGCACTTCGGTGTGCCTCTGTTGGAAGAGAGCTGTGTAGCCTGGATGGAATGCCGTTTACTGCCGGAAACAGAAGCACAGCAGGCATATGACACCCTGTTTGGCGAAGTGGTCACTGCTGCTGCTGACAGTCGGGTCTTTTACGATGGGCGCTGGCATTTTGATGACAGTAACTCAGCCCTACATACTTTACATCACCTTGGCGGTGGCCAGTTCGTGACGGTGGCGAACACGCTGACTGCCAAATCAACGCGTTAAATGAGGTACAGAATGACAATTAAGAGTTACGCAGCCATGCAGGCGGGACAAGCACTGGAGCGTTACGACTATGATCCAGGCCCGTTAGACGCAGAAGATGTCGAAGTCGAAGTTGAATATTGCGGTGTATGCCATTCAGATCTGTCGATGATCGACAATGAATGGGGGATTTCAGCCTATCCCGTGGTTGCCGGTCACGAAGTGATTGGGCGCGTGGCTGCGCTTGGCGACAGTGCCAAAAGTAAAGGCCTGAAGCTGGGACAGCGCGTGGGCATCGGCTGGACAGCGAAAAGCTGTCAGCATTGCGATCCGTGCATCAGCGGCGATCATGTTAACTGTGCCAATGGCACCACAACGACCATCGGTAACAACGGCGGTTTCGCTGATAAGCTGCGCGCTAACTGGCAGTGGGTCATTCCACTACCTGAAAAGCTGGATGCGGCAACGGCCGGTCCGCTGCTGTGCGGTGGGATCACCGTATTTAAACCTTTACTGATGCATAACATCACCGCGATGAGCCGCGTCGGCGTGATCGGTATTGGTGGTCTGGGTCATATCGCCATCAAAATTCTGCATGCGATGGGCGCAGAAGTCACCGCGTTCAGCTCTTCGGCCAATAAAAAGCAAGCCATTCTGGATATGGGCGCCGACCATGTGGTGAACAGCCGTGACCCAGAAGCGTTAAAAGGGCTGGCGGGACAGTTTGACCTGATTATCAGCACTGTTGCGGTTGACCTCGACTGGCAACCCTACTTTGCGGCGCTGGCACCACGCGGCAAGTTCCATACCGTTGGTGCAGTATTGAAGCCGTTTGATGTGCCTGCCTTTAGCCTGATTTTAGGCGACCGTGCCGTTACCGGTTCTTCAACCGGTTCACCTGCTCAGTTGCGTTCTCTGTTGAAACTGGCTGGCCGCGCGGATATCGCGCCGACGGTGGAATATTTCCCCATGTCCAAAATCAACGAGGCACTGGAACACGTTCGCGCAGGTAAAGCCAACTACCGTGTGGTTCTGAAAGCCGATTTCTAATCTCCGGCGCGCCTTTCTGGCGCGCCTTTTTTCTTTCCCACCAATAGCGCGGCTAATCTCTGTTAAAATTAAATCCTCACGCCTGATGCCGGACGTCTCTACTGGAGAAATTATGTTGTGGATTTGGAATGCCCTGATCGTGTTGATTACTGTGATTGGCATGGAAGTGGTTGCTGCACTGGCACATAAATACATCATGCATGGCTGGGGTTGGGGATGGCATCTTTCCCACCATGAACCACGCAAAGGCGCGTTTGAAGTTAACGATCTTTATGCCGTTGTGTTTGCTGGATTATCGATCCTGCTTATTTATCTGGGCAGTACGGGAATGTGGCCGCTTCAGTGGATTGGTGCGGGCATGACGGCCTATGGATTGCTCTATTTCATGGTTCACGACGGGCTGGTGCATCAGCGTTGGCCGTTCCGGTATATTCCGCGCAAAGGCTACCTGAAGCGGTTGTATATGGCCCACCGTATGCATCATGCCGTAAGAGGCAAAGAAGGCTGTGTTTCTTTTGGTTTTCTCTATGCGCCGCCCCTATCAAAACTTCAGGCGACGCTAAGAGAACGACATTCGGCTAAATCGGGCGCTGCCAGAGATGGGCAGGGCGAGGCGGATGAGGCCGCATCCGGGAAGTAATGGCCTGACCGGATGCCATCAACAGAAGCGATAATTTTTCGGGTGTCGTGGTTGACTGCCGATGGTCCCAGGCTTCTGTTCCTGCCTGTTCAACTTTCACCCCAATTTTACGATAAACCTGCTTCGCTGTGGCGATGGCCCAGGCTGAGCGCAAGGGCAGCCCGGCCAGTCCCGCCGTAGCGGACAAATAGTAAGGTTCGGCTTCCTGCACCAGACGTCGGGCGATGCGGCTCAGCGCCTGACGGTTTTCCGGTGCCGCATAATTTTCTTTATTCAGTCCTTCATTTTCCAGCCAACTCGCCGGCAGGTAACAACGACCCACATGCGCATCTTCCACAATATCGCGGGCGATGTTGGTTAACTGAAATGCCAGCCCAAGGTCACAGGCGCGATCCAGTGTAGCGTTATCGCGTACGCCCATAATTTGCGCCATCATCAAGCCGACCACGCCTGCAACGTGATAGCAATACCGTAATGTATCGTCCAACTGAATGTACTCCGCCTCACGCACATCCATGGCAAAGCCTTCCAGATGATCAAACGCGTAAGCGGGCGCAATATCGTGGGCCATCGCCACTTCCTGAAACGCAGCAAATGCCGGTTCGTGCATCTGCGATCCGGCATAGGCCTGGCGCGTTTTCATCTCCAACTGCATCAGGCGTTGCTCAGGCGTTTGTAATGACGGCTGATCGGTTTGAAAACCCAGGGTTTGATCGTCAATCACGTCGTCACAATGGCGGCACCAGGAGTAGAGCATAAGTACGCTGCGCCGGGTTTTTGCGTCAAATAACTTTGAGGCAGTCGCAAAACTTTTCGAGCCAACAGCCATCGTTTCGACCGCATGATTGAGTAACGACGGATTATTCAAATCAGGTCCTCCAGCATTAAACCTGCAGTTGCCTTAGCCGAGCCGATCACGCCGGGAATGCCCGCGCCGGGATGGGTGCCTGCACCTACCAGGTAAAGATTATTAATGGTTTTATCGCGGTTGTGCGGTCGAAACCAGGCGCTCTGTGTGAGAACGGGCTCAACAGAAAAGGCTGAGCCTTGATAGGCATTGAGCTGGTCGCGAAAATCGAACGGCGTAAACATTCGCTGCGTAACCAACTGGCTACGCAAGCCAGGCATGTAATGTTGCTCAAGGTACTCAAAAATACGATCGCGCAGTCGCGGCCCTTCAACCGTCCAGTCGAGGTTCGCTGTGCCTAAATGTGGCACGGGAGCTAACACATAGTAACTGCCGCAACCTTCCGGTGCCAGTGACGAATCCGTGACACAAGGTGCGTGCAGGTAAAGTGAGAAATCGTCTGCGAGTCCGTCATGATTGAAAATTTCATGAATCAGCTCACGGTAGCGAGGGCCGAAACAAACCGTATGGTGGGCAAGCTGATCGTGATGGTGATTCAGACCAAAATAGAGGACAAACAATGAGTTGCTCATGCGCTTAGTTTGCAGTTTTTTCGACTGCTTCACGGCGGCAGGATGCTGACTTAACAGGTCGCGATAGGTGTGAACCACATCCGCATTGGAAGCGACAGCCCGGGTCGGGAATCTGCGTCCGTCCTCTAAATGCACGGCTTCAATGGTATCCCCCGTGGTTTCCATGTGGCTGACCTTCGCATTCAGTACCACTTCGCCACCCAGATCCTGAAACAGCTTTATCATCCCTTTCACTAATGCCCCGGTGCCACCGCGTGGAAACCAGACGCCCCATTCGCGTTCGAGTGCATGTATTAGCGTATAAATGGAGGAGGTGGCGAAGGGATTGCCGCCCACTAACAGCGAGTGAAAAGAAAACGCCTGACGAAGATGTTCATCCTCAATGTAGCTGGCAACTTTACTGTAAACGCTTCGCCATGCCTGCAGTTTCGCCAGATGGGGCGCGGCGCGAAGCATATCCCTGAACGACAAGAAAGGCACGGTGCCAAGCTTCAGATAGCCTTCTTTAAACACCGCACGTGAATAGTCCAGAAACTGACGATAGCCTTCAACATCGCGTGGATTAAACTGCTGAATCTGCGCCTCAAGCTGTGCCTGATCGTTATCGTAATTGAAAACCTTTCCTGACTCCCAACACAGGCGATAAAACGGCGCAACCGGCAGCAGTTCAACGTAATCTTTTAACTGTTTTCCCGCCAGGGTAAAGAGTTCTTCAATGGCGCTGGGATCGGTAATAACGGTAGGCCCTGCATCAAAAGTGAATCCCTGATCTTCATAGACATAAGCCCGGCCACCGGGTTTGTCGCGTTGCTCAAGCAGTAAGACAGGGAGCCCCGCCGCCTGCAGACGAATTGCCAATGCCAGGCCACCAAAGCCTGCACCAATTACCGTAGTTGGTTTCATGTTGTCGCTCTTTAACGATGAGTCGTCAGAATTGCCTGCAATGCCGCTAATACCGGAACAGGCGGCTTGCCGCTCAGAATACGTAGCCGATCGGTCAGCGTGAGTTTGCCCGCATAAAAACGGGAGATTAAATCTTCAGGTAAACCATAGAAGCGCTGCATAACACGCCAGCGTGAATCGGCGGGTCCCGCTAAAAACAGCATGCGATTCAACATGCGGAAAAAGCGTTGCTGCTGCCAGCGCTCGCGGGCAAAGTGGGTAATCGCCTGATGAATTGAGGACGATGTAAAGACATCAAGCGCACTCAGGCGATCGGCCAGCGCAACCGCAAGGGGGAGTGAATAACCGGTTGTGGGGTGAAACAGTCCGGCACGCAGTCCACTGCAGGCTAAAGGCTGTTGCTGCCAAAACGCGGTGCTATCGCCCGTTAAGGTTATTGGCAATGCGCCCTGTTCCTCACGAAGCAGAGTCTGAAGCTGCCAATCCTGCTGGGCAGCATAATCGCGAATATTTTGTCGCACGCGTTCAGGTTCCAGTGTCGCGTTATCGATATAGTGGGTATCTTCGATTAACAGTTCTGTCGCAGATAGCGGCAGGCTGTAAACAAAGCGATAACCATTTTGCTGATCGACCGTGGCATCCATAATAATGGGTGAGGATAAACCGTGCGGTTTACTGAGTCGCCATTCCTGTCCGATAAACGCCTGGAATCCCACGTTCAGCGCTGAATTTGGCGTATAACCTCGCCCATCAATCACCGCGCTGGCGCTGATGACCTGACCATTATTCAGTCGAACAGCGTCGGCGTGAACCTCTGCCACCGCGCGGCTAATCCATAAATGCTGACCAAACTTCTGTTGTAAAACCTCGGCAAAACGCTGCGAAGTCACAGAAAAATAGCCGCTGTTCAGCTTACGACGTCGCGTGGGAAAGCGGACCTGATAGTCGGGCCAGTGATATACCACCAGCGGAGCTATCCAGCGATGTTGGCTCTCGGTTAAATCAGCGTCGTGAAAGGACCAGGTATGATTACCGCCCGCCTGGGGGTCCGCTTCGATAAGCAGAATACGCATGTCAGGTTGCTGCTGCTGAAGGCGCAGGGCAATGAGGCCATTAGCCAGCCCGGCACCCACTAAAATCAGATCATAATGCGGTCGCATAGCCGCTCCCCTTCAAAACGGGCTGGCCGGTGCGCATGGCCTGCTCAACGATATCTGCAGCGGCCATTGTGCCGCCGGCTAAACGAAGGGCGGTCTGGATTTTCGTCATGCGTTGCGGGTAGTCGACGTTGGTCAGCAATGCACGCATCTGACGCGCCAGCGCATGGCTGGTGGTAAAACGGGACGCACGTTTTCCTATCCCATGATAAACAATGCGTGAGGCCACGCCGGGCTGATCAAATGCCAACGGAAGGGCTAAAAGGGGCGTACGATAATTAATGGCATCCAGCACCGTATTCATCCCGCCATGGGTAATGGCAAGCTGCGCCTGCGAGAGCGCGGCCGACTGATCGGCAAAATCCACAACCTGCGTGTGACGGCTTCGCGCCAGCTCTTCGGCCTGAAAGGCAGTCAGGCGGCCACAGTGCGCCAACAGAAGCTGACCATCAATCTCTTCACAGGCTTTCACGATGGTTTTAAACAGACCGTAGCGATGACCCTGCAACGTGCCCAGCGAGGCGAAAATTCGGGGCTTTTCAGACGGCGAAAAATAAAGCGGCGAAGAGGTTGATGTCGTCTGCGTTTCTCGCAGGGGGCCAACAGCATGAAAACAAGCCGGTAGCGCTTTACGGGGAAAATCCAGTTCTGGAATAAGCTGACTGATTTGTGCCAATGGCGAAAAACACTGATGGAGTTTATCCCGGGGTGCTAAGCCCATCCTGTGACTGTGATGGGCAATGACGCGGTCATGCCGACGCATCAGCCAGTCATAAATTTTTTCGCTGGCTGCATAGCGCTCACGTGCGGCATCGCTGGTGCCATAGTCAAAAGGCATCACCGCCAGGGGCAAATCCGGTTCGCGATTAAGCGGGAGTGCACAGGCAACCGAGACAAACGGCAGCCCCAGCGCTTCAGCGACCAGAGCGCCTGCCGGCTCCATCTGATCAACGATGACGCCATCTATCGCCAAATCGTTAAAGGCTCTGGGGAGCGCCTGGCACAGCATATCGCTGGTGCGCGCCATTTCATTGATGAGCCGAAGCATTGACGGCCCCAGAGGATGGGCCGCTAAGTGCAGCAGGCGCGATAATGAGCCAGACGGATGGCTTTCTTCTCCTACAGCATGAAATCCGATGTGGGGATGCTGAATGAGTGGTTTAGTGTCCTGTTGCTGAATAAAGGTCACCCGATGACCGCGAGCCACTAACTCCTGAGCGAGGTTTTCCAGTGCACGGACATGGCTGTAAAAAGGCGGAGCGATCGCCGCGAAGTGGCTCATGCAGCATCCTTAACTGACGGCAGCGAGTTTTTTGTCAAACCAGGCCTGGATAAATTGTTGAGTAGAATGACCGTTTTGACACGCGGCTGAGAGGTGCTCACTGGCGAGATGCAGATGCTGCCGCAGACGCTCTTCAACTGCTCTGGAGCCTAATAAATTGACCAGGGTCGATTTGCCTTCATCCTGATTGATGTCCTTACCCGTGTCAGCCATGCCATCCGTTAAATCGTCCAGCAGCTGAAACGCCTGACCGAGATCAAGCGAAAAACGGTGTAGGTAATCGCGTGCTTCGCTGGAGGCATTCGCCACAATTGAGGCCATCTGCATAGACGCGCAAAACAGGGTGCTGGTTTTAAAGTGGTTCGTCATCAAAATGGCTTCAGCGCTGCGCGGCTTATCGCCTTCTGACAGATCCTTAAACTGACCCTGTACCAGACCTTGCATACCAATGGCGTTTGATAATTCTGACACTGCGCGGTTTTTTGCCAGCGGCGTCAGGCCATCTGCATCAGCAATGACCCCAAAGGCTTTGCTCAGTAAGGCGACCGCCGCCAGTATTGCCACATGCTCGCCGTACTGACAGTGAACGGTAGGGCGGCCCCGACGCATCTGCGCATCGTCCATGCAGGGCATATCATCAAGAATCAACGATGCCGCGTGCACCATTTCCACGGCGCAGGCGAGATCCAGCAATCCCTCGTGGCTGACAGCGCAGCCCAGATCGCGTGCTGTGAGCAACAACAGCATCGGGCGAATACGTTTACCCGGTGCCAGCGCGCCCTCACGCATCGCGGCACCTACAAAATCCCGTTCTCCCTCGACAGGCAATAACTGCTCAAGCCGCCGATCAATATCAGCCAGTAATTGCTCAGCAGCACTGCGAGTGGAATGAACGTGTTTTTTTGCGCAGACCGTCATTCGGGCTGTCCTTATCAACGGATACATTTATGACAACGCTAAAAGTGCGATGCCCTTTAAAGAAACGCTTAATCTGCCATAACATGGTTGGCAGGCTTACCCGTTATTTTTACATTTAGGGTTTCAGGTTTTTTCTCGCTAAATCCACATAATTAATACTAGTTGAGCCTGTGGAAAAGGTGGAGAATTCATAAACCTCCGTCGTATTTGCCTGTGGCGTGACAGGTTTTCCTCAGCGCCCGGGGTTCAGCCTGCCAGTGCACGTAATGTCGCAATTACCTGAGAAACGTCATTAGCACTGAGCGCCGTGTCTTTAGCAAATTTCACCTGTCCCTTCTGGTCCAGCACAATGACTGCCGCACCTTCGGGCTTAAGCTGCCAGCGGTGCTGTGCCACACCGCTACTGTCGATAATAAACTGTTCCCATGGCGATGCTTTTTTACTGGCGCGGATACTATTGACCACAAACAGACTGCTGCCAGGTAAAGCATCATCAGTATTGACGATGGTCGTGGTCTGGAATTGTTTTTTAGGCAGGTTGGCGTGCTGAAGAGCGTCAATGAGAGCTGCCGACTGTTCTTTTGCCGATAATCGACCCGCAACGTGAATAATTAAACGTGTTTTCCCCGTCAGAGTCAGACTGTTCCATTTTTGATAGTCAATCTTTCCGCTATCGAGCCGCATCTCACCTTTATCCGCAATAAAAACAGACGGTAGAGGCTGCCCGACAACGATGTTATGGGCGTTTGCCCAACAGGAAACGAGCAAAAGCGCCATCAATCCATAATGTTGCACTGTGTTATCTCTGGTTATTGGGAGCCATCTTACCAGCTTAGCAATTTTATCAACCCTTTGACTGTTTTATGCCCATTCCTGTTTTAGATCAATAACGGCGGGATGGGATTGAACAAAAATGCATCAACAATTCAGGGTCAGGAGGTAAGCATGCACTCAGATCTTATGACATTATCTGAAATGGCGGTCTACCTGGGCATTTCTCAGGCAAGCCTGGTCAGGGCGCTTTGCAATCAAGGCGAATTAAATGGTGTGCCTCTTCCCGAGGCGCTGGAGCACCTGCCTCTGACGCAACGCCATTGGTTGAGAGAGGATGTCAGTCAGTTTAAACATGCGCTGCAACGTGCCCATGTTGTCCACCATGATTAAATACGTGGACTGAAATTACCCGGTATATCGTTACGATCAATAAAACGCCCGCACCAGGCGGGCGTCGTATTTATTTGCCCTGCTCGTCGCTTTCACCCAGGAAGAAATACCAGAGTGGAATAGACATCAAGCCGGTGAATACCGTGGTATAAAGCAAAATCATCATGGCCTGAGTGATATACATCATTAGCGTCCAGTCGCTGAAAGGGATGTTGTATTGTTCAATGACGCCACTCACCATGGCTCGCGCCATGACCGTTCCCACTATTATCGCCAGAATGACGACACTGCGCAGAAAATAACGCATCTCTTTACGCTTAACGGCAAAACGGGATTGCACAATCGCCAGCGGGGACTGTTTGTCCAGCGGTGTGACAGTATCCTGACGCGTGGCGCGATGCGCTTTTCGCCAGCGCTGGATGTCGAGCAGGGCGAAGGCCAGTAAACTCAATCCCATCAGCGGCAACGCATAACCTAATACCAGGGCAAGCATCAGGCTTGCGCCCTGAAGATAGCGCGGTAAAACCAGCCATGCCGACAGCAGGGTTTGCACGGGATTAACCTGCGGTAATGCCGGACGGCGAATCCACCACATGCGATAGCCCAATACGATCATCGCACACAAGCCCGCGCCAAACAGCACCAGGATGAGTTGATTGGGCAGCCCAAACAGCACGCCCATGTGCGCATCCACGCCCCAGCGCGTCAGTTTTGCGACCAGAGGGAAATGGGCAAACTCTACGTGGTCGACAATGCTAAAGTTATCAGGATTAACAGAAACCGAATCGACATGGCTCGGCCAGCGGCGGTCAATCTCACTCACCGTCCATGCCTGACCCCCACTTTTCGGTTGACGTAATTCAATTTTTGCCGCCTCCAGGCCTGCTCTGCGTGCGGCGGCCTCAACCCTGTCCCAGTCAGCGTCGGGCTGATTAAGGATGGCGGGAGTGCGGGCCTGGTGATCTGACATGGCTGGCATAGCGCCGCTCATCGTCATACCGTCCATCGTGGCATGGTGGTCGGCGTGAGGATCGGCAGGCACCGCTGGCGCATCACCGTTTAACGCGGTTCTGACCTGAGGCGTCAACCAGCCAAAGTCGCTACGCATTTTATCGATATTATTGCCAGCCCATTGTGACCAGGTTAATCCCGTTACGGAGAAAAACACCAGACCCAGCGACAGCACTAAGCCAAGTGTGACGTGCCAGGAACGCGTTAAAGCAAAACCAGCACCTGTCTTTTTGACCTTACGACGGGGACGTGTGCCCAGCCACAATACGATGCCGCCCAATGCCGCTACCCATAACCACGACGCCGCCAGCTCACTGTAATTACGGCCGATATCACCCAGCAGCAAACCGCGATGAACCTGATCGAGCCACATGCGCAGTGGCAACACGCCGCTGGTGCCATAAACCGTCATATCGCCTTTCACACCAAGCGTATAAGGATCGATAAAAATCGAACGCGATTCTGAAGGGCCTAACTGCGGATCTGAGAATTGCACACGTGTTGTATCCTGTGCGCCAGGGGCAGGACGAACGGCATAGATCCGTAAATTACCCGCATAATGTCGTGCCGCATTAATTTGCGCAGAAAGGGGTTTGGCATGGCCCTGCGCCTGCGCGTCAGTGGTTAATGCGTCTTTATAAATAAAGTTCTCTAATTGCGGCGTTATGACATACAAGGTGCCGGTTAATGCGGCAATAAAAATAAATGGCGCAATAAACAGGCCAATATAAAAATGTAGACGACGAAGTACAGTCAGTACCGCCCCGCGAGGAGGTGGATTGTTTTCCCGTGAAAAGGTCATAGCTATTCCCTATTTTCAGAATACCGGGGTTTTCTTCCCGCACGCTGGCGTGAAAAAAAGATCACATAAAGGAGATAAACAATCGGGACAACGGGGGCGCGCGAGGCCGATAACTCCCCTTCAGGCGTGGCAACGCAAGGTGTACAATGTGTTGCGGCGGAGGGGCGCGGCTGATAAGGCACATTAGCCAGATGAAGGGAATAAACACCCACAACATTAACGGGACATGCACCAACAGATCACAATAACCGCAGGCGACGCCATCATCCATCATCATGCTGTGATCGGCCATCGCCCTGTCGCTGTGATGATCCATCATCGGCATATCCGCACTCATGCCCGACATGACCATGGCATCATGGTGTTCAACAAGATTTTTAGATACCACCGGTGCAATAAACAACAGCAGTACGGCCAGTATCGCAATACAGGCGCTCAGGCGTTGTCGTTTATAGCGGGTGGATTTCATCATCAAAACGAGGACAGTTATTTACAATTTAAGGGCGGCAGTGTAACGCGGCGTAGATAAAAGGGTTAAAAAAAATGGCACTTAAGACAAAAAAATTAGCACCTTTTGAACACCTTCACCTTAATTAGCTTTGAGGTTAACTTTCTTGTTACTCATGTCGTACATTTAAATAACATTATTAATCTGTGTTGTTGTTATTTGAGAGGGACTTAATGAAAATTGTAACGCTGGATGGCGGCACATTGCCCGTACCCCCACCGCAACCCACCTGGTGTAGTGACTGGCAATTTCGTCATGACACGGCAGAGGACGAGATTGTTATGGCGCTCAAGGGCGCGACCATTGCCATTACTAATAAGGTACCCTTGCGCGCAGCAACGCTGGCAGCGCTGCCTGAGCTACGCTACGTCTGTGTGACGGCAACCGGCTATGACTGTATTGATATCGCGGCCTGCAAAGAACGCGGTATTGTGGTCAGCAACATTCCGGGCTATTCAACGCAAAGTGTTTCCGAGGGCGTGATCGCGTTCATTTTTGCCCTGCGACGCCAGATAGTGGAATACGCTAACAGCACGCGTCATTTATGGCCTGAATCCTCTCATTTTTGCCTGCACCAGACGCCGATACAAGATATCGCTGGCGCGACGTTGGGTATCGTGGGTAAGGGCGATATTGGCACCGCTGTAGGCAGGCTGGCACAGGCGCTGGGAATGCGAGTTGTTTATGCTGAACGCAAGGGCAGCAGCAAGGTACGTGACGGCTATGTAAGCTTTGACGAGATGCTGGCCTCCAGCGATATCATTTCATTGCACTGCCCTTTGAGTGAGCAAACCCGGCAACTGATCGATCGTGACACGCTGAGCAAAATGAAACCCCAGGCGCTACTGATCAATACTGCGCGAGGCGGTTTAATTCATGAAGCCCATCTGGCGGAGGCGCTACGAAATGGTACGCTTGCCGGTGCTGCACTGGATGTGCTCACGAGTGAACCGCCTGCAGCGGATCATCCCTTACTCCAGCCCGATATCCCGAATCTGATCCTGACGCCGCATGTTGCCTGGGCGAGTCATAGCGGTATGCATAACCTGCTACAGGGCATCATGGTCAATCTGGCTGGCTTCGAACAGAACCGTCCTGTCAATGTAGTAAGCTAAGTCAGAAAATCGAGCGTCCTAGTTTATCGGTCAGGCACTCCAGCGCGGCAGTGCCGGCTAATGAATTACCTGCATTGTCTAAACCCGGTGACCAGACAGCGATACTCATTTCACCGGGGATCACGGCAATGATGCCACCTCCTACGCCTGATTTAGCCGGCATTCCCACCCGCCAGGCAAATTCGCCTGCTCCGTCATACATACCACTGGTGATCATCAGTGCATTGATTTGTCGGGCCTGACGGGAGGTGATCAAGGCTGAACCCTCCAGCGTTTTTCCCTGGTTAGCCAAATAAATAAAACTGCGAGCCAGTTCAATACAGTTCATAGACAGCGAGCAATAGTGGAAGTACGTCTGCATCACGCTGGTGACGTCGTTATTAAAATTACCAAACGACTTCATCAGCCAGGCGATCGCCGCATTACGGGCAGAGTGTTCATATTCTGAGCGGGCGACATGGCGATCATACTGAATATCGGGTTGCTGACTGAGTTGACGGATGATCTCAAGCATGCGCTGGCGAGGCGCAGTCAGCCGTGTCTCCAGCAAATCGCAGATCACCAGTGCCCCAGCGTTGATAAAGGGGTTGCGCGGCTTTCCCTGCTCCAGTTCAAGTTGAACCAGTGAATTAAAAGGTTGGCCGGACGGTTCCTTACCCACGCGCTGCCATATCTCGGCATCGTCATAGCGTGTCAGAGCAACGCTCAAAGAGAGCACTTTGGAAATTGACTGGATCGAAAAACGTGTTTCAGCATCGCCTGCCTGAAAAACAGTGCCATCACGCAAACACACTGCTATACCCAGGTTATCCGCTGCGACGTCAGCCAGTGCCGGAATATAGTCTGCGACCTTACCTTGATGAACCAATGGACGAACCTGATCAAGAACGGCTTCCAGCAATGTATTACTAAGAGTGGTCACACACGTCTCTCCAGAAGAATGGATGATGGCGCAGGATGATGAGCGTCCTGAAGCCGCAAATCAATGGGTTGCCGGTAAAATTGCCAGACGACATCTGAAATCTATGCACAGGTTGCCATTGCGGCTCATCATTCATTTTGCCGTAGTGGGTTTGCTGATTTACTAAAATTCGGAAATAAATAAAAGCGAGGAATTATGGCGGAGATGCGATAACCTCTGGATTTAATTTGCATTGTTGGTGCTGTTTAGCACGCTAATTTTGAGGTCAGGCATGCGCGCTTTTGTTTCAAATCGACCCGGAATCTTCCGTCCCCGTCGGTTGCGGTTGTTGCAATATCTTATACGGCGTGACAAAACGCCGATCGCATTGCTGCTGCTGGCCGCGCTGGTGGGGGTACTGACGGGATTAACGGCAGTGGCATTTGATAAAGCGGTGAGCTGGGTCATTCATTCCCGCCTCAACTGGCTTAGCCAATTCGAGAATCAGGGCATATTACTGGGATTGTACGCCTTTATTTTCTCTGCCGTCCTGGCGGCGATAGGGTATTTCCTCGTCAGACGCTTTGCCCCTGAAGCGGGAGGTTCAGGCATTCCCGAGATTGAAGGGGCGCTGGAAGAACTGCGACCGGTACGCTGGTGGCGGGTTCTACCGGTTAAATTTGTGGGTGGTTTGGGCGCGTTAGGGTCGGGAATGGTGCTGGGACGTGAAGGGCCGACGGTGCAAATCGGTGGGAATATCGGCCGCATGTGTCTGGATATTTTTCGCATGCGCTCGTCTGAATCGCGCCATACTATTCTGGCGACCGGTGCCGCCTCTGGGCTGGCCGCCGCCTTCAATGCGCCACTGGCTGGCATTCTGTTCATCATCGAAGAAATGCGCCTGCAGTTTCGTTTTAGCCTGATATCCATCAAAGCCGTGTTTGTTGGCGTGATTACATCAAGTATCGTTTTTCGCACTCTGAACGGTAACGAGCCCATTATTGATATCGGACAGCTGAAAGATGCGCCGATACAAACCCTCTGGTTATATTTACTGTTGGGGATTTTGTTTGGTGGCTGCGGTGTTGCCTTTAATCGCCTGATATTTACGCTTCAGGATCTGTTTCAAAAGCTACATAAGGGCCAGACGTCACGTTGGGTGCTGGGTGGTGCGGTGTTGGGAGGATTGTGCGGTTTGCTGGGGTTAATCCTGCCTCAGGCCGTCACTGGCGGTATTACGCTTATCCCTGATTTTTCAGCGGGTCATTACACATCAACGGCATTACTTTGCCTGTTTTTATTGCGAGCCTTAACCACCTTATTGTGTTTTGCGTCCGGAGCGCCCGGCGGCATCTTTGCGCCCATGCTGACGCTTGGTACGTTACTTGGCATCAGCGTGGGTCAACTCTGTGTCGCGATGTTCCCAGAATATCACCTTGAAGCCGCAACCTTTGCGGTAGCGGGCATGGGGGCGTTATTTGCGGCCTCGGTACGCGCTCCGCTGACCGGCATTATTTTGGTGCTGGAGATGACCAATAATTACCAACTGATCCTGCCCATGATTATTACCTGCCTTGGCGCTACCTTATCCGCACAATACTTCGGAGGAACGCCATTGTATTCAACCCTTCTTGCGCGGACGCTGGCTAAGCAGCAACAAAACGATCCAGAGGATAATACAAAGCGCGAGCGAGCCTGAGGGTGGCAGCGAAGGAGTATTTAAAAGCGAAACGGAAGATGTATTTAGGTGACAGCCTGGCTGCAGGTCTGGCTGTCCAGGTTAAGACAATCGGCCCTGACTGACAGACCGTCTTAAAGCCCTGCTGACTCCTGGCATAGCTGGGCCAGCGCGTCTTCACTCAGACCCGTTGCTTCCCTAATAGCGTCATGTGGCATGCCCATGTTGAGCAGGCTACGGGCGACTTCACGCTTGCCTTCGTTCCTGCCAATCTGCACGCCTTGCTCAAGGCCTTTCTCAATACCTTTCTGCTCAAGCTGTTGGGCAATGGTCATTAGCGCATCTCCGTGCTGCGGCACGCGTTGTGCCAGTTCGCGAACAAAGGCTTCGGAGTCCGCTGACTCACCTGCCTGAACTAAATAGTGTACCAGTGTAGTTACCTGTGGTGAAGAAAGATGATTCGCCATTAAGAGCGTGACCAGGCGATCGGCCAGTGTGGCGATATCACGCCGGTGTATATGCTTCTGTAGCAACGTGAGTGCGGCCATGCTGCGATGGTGCATAATCTCGTCATCCGGTATTACCGTGACATCCACTAATGGAAATTCCCTGCTGTAGAATTTTCCCGCCAGCTCTGGATATTCAAATCCATCCAGCCATCGGGTGGAATAGGGATAGGGGCTGCGCTTCCCTGCATAAAAAAGTATCGGAATGACCAGCGGCAGTTTTTTATGCCCGGCGGCCAGATGGCGCTGCATTGCCGCTACCGCATAGCGTAACAATCTGAAGGCCATATGTTTGTCCGGGGTGGACTGATGCTCAATGAGCACATGGATATAACCCTCTCCGCCGGTCGTTGTTTTCATGCGATATAGCACATCGCTGAAATACTGACGCAGGTCGTCTTCAATGAACGATCCCGATTCAAGCTTTAATGAACTGAGGTCGCAAATCGCACGTAATCCCGCAGGAAGATGCAGTTCGATAAAATCTCGTGCAATCTCTGGCTGCGTCAGAAACTGGCGAAAGGTGGCATCGTGAGGCGTCGGTGTACTGTGCTTTTTTTTCACGGTTTATCGTCCTTAACCGGATACCCTACGGTATGTCCCTTTGGCATCGCGTCATCAAACCTGGCGTGGTCTGAAAACCCGAAATAATCAGGCATGACGCGCGGCAACGATCCGTCCACAAGGGCTGGAACCTGTGAGTCGTTGCGTTGAGGTGCCGGAGGTCAGTAAAAGACGATTTAGTGTGGCTGTAAAGCCTGCAGATTTAGCGCTGTGCAACTTCACGCAAAATGGGTCGGGGAGTGCACCTCAGCGTGATAAGGGCGAAGCGCAAGAGGTAAATGGGCCCTGCATTGAAAAGCTTATAAATTGAGATGACTAAAATAATGCAAACATCAGCGCGACGGGGAAGCTCATAGGCCAGGTTGCGCCGACCAAAAGAGCACTCAGTAATTTTATGCTGAGTTTATCTTTGGCGATAAAGAAGGTGATTAATGCCGCTACCGAGGCAACAACGCCGTAGAAGACCAACATATGTTGATAAAGTGTCATTTTAGCCCCGCCGTCTGTTTCGTTGTCTGGTACAGATCATGCGGAATTTTGTGACTCAGATCAAGTATCCGGCCTTTTGTGTAAATAAAAAAATGGCAGCTAAGCTGGGGTGTTGTTGCCTGCCTGCTGGCCATCACTGGCGATTTCACCCTGAAACGTTGCCATTTAACGCGGCTTTATCCCTGCTCGCAGGCCGATCCTCAGTGCCGAGGTTGTCTGGCGAATGACAGGTTTTAACGTTCGCTAGCCCTCTGTTCCCTGAGTGCCTGTTACTATTACGGGGCCGATTTTGAGACATATACTGTTTCAACGCGGGGCTAACATATCGTCGCCCCTCAGGTCTCGATAACACAGGAGTATCAGGTGAATAAACTTTCCTATCTGTTGTTAATCCTTTTATGTCCTTCGGCTTTTGCTTTGACGCTGCAATCAAAAGACTTCAGTGATAATGGTCTGTTAGACAAAAAGTTTGCAGGTGCCAATAAAAGTAACGCCGCCTGTACCGGTGATAACGTATCGCCCGAACTTAACTGGTCTGAAATACCGGCAGGCACCAAAAGCTTTGCTTTAGTGATGACCGATCCTGTCGGCGCTAAAGGATTGGGTGTAACCCATATGGTGGCCTATAACATTGCCGCCGATCGTACCGCTTTTGCCCAAGGTGAACTGACGCAAGGAAAGGGGTACACCGGAGGGAAAAACTCACCAGGCACTGCGCATTATTACGGACCTTGTCCACCTGTGGGCTCAGGTATTCACCATTATAATTTCGTGCTTATCGCTACCGATCTGGCGCCGTCGGTGCTTGAGGCCGGGTTAACACAGGATCAGCTACTGAACAAACTTAAAGGCCATTCTCTTGGTGCGGCCAGCACGGTGGCCCGCTTTGGCAATGACTGAGTCTGACGGTAGCACATAAAAAAACACCCTGCGGACTAATGCCGATCATTTAAGGATCGGTTGACCGATCCAGTGGCAGGTGTAAAAAGGGTTCATGTTCATCATGGACCCTTTTTTATGGAACTCTCAC
>NZ_VIVB01000009.1:0-145304 GCF_007828605.1 Pantoea sp. SJZ147
TCCTTATCCAGCATGGCTTCGGCAGGCAGTTTCCTGAGTCTGGCGTTCTCTTCCTCAGGCGACATAAGGTGCTTAACCTCGGGCACCTCCATGCCACCAAACTTCTTGCGCCAGGTGTAAAAGGTAGCGTCTGAAATAGCATGCTTACGGCAGAGTTCCCGGGCTGAAATCCCGGCTTCGGCCTCGCGGAGAATACTGATGATCTGTTCGTCGGAAAATCGCTTCTTCATGGGGATGTCCTCATGTGACTGATGAAGACATTACTAACATCGCGGTGTATTAATCAACGGGGAGCAGGTCACAGACATCAGGTTACTGAGAGTAAAACTAAGCAGCACTTTCTGGTCCTCGTCTACAGCTTTCTTGCAGCGGCTTGTAAGATCCGTTGCCTCCTTACTGGCGAAAGTGGCATCAAAGCGCACATAAGTAGTGTTGTCAGTAGGGCCGCTAAGCGCATTTATCAAAACGCATGGGAAGCCACCATTGAAGGTTTCAATTCTGCGAATGTTGCTCAGATACTTTGATGTCGAGATTGAAATTTTCCGCTTTGGTAGAAGTGGTGTTGGTATTGTATGCAGAAATATTGGTCGTGATAGCAGTCATGATGTTTACTCTAAGAGTGGGAAATGTTGACGGAGAAACATTCATCCCTGACGGGTAAATGCTTTCCGTCAGGAAGCGCGTATAGCTATGCAGCGCAGGCTGGTTAGTACAAAGAACCTCATCACACAGGTGATATCCGCATTAAGAGGTTGAGCGGATCGACCACTGTATAAGCAGCACTTCTCTCAGGTCATGAAGTTTTAGATGGCAACCACGTAAGCATTTCTCTCAGGCTGCTGAAAAATTGGTTGGTTGTTGAGACAACAACAATACTGCCATTTAGTAAAATCACTCTAAGTAAAACTCACCCCTTCGGCTCAACGCCCCTTGCCTTAAGCTCTTTCCTCAGTATCCGCTTTATCCATGTCGCCAGGTTGACGTCACCATCTTCCCGCGCCTGTTCTTCGAGCTGCGTCCGAAATTCGTGAGAAAGTCGGATTTGGTACTGGTCTGTTTTGGCCTTTTCTTTTGACATTGTAATTACAAAGTCCTTAATATCGGGTGGTTGTAATTACATCGCACTTATAGGGTGTGATGCAACAGAAAGAGCGAAGCCCGGCTGTGCGCGAACACAAACCGGGCTTCTGACCACAACATTATGGAGACTAATGCTATGGCTGATGTCGATAGTAACATGGACACCTTTTATCAATCATTGCCCGATCGTGAGTGTCTGTATTCTGGAATGCATGACGCGCTTTCTCAGATGGATTTTTCAAATATGGAAGCGTATTCACGTTCTTTAATTACAGAGTATTGTGACGAAACACGCGCTGGGCTTTGCCATTGTCTGCACTTTATTGGCGATTCCTTGGTGACGTTTGCCGATAATAACGTGAAAGAATTTACGCCTGAAAGCCTTTGCCAGCTTGGGCACGGGCTGAATGCCATCAGCCTGCTTATTCCAGCGCTTGCCGATATGGCGAAGCGGGCGACCAAGCCGGATAACGCACTCTCTCAGGCATAGCCATCCTCAATCTCTGGAACGTTAACGCGGTAATAAAATCCGTCAGGTGCACAACCCTGTGCACCTGTTCCCTCACCGAATCCGCTTTTGACTCCGCAGCAGCGCCAGGCCGCTCAGCACCGACATCGCCATCAGGTAATAGCCGGGAGCCAGGCTGGTGCCGGTGGCGGTAATCAACAGCGTACAGATTAGCGGCGCAAATCCGCCAAATACCGTCACCGCGATGTTATAGCTGATCGCCATCCCGCTGGCGCGGGTGCCCATTGGAAACAGATCGGCCATGACCGACGGCACCGTGGAGAAGTAAATCGACTTCAGCAACGCCATCCAGCAGACCATAACGATCAACGTGGTGGGCGTGGTGTGATTCACCACCAGCTTAAAGGCAGGATAGATGGTGACGATCAGTAAAATCAGCGATCCCCACATCAATGGGACACGGCCAACGCGCTCTGCCCACAGGCCCATAATCGGCGTCACTACGGTCAGGATCACGCCCGCCAGCAAGGTGGCGGTGAAGGCGACAGAGCCGGGCAGGTGCAGGTTACGGGTGGCATAGGTCGGCACATAGTTGAGCATGTAGTTAACCGCCGTAGAGATGACCATCAGGCCAATCGCCAGCAGCATCAGCTCTTTCTGACGGCCAAACAGGCGCTTAAGCGGGGCGACTTCAGGCTGCCGCGTGGCGAAGCTGGCAGGTTCATGTACGTGGCGACGAATATAAATCCCCAGCGGGCCAATCAGCAGACCAAAGGCAAAAGGAATGCGCCAGCCCCAGTCCTGAATCTGGCTTTCAGTAAGGATCTGCGTTAATCCCAGACCAAACGCGGATGCCATCAGCGTACTTGCCCCCTGGGTGGCGAACTGCCAGCTGGCGATAAAGGCTTTGCGCTCGGGGAAATGCTCCACCAGAAACGCCGTCGAGCTGCCAAATTCGCCACCCGCAGAAAAGCCTTGCACCAGGCGCGCCAGCAGAATCAACAAAGGCGCAGCCAGACCAATGCTCGCGTAGCCTGGCATGAACGTAATGATGGCACCGCCCAGCATCATCAGATTGATGGACAACAGCAGCGCCTTCTTACGCCCGTGGCGATCGGCGTAGTTACCCAGCACAATCGCGCCCAGCGGACGGATCAGGAAGGAGACACCGAAACTGCCGAAGGTCAGCAGCATAGAAACGGACGGATCGCTGGTCGGGAAAAACGCATGGGCAATATAGCTGGCAAAAAAGCCGTAAACCGCAATATCAAACCACTCCAGCGCGTTACCGATGCAGGTGGCGAAAAGGGTTTTGTGCAGGCTGGGTTTATTCGCGTGCAGCGGTGCAGCCGTGTTGAGTGTGCTCATGCGGCACCTCCGGCATGTTGACGGTGCTTCGCCACCAGTTCGCGGCCTTGCTCGCCTAAGTCCCATAACAGTCGGGTCATGATTTGCAGACCTTCACGCGCAATCGACTTCAGCATATGTTCGTTCACGCCGTGCTGACCGCAGGCGGGATAAGAGTGCGACACCCACAATGTGGGCAGGCCGAGGATGTCGGAAAACACCTCGTTGGGCAGCGATCCGCCCAGATTGGGCAGCAGAGCCGGTTTTTTACCGCTGGTTTCGGCGATGCTGGCTAACACCCAGTCGACCAGTGGATCGGTGGGATCAAGGCGGGTTGCCGGCGATCCGCGCATAAACTCGACCTTCACGTAGCCAAAGCCGTGCTGCGCCAGATGTTCGCTGACGTGCTGCGCCAGGTTCTTCCAGTCGGTGCCCACCACAAAGCGCAGCTGACAGACGGCGCTGGCTTCACCCGGAATGGCGTTCATCGGGCGCGCAGGATTGCCCGTCAGGAATGCCAGTACTTCGAGCGTGTTCCAGCCATACAGACGTTCCGTTGGCGTCAATGCCGGTTCGCCCCAGTTCGGATCGATCTCGGGATCGCCCGGCATCCCGCCAACCTTAATCTGGCTGAGAATGTCGCGCACCTGCGGGGTCAGCGAGTTGGGTTTCAGCGCCTCAACCTGAAGTACGCCCTGGGCATTAACCAGCGCGGCAATGGCATTGGCCAGTTGGGTGCCAGGATTGCTCAGCAAGCCGCCCCAGTTGCCGGAGTGATAGGCGTTGTCACGGGCAGTCACCGTCAGGCGGAAATTCACGGCCCCGCGCGAGCCCAGAAACAGGGTAGGTTGCACTGCATTCAGACGTGGACCGTCCGAGGCGATAAACAGATCGGCTTTCAGCAGATCACCGTGCTGCTGGCACAGCTGCGCCAGGCCGGGGGAACTGATCTCTTCGCCCATCTCGAACAGCAGCTTGCAGTTGAAGCCCAGACGTCCACCGCGTGCGATGAACACCTGTTCCAGCGCGGCCAGATTCACGCAGTGCTGACCTTTGTTATCTGCGCTGCCACGGGCGTACCAGCGATCGCCTTCTTCAACGAGCTGCCAGGGCAATAATCCTTCGCGCCAGTTTTCATCATCGCCAAACACCACATCGCCATGACCGTAGCTCAGCAGGGTAGGCAGCGTGGGATCTTCAATGCGCACTGCGACCAGAAACGGACGATGGGCCGCTTCGGCGTTCTCGATGAAGTGCAGGGTAAAACCCAATGCACTCAGCTGTGGGCCGATTTCGTCATGTAAATAGTGGTGTAATTCGCTGTCGCGATCCTGACGCTGGCTCTCGGTACGCTGCGAAACGCGGCGTGCGAGTATCCGTTGAAACTCGCCACTGTCGAACCATGCGGTGGCCTGGTCTACCGCTTGTTGGGCTGTCATGTTTGCTCGTCTTTTATTCATATTATGGTTTTGTCATCATTGCTGAAACGCTGCTTTGCCACCATTATCAATTTATCTAGTAAGGTTTGCTTTTAAAGCAAAGCAAACGTGCCCGTTTTCGAGGCATGCACCAGCATGAGGCGACCGCATGATCAGTAATGAAATCCGCTATTTCCTCGCCGTCGCGAATACAGGCTCGCTCAGCGCGGCGAGTGAGCAGCTGTTTATTGCCGTGTCGGCAATCAGTCGTCAGATTCAGCGGCTGGAAACACAGGTGGGCGTGCCGTTGTTTGAGCGTCATGCGCGTGGCATGGTGCTGAATGAAGCCGGGGAAATCTTTGCTCATCACGTGCGCAAAAATATGCTGGATATGGAATACGCGCTGGCGGAAATCAAAGGGCTGAAAGCCGTGCGCCGTACGTTGATTCGGCTGGCCTGTACCGATGGACTGGCCTTTACGTTGCTGCCCCGCATGATTGCCGCCTTTCGGGAAGATAACCCCGGCATTCTTTTTGAAATCAAAGTCGCCAGCCCGCAGGGCGTATCAGAACTGATACGCAACGGAGAATGTGACCTGGCATTGCAGTTCAGCCTGCACGCTGAGCACGGAGTTGAGATCCTCGGTTCCTGGCCTGCACCGGTGCTGTTGGTGATGCATCAGAGCCACCCACTGGCCAGCGCGCCGCAGGTGACACTCAGCGATATCAGCCATTATCCGCTGGCGCTGCCGCAGCAAAACACCACGGTACGTCAGCTGTTCGAGCTGGCGAGCCACATGAGCGGCAATCTGATTGAACCGGTCGTCACCTGCGATAATTTCTCAACCCTGTTTCAGTTCCTGCTGCATACGCCGTTAGCCGTGACCATTTGCAGTGCTTTCAGCGTGATACAGGAAGCCGAAGCGCACGGACTGGTTTTGCGATCCGTGGGCATCGATCAGCTAAGCCAGCGCAATTTGCAGTTGCAGGTGCCTTCCGGTCGGCCCCGCAGCGCCGCGCTGGAAGTATTTTTAGGGTTTGCGCGGCTGCAACTGAACGCGCTGGACGAGCCGCTGACCCTGTAATCCCACTGCCAGCTTATTGATCACGGGAAATGCGCCAGACACGGGGCTTTTCATTCACACGTCATGTCATCTCTCTTTAGATAGTGTAAAGGACGTAAAAGGCTGTAAAAGGGCGAGGATTCTGCCTGTGACCGGCCTATCATTCCTTTCATAAGCCGCTGTATCTCTGCCGGAAGTTTGCCGATAACACAGAGTAGAGCGGCACATAACGACCTGAACATTCATCTGCAAAGGAGAACCACCATGGATTCTTTCTTTCCTGAGGATGTCATTGAGACCCTCAGTAAAACGTTCTGGCAGCGCGTCAGTGCGGTGAAAGGGCTGATTGAACGTCACCAGAGTTTTCGCCTGCTGTGGTTTGGCGAAGCGCTGAAGCGCAACCGTAACTGGACCGGCGTCACCGCCGAGCAGGCCGTTAACCGGGCGATAAGCGAACATCATGGGCTGCTGCTAGCCGATGTCAGAAAAATGACGATTGCTCAAAAGTGGGTAGCGCTCGTCCCGCTAAGAAAAGCGCTGTATTCCCGCCCTGATGGCAAAACGTTCCAATGGCTGGTGGAAAAGAAGCTCGATGAGCTTGATCGTCCTTGTCGCTTTTCGGCCTAACGGCTTTCCCTAAATTAGTCCGTAGGGGGAACACCGGTGCTTAGCTCAGCGCCTGACGGTAATAAATAACGCCCCGAATATCAGCCTGTCTCTGTATCCGGGGCGGTTATACTGTATGAAGGCTCAGCTGGCGGCGCAAAAGGTTATTATCTTCGTCATGCCCAACGCAGCGTTGAGATTGGCACGCTGTCATCCTCAGGGCATCGTCAGATAACATTGAGCATTATCATCCCTTTAACGTCCTCATTACGGCACATGCGATTGCCAACTCTTAAGCGCCTGTGCCGTTAGCGGCTTTTTGAAACGAAAACGGCATTGTTGGCCGTATGGCGATTTTCATCATCAAGCCAGCCTTTCAGATAATGCTCGATCTGCTCCAGGCTCCTGTTGCGGGTTTCCGGCACGCATTTGATAACAAAGATGGCACCAAAGAGTCCAATGGCGGCGAAAATAAAGAACGTACCCGCCAGACCAACCCAGGCAAGAAGTAGAGGGAAGAAAAGAGAGATCAGGAAGTTCGCTATCCACATGGCGAATACGGCACCGCCCATAAAGATGCCACGCAGTCGCGTCGGAAATATCTCTGACAATAACAACCATGTCACGGGTGACAAGGCACCCTGCTGGAAACTGAGAAACATCAGCATGCCCGCCAGTACCATATAAGCCCGTAGCGCATCTGGCTGACCATTAACCGTTTCAGGCAGCAGATAGCTCACCGTGCCAACAAAGACCAGACAGGCGGTGCAACCAAACTGTCCCGTCATCACCATGGTTCGGCGACCCACTTTACCCAGCATCCAGATCCCAACGAACGTCATCAAGACGGACACCACGCCGTTGGCGATGGTGGCAAAAAGCGCGGCGTTATCCGACATACCGACTGACTTCAGCACGGTGGGGGCATAATACATAATGGTGTTGACGCCGGTTAGCTGCTGGATAACGGCGATACCGACACCAATCAAAAAAAGTTTGAACAGCCACGGCGTCAGCATTTCACGTAAACGCGGTTTACCCAGCGAGCTCTGTTCTTCCAGCGTCTCGGTAATCTCCATCAGCTCCCATTCCACCTCATCCTTGTGGCGCGTGCGTTCAAGTACGCGGCGAGCCTCAGCCAGACGGCCTTTCATGGCATACCAGCGTGGCGTATCGGGCATAAACATCATCCCGATCCACAGCAATACGGCAGGAAGCGTTGCTACCACCAGCATCCAGCGCCAGGTGCTTTCACCTCCCCATATTTCGTGGAAGGTCGCATTCGAGATATAAGCCAGGAGCTGGCCCGAGACAATCATCAGTTCCTGGAGCGTCACCAGTTGCCCACGTTTATTGGCGGGGGCCATCTCTGCGATATAAACCGGCACGGTCGCCGCCGCGCCGCCGACCGCCACGCCCAGGATAAGACGAAAAAAAACCATCCAGTTTACGTCTGGTGCCAGTGACGTGCCTGCCGCGCCAATCGCAAAAATAACGGCCAGGTAGAGGATTATTTTCCTTCTGCCCGCTGCTGCTGCCAGATGGCCTGATAACAACGCGCCAAAGGCGGCACCAAACAGCAAAGAACTGGTGATCAGCCCGGTTGTGAAGGGGGTGAGATGCAGCTCATCGCCCATAAAAAGCAACGCGCCAGAAATCACGCCGGTATCGTACCCAAAAAGTAAACCACCTAGCGTTGCGATGAGCGCAACGATCTTCACAAAAGGCGAAGTGGGTGCGTTACTGTTTGGGCCCGATGCGTTGTTCAGTGTGAGAAATTGTTCTTTCGTCATACAAGACTCCAGTCACCTGATGTAAGAGAAATAAATCTAAAATTTGTCCAGGCGCAAAGCATTCACCTCAGTACACCTAAATTAACAGCATTAATTTAGATCAAAAATTTCATCAATGTTAACTATGAAATTTTATGTTTGAGTTATGGATCATGTTTTGTTAATTATTTTTTATGAAACGACAGGAAGAGGAGAGGTGCTGAACAAAATGTGAACGCAGCATGCTGGCCCGACGTGATGCCAGGATATTGATATTATTCGATTCAAACGCGTGAAAATTTACCGCGCTGTCGGCATTAAACCGGCCTGAACGAGACTGGAATTAAGTGGAATATTTGGAATTTTTCTTTCACAAAGTGGCGGGTAGAAAATCAGTGTCAGGTGGTAAGAGGCGCTTACGCACGACGGTTGTTATCAACGATGCTGTGCCCGCTTTTCATCCAGAGAATGCGTGTGTTGCCTGCAAGCTGGGCGAGGGTAACTGTGCTCTTGCCTCTCCAGCGCTTGATGCCTTTTTGCCAGACGCTTCTCTTCAGCGAAATACATGAGAAAATCAATGACATCCTTGTCATGAGCCCGCTTACTCTTTTCCGAACGTCTTACCGTTATACTGCTGAGGTGTGACCGAGCAATTCACGTTCAATCAATTCACGCGTTTCCACAGCCTGGTACTTCATCTTTTCCGGATAACCAAAAAGGGACGCGGCCACGATAGATTCACCGCCGACGTTGAAGGTCTTCTCGGCGAATTTCATTTCGCGCAGGGTACGGAACAGCGCGTCGAAATCCACTTCACCTTCACCTACGGCAACATGCTGGTGGATGGTGGCATCAACACCCGGAGGATTAACGATATAACGACAGTGCCTGGTGTGGTTCATGGTGTCAGCGATGAGCACATGGGACAGATCGTCACCGGCATAGCGCAACATTCTTGCGACGTCACCGATTCCTTTGTCGTAAAAGAAGGTGTGCGGCACGCTGTAGATATATTTGACGTTATCGCTGCGAAACGATTTCACTACGTCGACCGTCCCGTCGTTCTCTTCGCAAAAATCCCACGGATGAGCCTGAATCTCAACACGAATGCCCTCACGTTCAAAAACAGGCAACAGTTCTTCCATTGAGCGATAGAACATTTCGTCGCAGATTTCTGGTTGATTTGGATCGCCGGAGAATTCGGTATTAATGACCTGCACGCCCATCTCGACGGCGATTTCAACCAGGCGCTTCCAGTTTTTCACGGCGGCCTGACGACGCAGTTCATCAGGCCCCGACCAGCGATAAACACAAATAAATGAAGATATCTCTAAACCGGTTTCATTCAGCGCCCGCTTATATTCCGTAATGATTTCACGGCTGGCGCGCGGATGTTTATAGAAAGGATTGATCTGGGGATGCGGCGACTGCTCGATGTACTTATAACCCCAATCCGCGACCTGGTGCACCATCCGGGTCACGCCCAGATCTTTTATCACGTCTACGTCAAATGCAATTTTCATCATTGTTACCTGTCAGTAAAAATGGATGGTAGGCCAGCGCTTAACGCTGATAAAAAGAGGGGCGTTCAGGCAGCGTAACGCTTACCGTTTCGCCAGTTTCCGCTGTTTTCAGGCTGGCATCGGCCGCAACAGATGCAGCATAGCCATCCCAGGCTGAGGGACGGCGAATACGTTCTTTACCGATGAGGCCAGCACCTGTGACACCGAGGCGTAACGCCATGATCTTACGCCCACATGTTCACAGGCTTCAGGGTCAGGACGGCACTCAGTAATCGCGCGCCTGCGCGCGTTTTTCATTGATCTGTTTAGCAACCTTGCGAATCCGTTCCGAAAGCGCCGTTTGCGCGACGCCAACGTTCCACCAACTGCCATATTTGTGCACCATCGTTTTCGGCAACACTTTAATATCAATCAGTGTGCTGCCCGCTTCGTGGCGCGAGGCATCAAGCGCCTGACGCAGTTCATCAAGGCTGGTGACTCGCCAGGTCTTGCAGCCATAGCCCGCTGCAATTGCGGCAAAATCGACGGGAACGAGGCCACCGGTCAGTCGGCCATTTTCCGGGGAGCGGTAGCGGAACTCGGTGCAGAAACTGTTCATGCCGTGTTCCATTTGCAGGTTGTTAATACATCCGTTAGTCATGTTATCGAGCAGCACGATATTAATCTTCGCGCGTTCCTGCAGCGATGTGACGAGCTCGGAGTGCAGCATCATAAAAGAGCCGTCGCCCACCAGCGCATAGACCTCGCTTTGCGGCTGTGCCAGCTTTACGCCCAGCGCGGCGCTGACTTCATAACCCATACATGAGTAACCGTACTCGACGTGATAGGTATTTTCGGCCCGGGTGCGCCAGACACGTTGCAAATCGCCCGGCAGACTTCCCGCTGCGGCCACAATCACCGATTCTTCCGGAAGCACCTCGTTGAGGACGCCCAGTACGCTGCTTTGTGTCAGGGTTGAGTCGGTTATTTGACGAAATTCACGGTAGACTGACTCGCGATCCAGATGGTCGTCGATTTCAGGCACGAAAGACGTTTCCTTCCATACTGCCTGATAGACACGCTGAGTTTCTTTGTGCTGTTGAGTGAGCAGCTCGGCAATACGGTCGCCCCAACTGGCGCGCCAGGTTTCTTTTTCCAGCACCGCATCCAGCGTGTTGAGCGCCGTGAGCGCATCGGCCAGAAGCGGCATACCATCCAGTTTCCAGGCATCAAAATTACTGACGTTGATATTCAGGAAGCGGACGGACGGATGCTGGAAAATCCATTTCGATGAGGTGGTAAAGTCGCTGAAGCGCGTACCGATGCCGATAACCAGATCGGCCTCTTTCGCCAGTTGGTTGGCGGCCAGACAGCCGGTTTCTCCGACACCGCCCGCGTTAAAAGGGTGTGATGAGACAACGGTGCCTTTGCCAGCCTGGGTTTCGACAAACGGGATACCGTAACGGCTGGCAAAATGCATCAATGCCTGGCCTGCGCCCGCGTACTTCACCCCACCGCCGCAGACGATCAGCGGCTTTTGGCTTGCTTTAATAGCAGCAATAGCGTCATCCAGTTGCGCCTGACTTGCCGGACGACGATCTAACACGTGCACCCGTCGGGCAAAAAAGGACTCTGGATAGTCCCAGGCTTCGCCCTGCACATCCTGAGGCAAACAGAGTGTGACCGCGCCGGTTTCAGCGGGATCGGTCAGAACGCGCATCGCATTAAGGCAGGCGCTCATCAGTTGTTCCGGGCGAGTAATGCGATCCCAGTATTTGCTTACCGGGCGAAACGCGTCGTTAGTGCTGATACTGAGATCGTGGCTCTGCTCGATTTGCTGCAGCACGGGATCGGGCTGCCGTGTTGCAAAAGTGTCACCGGGCAGGAGCAATAAAGGAATGCGGTTTGCTGTGGCCGTGGCTGCGGCGGTAATCATATTGGCCGCACCAGGGCCGATAGAAGAGGTGCAGGCAATGATTTGACGACGCAGAGATTGCTTCGCAAACCCGGTTGCCGCATGTGCCATCCCCTGTTCGTTACGCCCCTGGAACACCCGCAGATCGCCGCAGTTCTGCTCCAGCGCCTGACCCAGTCCCAGCACGTTACCGTGCCCGAATATAGCGAAAATGCCTTTAACAAATTTGAGCTCTTCACCATCCACTTTCAGATACTGATTATCAAGGAACGTAACCAGCGCCTGCGCCATTGTCAGTCTCACTTTGCCCATTTTGCTCATTCCTGTTTTGATCGGTAGTAGCCTGTCGCCCGGCCCCTTGCTCTGTCAGGCGGTGTTTGCCTTGACGCAGTGAAGAGGTTGTACCTTAATCTGGATAATGCCCGATTATAGGCAAACATTTTTTTCATTAAACCATAATACAGAAGAAAGATTTCATTTTGCGAGGGCGATCAAACTCTACTGCTATTCCGGCGGGGATGTGGGGGCGTAGTGCCTGCCAGGTGAGCAAGGCATGCGCATGAAAGATCGAGGAATGCGGCATTATTTTGAATTCTAAAATAAAAATACCACTTCAGACAGGCTGCTTATTGGGATGCATTGGCACGTCATAACGGCCGCGCGCGCCAGGCGCAGAGGAAAAAGTGACAGCGCATTCGCACTTTTTAAATTTATATTTCATTTAAATTAATTATGGAATGTAAATTCCATTAAGGGCGATCGCTGCCCCCATGCGGAACGCGCTCAGATCGATGACCCGGCCCGGCAAGGCACACAAAACGACATGCTCACAAATGCCGCCTCAATGCAGTTTGACGTCATTGGTATGGAGCGGCTGCCCGTCGCTTCCGTTGCCCGGCAAAGCGCGGCGAGGCCGGAAGATGTCGCCCGTTGCTTCAACTATTCTGGTCGCCCAACCGGCAACGGCGCGCAGGCTATCGCCCCGATGACCACACTGTAATGGCTGGATGGTTGCTCTCCACTAATAACCTGACCCGCGATAATCAGGTACTGCCTGACATCGGTAAAAGATTCACACCTGACTGTCACTGTCCTCGCAGGGTGCTTAAAGGGCATTTAAATGAAATTTACATTTCATCAGGGGGGCATTTTTCCACGTGAACCTGCCGGTTTTTTGTCAGGCGAAGAATGGTGAATATTCTGTTGTTAATTAAGGGAAATGGCGGGTTTTGTTCTTTCTTTTCTGAGGTTTCTAACCAGGCGTTAACGTATTTTGCGAGAGTCATCAAAGAAATTTATTTTCCTTTTAATATAAAATGAAATAAATATTTTTATTATCCCGTTGGGTTCGCTTGATGTTACCGGGTTCAGGAGAGTCGCATGACCATTGCCGCAGAACGTTTTTGTATTAACAGAAAGATCGCCCCCTCGCTGAGCATTGAAGCCTTCTTCAGGCTGGTGAACGGTTTAGGGTTGAATAAGGTTGAACTTCGTAACGACTTGCCCAGCGGTAAAGTGATGGACAACCTGAGTGCTGCCCAGGTTTGCGCACTGGCTGAACGCTATGGCATTGACATTATTACCATAAACGCCGTTTATCCCTTCAATCAGCGTACGGAACAGGTTCGCCAACTGACCGAGTCCTTGCTGGCTGATGCCAAAGCGGTGGGCGCACGTTCGCTGGTGCTTTGTCCCCTGAACGACGGCTCGTCGGTTGCGCCAGAGGTAACAGTAAACGCGCTGCGCGATGTGGCACCGCTGTTCGCGACCTATGGAATAACCGGACTGGTTGAGCCGCTGGGCTTCCCACAAAGCTCGCTGCGTTCGGCAGCGCAGGCGCAGAATCTTATTCGTGATGCCCATGTTCCCTTTAAATTATTAATCGACACCTTCCATCATCATCTCTATCCCGATGCTGACGCCGAATTCAGCCATGTGGATATCGCCCAAATCGGTCTGGTTCACCTGTCGGGCGTGGAGGACAAACGTCCGCGTGAAAGCCTGACCGATGCCGAGCGCATAATGTTAACGCCGGAAGATCGCCTGTTCACCTGTCGCCAGGTTAAACAGCTTGAAGAACGAGGCTATAAAGGTATTTATGCCTTTGAACCTTTTGCGCCAGAACTGGCGGACTGGGATGAGACCAAGATTCAGCATGAAATTAAAAACAGCATCCAACTGATTCAACATTCTTTGAGGTAAAGTGCCTCGCCCGTGAGGTTTAACCTGCTGATTCATCGATGATATCTCATGCATCTTCGGTTCGCAGAAACAGCATTATGAGGAACGGCCAACAGGGCGTCGAAGTAAACGCGCCCAGGCTTCGTTGATGCACTGACGGGCAATCATGCCCGTCAGTGTGATTCATCATCTGTCCGCTCTGAGAGAGGACAAACTTCCCGGCAGAGAGGCAGGATGTTTTACTCTGTCGCTATTGGCGTAGCATTCTCATCAATCTTCGTGTCGCCCTGAATCGCCTTAATGCGTTTTTCAACGGCATTAACCTGCTCGCTGTTGTGCAATAGCGTATAGGTCAGATCAAACGCCGTACTTGCTCCTGGCGCCAGCTGTTTCACCCGCTTCTGTTCACGTTCAACGGTCACCGGATAGGCATAGTTGGTGCCGGGTTCAATACCGGTGACGTAACCTTGTTTCAGCGTGTCGGTATTTTTCCACAAAGTCAGCAGTGGCAGTTGTTGGGTATCAAACTGGATGGAGGCGCCTTTATTTCCGGCTTTATTGACGACGGCAGCGACCGTGTGATGATCCTTGTCGGAAAGCGGCTTGATGTTAAACACCATTTCATCAAAGTCTTTGGTCGGTCCCTGATAGGTTTGCCAGTTTTTCAAACCCGCTTTGGCGTAATCATTAAACGGACTGATGCTCGACATCGGAGCGAGGAAACGAGCGCCTTCTTCCAGAATCGGCGTACTAAAGTTGCTGTGATAAATAATCTCGTAATCGTGCGGGTAATCTGAATGGTTAGTCAGCACGTCATGCAGGCTGAACTGATTGCTGCCAGGCACATAGCGCAGTTCGGTAAGCGTCTGGAGATCCGCTTTTTTGAACGTGCTCTCTTTGATCAAACCCCGAATACGAATCTCATGCGGGGCCGCATCGGCTACCTCGACTTCAAGCTGGGATACCGGTGTATTACCCGCTTTACCGTGCAGCGTATAGATGCGCCCTTTGTCGTTCACCGGATGCCCGGTCCATTCATAGCCGCAGCGCACCATCATTTCGTTGAAACCTTCCAGCCAACCCAGGCCATTTCGGCTTTCAAGATTGATGTAAGCCGGGTTCACCACCTCTTTCAAGGGGGAATCCCAGCCCAGCCGGGTGCCAAAACCTTCTACTCGCAGCAGGTTCATTCCTCGGGTGGGGATCAGCGTGATGGTCAGGCCATCCTGACTGCGAATCTCAAGGATTTTACTGCCTTCTTGTTTACCGCCGTGCAGGACTTTCTGTTCGATGCTGAACGGTTTACCCTGTAACTTCAGCTCGCTGCTGGTTATTTGCCAGTTTCCTTTGTCTGTGCCTTGTTCAGCACTCGTCAGCACCCAGGTTTTTGCTGACACGGAACCCGATATCATCACGGCGAATACGGCAAGTGCGATTTTAGTCTTCATCTTTCCTTCCTTAAGCTGAATCGTTTTTTCAGTCGTTAAGGGAATTTACTGATTTGCACTTAACCGAAACGTGATTCGCCTCACCTGCTGGAAAAAGAATCCACAAATGCCCCAGCACTGTGCGCCGGGTCACAGATAAAAATGAGAAAGGTGACGATTACGGCGGTTAACAGGATTAGCGTTGTAACGATTCAGCCGATACGAGCGGGCGTAAAGAGCCGGGCCAGTCGGGCGGGCCAGGTCATTATAAACGTGCTTTGCCGGTATGCCTGGCTGGGGAAGGGCGGCGGCATTTTCAGCCGCGCCTGGCGTGCCTGTTGCAGACGCGCGTCCGTTATGTCAGATAAAACTGACGCCTGAATGCGAACATATCGTTCATCAGGCAATACTCAGGATTACCCAGGGTTATCACCGGGACACGTTGGGCAATGGTTGTTTTCCATGCCGCCAGCGAACGTCGCCATGCGGCGTCCTCGTCGTCGGTCAGGGGGGCGAACTGATAACCCAGGGTGATGTGGAAACCGTAACGCTCATGGTCTGGCTCATGAATGCCAGTCACCTGCGATAGCCGATCGCGCAAACGGCGCAGGCGGGTTTCGGTATCCTCATCGGCTGACAGCAGGCGAAGCGTCAGCGGCTTTTCCTTCACGGACGGCTCTGCCGGATCAACGCGCATACGGTAAGGAGAGGCATCCTCACCCAGGCGAAATTGCCGCAGCCGATCGGCCAGGATACGATCGCATTCCTCTATCGGTATATCGAGTGGGAGTCCGGCTGGCCAGAGGGGATAGTGACGGGCCTTGTCGTTTGCGCCACCGAAGACCGTCATATGATAGCTGGATGGCGGCAGTGCCGTAACGTTGCGCGCCCAGGGTTCAGCCGGTAATGCGCGGTAAATATCCAGCAGCGCATCGAACGAGTCAGAATCTTTTTCTTGCTGTGGCAGATGACAAATAATCGTGTTGCCCCGAAACGGCAGTACGCGCCCGTCAGCCGCAAATTTTCTGCCTGTGTCGTTCGGCAAATGATCGGCAGCCCGGCTCATGGAGGTGGCCATCCCGGCCAGCGTCAACAGCGTTCCTTTCAAAAGTGTTCTCCGTGTTGTCATGGTGCTCCCCCTGTATCAGCGAATCGTCCGGCAAACGCACTCAAAAGTGTCATGCATGCGCGAACGGGATTGAGGCGGCAACTGTGCGTGCCTCTGGTCTACGCATCATTGCAGACCAACCCTTTAACCGGCGTACCAGCGTTGCACAGGCCGCCTGCCCGATGAAAATATGTGCAAATGATCAAGCAGGCTACGCGAAGTCTGTGACCATACGATGACCCGATGGGCGGGAAAGCAGAATTGAACGGGTTGCTCCGACATCGATAAAGGGAGCCGATGGCAGCGGGCGGCATCACTATGTGATAAGGGCTGACGCGTGAGCCGCTCTGCGCTGAGGGAATGATGGTCGTCTTTTCAGGATGGCCTGACCAGGCGCGCCGCTGACGCAAGCGGTCAGCATATTATCGATACTGGCGCTTTTCGATTACACATCCAGCCTGTGAATCACGGTGACGAACTCTTTTACCCCGCTAAAAATTTCCTGAATATTGTCTGAGAGATTAGTGATCTTGTCGTTTTCTGTGGTGAGAAAGTGGTTGATCTCATCGAGCTGTCGGTACATCTCATCAATAAGATTAGTATTTTCTTCAACCACCTTGCTGATTTTCTGCGTCGCCTGAGAGGTGGAGGCGGCAAGACGTCTGACTTCTTCCGCCACGACGGCAAAACCGCGTCCCGCTTCGCCCGCACGTGCGGCTTCAATTGCGGCATTCAGCGCCAGAATATTAGTTTGTCCGGCAATGTTGTTAATGGTCGAGACAATCTCTTTGATATCTTTGGCCGAGTAATTCAGTTTGTCACTGATTGCCGTTGCCGCATTGACCTGCGAGGCCATTGATTCCGCGTTACGCACCGTTTGGCTCAGTACATCGTTTGCATTAACGGTGATATGAGAGGTTTTTTCAGATGTGCTCATGGCGATATCGGCAACCTGCTTCGCCGTTTCCACGCGTTCGGTGATATCGGAAGCCAGCTTAATCACTTTATACACGTGCCCCGAGGCATCTTTAACCGGATTGTAGTTGGCTTCAAGCCAGACGCGCTTCCCTGACGCAGTTACCCTTTCGAAACGTCCGGTAAAGGACCGGCCATGCTGAATTTTATTCCAGAAATCCGGGTTTTCTTTATAGAACGCATCGAAGCAGAACATACGGTGATGCTTGCCTTTGATCTCTGCAAGATCGTACTCCATCAGCGCGAGGAAGTTTTCGTTCGCATTGATGATGTCACCATGCGGAGTAAATTCAATCGTCGCCATTGTATTATTCAGCGCAGTAATAATGGCTTCTTTGTGCGTCAGCTCTTCATGCCTGTCGGTAATGTCATTGGCGATTTTGATGATTTTTTTAACGGTGCCGTGTTTGTCTTTCACGGGGAAATAGTTGGCGCTCAGGTAGAGCAGGCTTTTGTCTTTTCTGTAGCGTTCGAAGATGCCGCTGAACGACTGCCCGGATGCCAGTCTTTCCCAGAACTGGCCATATTCACGGGAGTGGACGAACTCTGGCTTACAGAACATGCGATGGTGCTGTCCGGTGATTTCGTTAAGCTGATAGCCGGTCACGGCCAGAAAGGCCGGGTTGGCCGAGAGAATGCTCCCCTCTGGGGTAAATTCGATCCAACCGCTACAGGCCTTTATCGCCTGAATGTTATTTTGAGCATCTGACACAGCCAGCGAAATTTTGCCTGGTAGTAAACGCGTGAGGGAAAACATAGATCTCTCCATTTATAGCCGTTAAAAGGTCAAAAGATTTTGACCACGTAGTGGAGAGACAACGACCCGTTTAAAGGGAGGCCGATCGACTCGGGTCCACTAAGGTTATCGGCATCGCGTGTGTCATATTTAGGTCACATTTCGGTCATATCGAAACAGAGCAGTGAGGCGCGTCACGCTATTCATCAAGGACATGCCGTGGAGACAACAGAGGGCATGCGCCTCAACGATGAGGTGACGGCCTTAACAGCATCCGCGTGCGGCGGACGTCGTTGCAATGTGGCAGAGTGAGGCCGCGTTACGACGGATTATCCGGAATCGCACTGCGCAAAAATTCCGGGATGGACGGGCGACCATTTTCCAGACAGGTGCCGGTGAAAACCGCCTCGGCGTACACCACATTGTTTACCAGAATTTGTTGGATGAAGTTAACGCGGTTGCGTTTTTCATTGGCGGCCAGCGCGCAGGTGACCTGCATTTCATCGCCTTTTTTCAGGCTCTTTTTAAAGCGCAGCGAGTACTCAAGTAGTATATGAATTCGGCCTGCGGCAAACTCTTCTTCAAGATCGACGCCAAGGTGCTCTTTCATAAATGCGTGACGTGTCCATTCCATATAAAACGGATAGTAAAGTCCATCCACCACGCCCTGAAAATCAATGTGCTTTTCGTCAACCTGATAGGTTTTCGTAAACATAGTCGCGCCCGTTGTGAGTAAGGTTATGCTCACTTTAGTGGTCATCGGTGTTTTTTAAAACGCTTTTTTTGGCAAGGGATACGCGGGAAAAGCGTGGGGGCAACAGGCATGATCGGCGCAAGCGTTAAGACAGGCCCGGGCCAGCGGTTAGCGGGTCCGGGCTCTGTGATGACTCAGGCACTCAGAATAAAAGCGTGCCGGTTAGCGGAAAGCCGGGGTAGCGAGGTTAGCGCTTTTTTCGATGCGGAAGATGGAAACCGCGTCGCGTAACATCACCGTTTGCTCCAGCATACCTTGTGCGGCAGAAGAAACCTGCTGAACGAGAGCGGCGTTCTGCTGGGTCACCTGGTCCATCTGGCTGACGGCAATGCTGACCTGACCGATACCATTGCTCTGCTCATCGGAAGCGATGGTGATTTCGCCCATAATCGTCGTCACGCCCTGCACCGATTTCACGATCTCTTCCATCGTATTACCGGCCTGGCGGGCCAGTCCTGAGCCTTTTGCCACATGTTCAACCGACTGAGTGATCAAATCTTTGATCTCTTTGGCGGCAGTGGAACTGCGTAAGGCCAGCGAACGCACCTCACCGGCGACAACGGCAAATCCGCGTCCACCTTCACCCGCTCTTGCGGCTTCAACCGCGGCGTTCAGCGCCAGGATATTGGTCTGGAAAGCAATGCCTTCGATGACCGAAATGATTTCTGCCACTTTGCCTGAGCTTTCTGAAATGGAGCGCATGGTCTCAACAACCTGTTTCACCACATCACCGCCCTGCGTCGCCACATGTGACGTTGTGTCGGCCTGTGTATTCGCATGACGCGCATTATCGGTATTCTGACGCACGGTAGCGGTAAGTTGTTCCATGCTGGCAGCCGTTTGTTCAAGCGCCGCGGCCTGCTCTTCAGTACGTTGGGCCAGATCGACATTGCCCTGCGCGATTTCGCTCGCAGAATTGTTGATTAGCTCAGCAGAGGACTGGATACCGCTGACGATGGTGACTAACTGCATGCGCATGGCTTCAAGAGAGCCCATCAGGCTACTCTGTCCTTTGACCGGAACGGCGATCTCCACGGTCAGGTTACCCTGCGCAATCATCCCGGCAATATCAGCAGCTGCTTTTGGCTCGCCGCCCAGTGCGCGGATAATACTGCGCGTAATAATGGTGCCCAGAATGATAGAAAGCAGAATGGTGGTGATACCTGCCAGACTCAGCGTCATTTTGGTGGCAAAGGCCAGACTGTTTACCTCTGCAGAACGTTTGGCTAACAGTGTGGCTTCCGCACCGTTGAATTCAGCGGCGAGGGCACGATAGCGATCCATAAACGCTTTATCACGGCCTTCCTGAAAGAAATGCGTCAGGGTCTCCAACGGTTGCTTGCCGCTGTTCACCTCGCGGCGTAAGGCGATCAGTTGCTCATCTACGCCCTGAACGCTGTTATGCAATTCAAGCAGTGATGCCAGCCTTTGCTGCTGCTCGGCGTTATCCGCAGTCATCGAGCGTAGCTGGCTGTACTTCTGATCGAAAGCGGTTTTACCGCTGTTAAACGGTGCCAGAAAGTTGTCATTGCCAGAGACAACAAACCCACGCACGCCGGTTTCCATATTAACCATATCGGTCAGCATGCTGTCGCTGACGCTCATGACCTGGTAACTGTGGACGTTCCAGGTGTTGGCCTGGCGCAGTTTAAGAAAGTTAGTGATCGACAAACTGCTGCCAATCAGCGAGACGATGACGATGATGCCGAACGCTAAAGCGATTTTACGGCCTGTTGTGATTTTCATGTTTTTCCCCGATAAGTGATCTTATTATTTTTGTCATTAAAGCCATTACATTTCGTTTATCGGCAAAGATGAATTGCAGTTTATAACCCGAGGTCTTTTTTTTTAGAAAACTATCCTTTAGTTTAGTTAAAAAGTAATTTCATTGGTTATCAATAGAAAGGGCAGGGTGCTGGAGCGTTGTTTGAAAAAGTGTATCGCGCGGCAGCGTTCGTTTAAATAAATTCGAATAACCAGAAAAGATGGTTTGTTCAGTGAAAAAGTCATTTCTTTTTTTATGAAGTGGGATGTATTCGTAATACTTATGCGCAACAAGAGATAAGCAGATTATCTTATAGTGTATTTATAGATATACGTTGCCGCTTTCATCCTGAATAATGAAAGCGGCAGCGTTATTTAATAACGTAACTTTATTAAAAACGATGGTTATCCTTTATTACCTGGCTGAGCATGGGTACCCGTTTGAGTGTGATGCATGGTTGGGTTAACAGGGCTTTCTGAATAGGTTTGGGTGTCGTAAATGACCCCCTCTTCTGCTGATTTCAGCAACATGCCTGCCTGGTAGTACTTATCCTGTTTCATCATGGCAAGCGCGTTGGAAACGTCATTTTCGGTTTGCTGCAACGGCATGAGTTCCTGCGTTTCGGTAACGGCAACCCCTGCCAGTTTCAACGCATTGAGCGCGCCTTGTTTATCTCCCGCCTTAATATGCTGGTTGGCTTGATCGATCGCGTCATTTTTCTGTTTGGAAAGTTGATAATCTTCAGAAACCGAGACGTCCGAGCCTATACGAATATAGTTATCACCGGTTATTGGGGCCTTTTTATCGTAGCGAATATACCTGGTCCAGTCCACGCTATTATCTTTAAGATACGTTTCAGCCTGGGTCGCCAGCGTTTTAGCCTGCTGCGTCTGGCCATTAAATAACGCATTGCGAGAAAGCTGAATGTCATTCATCGCCTGTGCGGCCTGCGCAGACACGACTTCGTTATTTAACGTATGGCTGTCTTTGAATGATTCTGCGGCTGCGGCACCGCCGGTAAAAACGAGTACGGCTACAATCATTGAGCTAATAATCATCTTTTTCATGATAGTTATCCTCTGCATTTATGCATCCGAAAGGTGCTAACGTCATTGATTACATCGAGAGTGCCTTCTTACGGGTTATTACTGGTTTGCAAAAATAATGAGCGGTGGTGGTCAGATATATATCGCTGCCTCTTTTTGGCTAGTGTGGAAATGATTATCCAGCACAGCATTTCTTACACAGAAATGGCCGGGCGCAGCGCCATGTAATCCATAATTTTTTACATGATGTTCGTTGTCATTATTATGAGCGAAAAACATATCGCCTAAAAAAAGCGCGTCGGTGAGATGGGAATCTTGTTGTGACTGATTTTTACACTGAGTACCGTGAAAAGAAAGCGTGATTAACGGGTTCATCATTTATCTCCTTGATGTCGTGCTGACGTCTTTACTTAACACCCGGAAGATATTTAAGTGTGATTATGAGTTTGCATAAACATGTCAGCGTTACATTTGATGATTTTATTTATGATTACATATCAAGTGGTTATCAGAATGCTGTTGTTACAGGCCGCCTGTTCTTTAAAAAAGCAAAGCTTTCTATAGATGAAAACGTACAGGCTGACATCTGACCAACACTTCTCGCGATACCTCTGTTATCGACCTGAGGCTCGCCAGGACAATGTAAACGCCCTGACGTTATCCCTTAAGATTTTGTCGTGTGCTGTTTCTGACGCCGTTAAGGGTGAGAAATCCTGTCGACGCCGGTTTTGTCCGCGTCTCATCGTCTTTTCAACATGCTGCTTTACACAATGTATAGCACTGGCAAAATAGACATTTCCCTTTCCAGTTATCCCTATGTCTGAAGAAGCCCTGCGGCAGCAAATCGCGAATTTAAAAAAACATAACGCACGGTTAAAGCGTATTGCGCACGATGCCCGTAATAAATTAAGCGCCGCACTGGACGGCACGGGGTTGTGTCTGTGGCAGTTGGATATTCCCAGCGGCAAGCTGGTTATCTTTAACCGACGCTGGGGATCGATGCTGGGCTTTCAGCCTAAAGAGGTCGGTGCGCATTTCGATGTATGGAAATCCTACCTGCATCCGGACGACGCCAGCGATGTGTTAAAGGCTTTCTACGATCATATTGATGGGAAAGCGCCTTTCTATGAGGCGTTGCATCGCATGATTGGCAAAACGGGCAAAATTACCTGGGTACTGGATCGCGGTCGTGTCAGCGAATGGGATGAGCAAGGAAGGCCCACTAAAGTGACGGGCACCCACATTGATATGACCAAAGAGAAACAGTACGAAGAACAACTGGCCACGCTGGCTATGCACGATCCGCTCACGCAGTTAACCAATCGCCATGCGTTAATCAACCATTTCCGCGAGATGAAAACGGACGTAGCCTTTTGTATTGCCTTTATTGATTTAGATAACTTCAAACATGTTA
The DNA here is from genome assembly GCF_007828605.1 of Pantoea sp. SJZ147. Taxonomy (NCBI): domain Bacteria; kingdom Pseudomonadati; phylum Pseudomonadota; class Gammaproteobacteria; order Enterobacterales; family Erwiniaceae; genus Pantoea; species Pantoea sp. SJZ147. Next base: position 22,579 of record NZ_VIVB01000009.1, read on the forward strand.
ACGACACCTTAGGTCATCGCAGTGGTGACGATGTCCTGATTCAACTCAGCCAGCGTTTTATCGCGGCCTGTCCGGCGAATGTCATCATTGGCCGTCTGGGGGGCGACGAATTTGTTTTACTGATTCCTTTTGCGTTGTCTCATCCGCTCACAAAGAAGCTCACCGACGCTTGCCTGGAGGCAGCCTTAGAGCCTTTTGAAGTGGCCAACGGCAGCGCCTCAATTGGCGCATCCATCGGCGTGGTTCAGGTTGAATACCCGGAGAACTTTGACAGCGCACTGGCACGCGCGGATGCGGCTATGTACAGCATCAAGAAAAATGGCAAATGCGGCGTAGCGCTGTCACACAAGGGTTATCTGTAGCGTCCTCTGTTCGCAAATGTTGCTGGGCCTGGCATTAAGGTAAGCGAAGACAATAAGGTTGCTCAGTTGCTGTCAGCAAATGCTCCAGCTCGTAACAACAGACAGAAAGAACCCGTCTCTGTAGCAGCTAAGTATCAGTATGAAAGTCATGGTCAGATTATGCAGTGGTCAGGCAGAGGTCGTTTACCACTGGATCTGGAACAAATGCTGTTAAACGGAACCCGTCTTGCGTCTCTACTCATTACTCATGCTCAAGAAGATGAAGATAAGGCAAAAGATCGTCAGATTAAGCTTTTTGTGCAGAAGGGTAAGAATCCTGAGTTGCTGAAAGCGCCTTTAGGCGGTTTTAAGCCCGTTTCAAACACTATCCCTTGCTGCTACTGAGAAGGCAAAAGAGGCTGTAAAGCCCGCTCCTACAGCGGCTAAAGGTATGTTTGCTTATGAAGACGGGGCTGTGAAGCTTCATACCTGGAACGGAAAGAAAGCTAAGCCCAGGCACTTCAGGATCTGGTTAAAGGCGGTGAGACTCTTGAAAGCTTCCTCACAGATGCAAACATTGCACAGGCAAGAGAGATTGAGCACAAACTACTGAAAGACTGATACCCATAACGACGTGCAAGAGGCATCCTGTAGGGTGCCTTTTTTATGAGCAATGGTTTATCATTGGCTTGTTGGTAGGTTAAACGGATTAAATAACATGGAACCAATAATTGTTTATTCGACACAGAAAAAATTTAACGATTCAAATTCTGATGATATGAAATTCGGGGATTTGACTGATTCATTTCTGCAAAATCGTTTGAACCTTCGGGATGTTTCGACTGTAGTAAATCCGTATACTCTCGAACTTTTAACGCCTTTCAACCATCCACAAAGCCGCTTCTACTCGCCTACTCCTGGGAAAAAAATTAGTAAACAAACGTGTGCGAAACTGATGTTTGAGGATCTAAAAAAACTAACGCTTCCTTTCTCTTTTTTTGGTCCTTACAAAGGAATCATTAAACAGATGTTCGATCATATGCAAATGTCGAACGGAAATAGCTTCAAAAATGCGAGCCTGAATGCTGCACTAAACCATAATATCATTTCTGATAAAAGTTTAAATAGCAGCCTTAAAAGAATAAAAGAAATACTTGATAAAAATATAAATCACGATAAAAAAACACTCCCTAATGAGGCTATACCACAAATAGCGATAAATATTAAAAGTAGCATACTACCAAAATTCACAAGAACTCAGGATAGCTTCAATGGACTGGGTTTAGCGGTTCATGATACATACAGCACTGAGATTTCAATTGTAGAACTTGCAATAAGTCAAAACGAATACACAGCTAAAATAAAATATAAAGTTCAAGACCATTTTGGTTTAGATCAAGATGATGTCAGGAACTGGAAATTCAACCAGTTCTATTTCTTTAAGACTTGGTTTGTATTACAAAGATCTGTGAATTTCGGATTTAGACCATTCTTTACAGATATGGAAACTTATGTGACTATCAAAGGCAATTCAAATGCTTAACAAGAAATATATTATAGCTATCTTCATAATCGTAATTGCTGTAGGTTTTTACCTGGAAGTTTTACGAAAAACAGAAATCATCGTCGTAGATCAAGAGCTAAATTTTTCGAATATTGCAGTTAAAAACTTCCCGCTAACAGAAAACGGTAAAATCGCCTGGTGGAATGAAAATAAAGAATATTTGAGAAAAAAATATGACATACCAAAACCTGCAAGCAACGGAGATTGGTATGTGAATATTTGGGATTATGGCGATGGATTCAAATCAAAACCTAAAGGTGATATAAGAGTATTTAACTCTGAAACACAAGATATGATGTGTTTTGATAGTAATGAAAATAAATGCATTGATAAAAAAATGATTATGAGAGTTGAAAATAACAAAGACGGGACAATAAGCATTGAAACAGGAAACGATAAGAAAAACATTAAGTGACAACAAAATAAAACCTCTGTTCCGCATTGGAACATTTTTCTCCCTCTGCCAAACTTGTCAGGTATCGCCGCTCTGCCATGGCTGTCGCGGTAACGTTATTCGCGCTGGCCTGAAGAGTCATGACTTTCACCCATAGCGAGGCACTTATGAGTCTGTTTAAAAGCAAAGATGGCTTTAATCTTTATTACAAGGACTGGGGAAAAGGTCAGCCGGTTCTCTTTAGCCACGGCTGGCCGCTGGATGCAGATATGTGGGATAGCCAGCTTAACTTTCTGGCTGAACGGGGCTATCGCGTCATCGCCTTTGACCGTCGCGGCTTCGGGCGTTCCGATCAACCCTGGGAAGGCTATGACTACGACACCTTTGCTGAAGATATTCATAGTCTGATTGAGCACCTGCAACTCAGCGACGTAACGCTGGTCGGTTTCTCGATGGGCGGCGGTGATGTGTCGCGCTATATCGGTAAGTACGGTACCGCTAAAGTCAAAAGCCTGGTGCTGCTGGGTGCGGTTACGCCGATTTTCGGCAAAACAGACGATCACCCAGAAGGGGTGGAAAAAGCCGTTTTCGACGGCATTAAACAGGGGCTACTCAAGGATCGCGCGCAGTTTATTAACGAGTTTGCTGCGCCGTTTTATGGCACGAACGCCGGTCAACAGGTTTCTGACGGTGTATTAACTCAGACCTTAACGATTGCGTTAATGGCCTCCCTGAAAGGGACGCTGGACTGCGTGACCGCTTTTGCTGAAACGGATTTCCGGTCGGATCTTGCGAAAGTCGATGTGCCAACGTTAATCATCCACGGCAGCCACGACCAGATCGTGCCTTTTGAAGCAACCGGTAAACTGGCCCATGCGCTGATAACCGGCTCGGAACTTAAGATCTATGACCAGGGTCCGCATGGGTTTGCGGTGACGCATCAGGATCAGCTTAATCAAGATTTACTGACGTTCCTGCAAAAGTAGCAGGGCAGAATAGTCCGAAAAGAACGCCCGTCAGGGCGTTTTTTTTATTTTCCTACGCTTCGCTTATTTAAAACGCCCTCTTTATCTTTTTCTCTCTTTTCTGACCCGGTCATTTTGCTAATTGATGTCTGGTTGATTATTAAATGATCTGCTTTTTATCAGTATCTTAATAATAAACGAATTTACCGCTTCGCTTATTTTCATCCGATGAAATCTTTTGATAAAGGAATTTGCGTTATCACGCCTGGTTAAATAGATCATTTATTGATCAGATTGACGATGTCAGGCGCAATCATCACGTTGTTACGCTTCGCTTTAAAAGAAAAACAGAGTGGACTTTTTAATGAATCGATCGATTAATACAGGCTGAAAGGTGCCGCTGTCACACAGTGGGCACCTGATGCGGTTTAGTTGAGTTTCTGCTTTAAATAGTTTCATCACTAAATAATGAGAGGAAGGTTCTTCACAAACCATGACCAGAAATGTGATGCCTTTTCTCAAACATCATGCTTGATAAGGTACGTTTTATGACTACATTTATTTCTGGCACCCTTTAGCTGATGTAACTTCAACTGTGCTGTTTGAATAATGAAATTTGAGGAGAACACAGAATGACGCAATATCGTGGTGGGGCGGGTAATTTTGCTGCAGACAAAGAACGTGCAGCAGAAGCGGGACGTAAAGGTGGTCAAAACAGCGGTGGAAACTTTAAGAACGATCCGCAACGCGCTATTGAAGCAGGTCGTAAAGGTGGTAAAGTCAGTCGCCGGAGTTAATGCTTAATTAACAAAGAGTTAATCATTATCTTTGCGCACTGAAAAGCTTAATGTTTCTTCGAAACAGATAAACCTTCCAGTGTAATTCGTTGTGTCAATCATCTCTGGTGTGAGATTGCGTTAATCTTGCCGGAAAGGAAATTCCTTTCCGGTATTTTTTTATCTTGTCGTCCGATATCAAAAAAATCACAAATTTAAAAAATGGAATCTGAGTCCAACGGGCGGAACGTTTTTATTTAAAGCGTGTATTAAGTTGTACGGTTTATTGATTTTTTGTACAGGTTTGTCGTTATTGATGAAAAATCATTCTTTGACCGAAGATAAATTAAAAGAAGTAAATGACTGGTAGTAAAAGAAAAATTGCATCGATAATGCTACTTTTGCTGTGGGTTTGTGCAAAGTTAAACGCAATTTCCGCTAATTACACTAAGGTTATATGAGAGTGAGATTTACGGTTGCTGCGCTGAAATTACGGTGTGGCTGTTTAAATAATGAGGCGCTTTTTATGACTGTTAAAACGTTAAATGATCTTTTCATCCATGACCTGTCAGATGTTTACAGTGCTGAAAAACAGATAGCCCGGGCGCTGCCAAAAATGGCCCGCGCAGCCAGTGATGAAAATCTTATCGCTGCGTTCAATCAACATCTTGAAGAGACACGCGGGCAAATCGAGCGTCTTGATGAATTAGTCGACATCACACCCGAGGTTAAAATTAAACGTATGAAGTGTCATGCGCTTGAAGGGTTGGTGGAAGAAGCGCAGGAGATTATTGAGTCTGTTGAAAAGGGTGAAGTACGCGATCAGGGATTGATCGGGGCGGCGCAGAAAGTTGAGCATTATGAGATTGCTACCTACGGCACCCTGCATGCGCTGGCACTGAAGCTGGGCTACACCAAAGCGGCAAAGCTGCTGGCTCAAACGCTTGAGGAAGAAAAACAGACCGATGAAAAACTGACCGGCGTTGCACAGGCTATCAGTAAGGTTAAAGGAGCATCAAAATGACGACGGCGATTGAAAATTATCATGACTGGCTTCGTGATGCTCACGCCATGGAAAAGCAGGCTGAGAGTATGCTGAGTAAAATGGCGGGCCGTCTGGAGCATTATCCGGCGTTGGAGCAGCGCCTGGCGCAGCATCTGGATGAAACCAAACATCAGCTCAGGCTGCTGGAGCAACTGCTGGAACGCCACGATATTGACCATTCCATTATGAAAGACGTGATGGGAAAAATGGCGGCAATGGGGCAGGCGATTGGCGGTATGTTTACCCCTGACGAAGTCGTGAAAGGCGCAATGAGCGGCTATGTGTTCGAAAACGCAGAGATTGCCAGTTACACCAGTCTCATCGCGGCAGCGGAACAGGTCGGCGACAGCGAAGGTGTCAGAGTGCTGACAGAGATTCGCGACCAGGAAATTGCAATGGCTGAATGGCTGTTCCAGCATTTGCCGGAGGTGACTCAACAGTTCCTGCAGCGCTCAGCCCAGCCAGGTGTAGAAGCGAAGAAATAACGTGACTACGCGCTGACGGGTATAAAAAAAGCCGGGACAGATTCCCGGCTTTTTTGCGTCTGTTCGGTACGGCTGGCGGTTAATCAGCCATCAGGTGACCATACATCGCCATCAGACGACGCGTTACCCCGTTTGTCCAGCCAAACCCGTCTTGTAACGGATATTCACCTCCGCCGCCCGGACGGGCACGATCGCCGCTGATGTCGTATTTTTCTACCAGTTTATGGTGCAACTGATAGAAGTTATTCACCGTGTTCAGCCAGTTAACGGCAATTTCATTCGCCAGCGTCTCTTCCCCGTAGTTATTCAGGCCGACGACGGCCATCCACTGCATAGGGGCCCAGCCGTTCGGTTTGTCCCACTGTTCACCGCTTTCCACCATTGAGGTGAGCAGGCCGCCGTTACTGAGCAGAAGGTGACGCAGGGCGATAGCCTGCAGGTGTGCCTGGTAAGGCGTAGCCAGACCGACAAACAACGGCACCACGGCGGCGGCGGTAAAGGCTCCGAAGCGTGCACGACGCCAGTCGTAATCGCGGAACACGCCTGCCGTGCTGTCCCATAAATAGCGGGTAATTGCCCGCTTGCGCGCCTCAGCCTTTTTCTGCCAGGCCAGGGCGGTAAGCTCTTCGCCTTTGGCATGAGACAGCGTGGCTATCATCAACTCAAGCTTGTATAACAACGCATTGAGGTCGATGGGGATAAACTGCGTGGTACGAATGCTCGCCAGGCGTTTGGGATTACGTAGCCAGCGCGACGAATAATCCCATCCGGACGCGGCACCTGCGCGCAGATCCCGATAAACCTCGCTTGCCGGGCGCTTTGAAAGACGAGCCGTTTCCACATCTTCGATCCAGGACTCATCGCGCGGGGTATCCCGGTCATCCCAGTAGCGGTTCAGCAACGAGCCGTCAGGCATACGGACCACATGGCGGTAGGCCTGGTTTGGCATCAGCGAGCCCGCACCGTCCATCCAGAACTGATACTCTTTCATCAGTTGATCCAGATAGCGCTGTGAACCCTGCACGCCGTCCTCTTCAAACAGCTCCACCATCAAGGCAAACACCGGTGGCTGTGAACGGCTGAGATAATAGGTACGGTTACCGTTTGGCACATGACCGTAGTTATCGATCAGCCAGGCGAAGTTGTCTGCCATATGGCGCAACAAATCGTCACGGCCCGATTCAGCCAGGCCGAGCATGGTGAAGTAGGAATCCCAATAGTAGGTTTCACCGAAGCGTCCGCCGGGCACCACGTAGGGCTTAGGCAGCGGCAGCAACGAGGAGTGCGGCATATGCTGCTGCGGCATTTTGGTCAGAACCGGCCACAGATCGTCGATATGCTCGTTGAGCGTTTTATCGGGATTTGAGACGTAAAAGCTTTCGTTAATGCCTGGCATATAAAAATGCTCAGTAACGAAACGCGACAGATCAAAGTCCTTGCTGCGCTTTTGACGGCGATAGCGCATCAGAACATCCAGTGGATCATACTTGGGCGAACAATCGGGAAAGGTTTTGCTGTCCTCGAAAATGCCCGACATCTGGACGGCTTCAAACAGCTCAAGATAGCGATCGGCAGGCGTCAGCGCATCCGGAGCCGGTAAGCCTTCGATCAGCTCTGGCTCAGGTTCTGAATCCTGCATGCGGTCCAGCTTCAGTTCATGGGGATCGTATTGATACTCAACTTCCGCCCCGGCACGATTCTCTTCGAATGCATTGAGTTGCTGGCGATAAGTATTAATAACGGCCTCCTGAGCGAACGGGGTTGCACAAAAGAGAAATTATAGACCTCTCGCAGGCAGGAACAACAATGCAGATTGTCTATGAACGTAATAAAAATTGTCGATTAATCGTATGCATTGAATAAAACACAGTCAATTCAACCAAATATGACCAGTTTTGCGTTAAATGCATTTCAGATGAATCTCTTAGGATATAACTAAATAAATTTTGATCATCGCCAATGGGCATGTTTTTGACCTGCGTAGCCGTCAAAATACACAGAAGTGTCAGGATAAAGCAAAATGGTGCGAACAACCCCGCTAAGGACAATTCCGTGGTGAAACCTTACATCTTACGACCTCTCGCTGAGCAGGATGTGTCGGCATTCCGTGCTATCAGACTGGAGGCGCTCAGGCGTCATCCCGACGCCTTTGGCGCGGATTATGATCGCGAGCGTCAGCAGCCGGACGCTTTTTTTGCGGCAATGCTACGTGAAAACCGTATGCTGGCGGGCATCGATGACCAGGGCCAGACAGCTGGCATCGTCGGCGTGCGCTTTAATCCAGGCGTGAAACAGCGGCACGTCGCCACGCTCTGGGGAATGTATGTGCGTCCTGAATGGCGGGGCAGCGGGCTGGCGAAGGCGCTGCTCACGACTGCGATAGCGGAAGCCCGTGAATGCCGCAGCCTGAAACTCGCCGTGAGCGCCACTAACATCGCGGCTGCCAGGCTGTACCGCTCGGCGGGGTTTCAGACCTATGCGACGGATGTTGCTGCGCTTTATGTCGACGGCGTTTTTCACGATACCTTGCTGATGCGGCGGGATGCTGAACCTGAGCGCTAAGCCTGTAACCTGTGCTGAACAAACGGGCAATACAGGGCGGCGGTCAGATCGGGCTGATACTGAACAGACGCTGCAGTGCCGCTTTGCCGCTGTCCGTTACAACAAGCTCCCGGTATCCCGGCGCCTGCATCAGCCAGTGCTTTTGCAGCAGAAAGCGTAACAAAGCGGCACCCACTTCGCCCCCGGCATGAAAGCGTCTTTCACTCCAGTCCAGACAGGGACAGCATGCTTTTCGTCGGGAACGAGGGGCAAGCACGATGCCCGCCTTGTCAAAGTTCGCCGTGCCGCACGGCGTTAAGGCTGTGCCGTCTGACGTTATCCAGCCTGCCGATTGCAGAAAATCATAGATCTCGACCGCAATCTCACCGGCCAGATGGTCGTAGCAGGTGCGGGCTCGCCTCAGCCGGTTTGGCGTCGTGGTTTTAACGGCGTTACCGGGCTTAAACGAAACGCCCATCAGGTTTTCCAGTAGCCCGGCAACCTCGCGATCGGCCAGGCTGTAGTAGCGATGCCTGCCCTGCACCACACAGACGATCAGGCCGGTATCAAGCAACTTATGCAAATGACCGCTGGTGGTGGACGGGGCGATGTCGGCAACCACGCTTAGCTCAGTGGCGGTCCATGCCCGGCCATCCATTAGTGCACAGAGAATATGCATTCTGGATGCATCCGCCATCGCGGTGGCGACCGCAGACATGCTGGTCTCCAGTGAAGGCGGATGATCTTGTTGATGCCGGGAAGGGATCAGTTTCATGCTGTCGCTAATGTCCATTTTCGGGTGACGTCACCAGCCCGCTCATCATCATCGGTGATCAGGATCAGTCGGTTACTGTGATCGCTGTATTGAACCAGTATAGTAATGCCATTTTCCGCAATGACCCGCGCAATTTCACCCAGTTCTCCCGGCTGTTCCTGCGCTAACTTCCTGATCAACGGTTTTTTGAGCTCTCTGACGTCGAAACCGGCGTCAGACAATAACTGATGTGCTTTGGGACCCTCTTCAACAAGAAAATGCGCGTGGCTCTCGTGCGACGTCGAAAAAACGCCACCGCCTTCCAGCCCAATGCCATGCTGACCGAGCAGGGTGCCAAATGATGAAAGCGCCCCCGGTGTATTACTGAACACGACGTGAATATCAAACATGATCGCGCCCCTCTGGCCCTGAATAGTCCCGAATGAGCTGGACAACGCGTATCTGGTAATGGGCAAAAATGCGTTTTTTACCTTCTTCCTGTGCCGACTGATGCCGCGTGTTTTCCCGCCAGTGTCTTACCGCACTCTCATCCTCCCACCACGATAACGATAAAACCTTGCCGGGCGTGCTCAGGCTCTGAAATCGTTCGATCCTGATAAACCCCGGTATTTCGGCCAGCGCGGGTGTCAACTCAGCCGCCAGCGCAAGGTAGCGTTGTTGCGCTGCGGGCAGTGCCTCTGCTTCAAAAAGAACAGCAATCATTTTGGATCTCCATTGAGTAAACATGCAGGCAGTTTACGCACGGCAAAATGTCTTACTTCGGCGTGTACCGAATCATGGTGTACGCCTCGCGGGCAAGAGGCGATAAGGATGCAGGCATCAGGCGCAATCAAGACAAGATCGCCGTCGTCTGCCGGTTATCCTGCTCCGGTAGACGACGGCGTCGTTAGCGAGTAAAGCGGGGGGTTAGCGGGTCGACCTTAGCCTTTTGCCAGCGTCGCGCGAATCACGTCCTGATAAGCGGTGGTGGGGCGACCAATAAGCTGGCTCAGCGTGCGCGAATCATCGAACAGCCCGCCCTGAGCAACACCCACGTCGGAGTCCGCCAGTAAGTCCGCCAGCGGTGCCGGTAAACCTGCGGCTTTCAGCGCTGCGGCAAACTCCGCCTGTGGCAGGTTCACGTAATCGACTTTTTCTCCGCTTTGTGCCGCAATTTCAGCGGCAAATTCAGCCAGGGTGTAACTGTCATCGCCTGCCAGCTCGTACACTTTTCCAGCCTGATCGTCACGAACCATCACTTCGGCCGCTGCCTCAGCATAATCCTGGCGCGCAGCAGAAGAGATTCGTCCTTCGCCCGCAGCACCAAGGAACACATGATGTGCCAGGGCTGGCGCGATGCTGGCGGCATAGTTTTCGGTGTACCAGCCGTTGCGCAGCAGGGCGTAAGGCACACCAGAGGTCGCCAGCATGGCTTCGGTCGCGCGATGCTCAATGCCAAGTGAGAGCGGAGAAGTATCAGTATGCAGCAGGCTGGTATAGGCAATAAATTTCACGCCTGCGGCTTTGGCTGCGTCTATCACGGCGCGGTGCTGAGCTTCACGTTGGCCCACTTCACTGCCCGAAATCAGCAGTACTTTATCTACCCCTTTAAAGGCGGCCGCTAAGGTCTCAGGTTTGTTGTAATCCGCTTCACGCACTACAACGCCCAATGCGGCAAGGTCACCGGCTTTAGCGGGCGAGCGCACGGTGGCAACAATGTGGTCTGCAGCAATTTTTTTGCGTAATGCTTCTATGACTAAACGGCCCAGCTGGCCAGTCGCACCAGTAACAGCGATCATTGGGTAACTCCTTTAACATAGCGGTTGGTGAAAAACAGCCTAAGCGATAAACTAACTTTTAGTAAGTACTTACAGAATTGTTAGCGTGGAGTGATATAACTAAATGTCTGAAAAGATGAGTGAAAGATTTAAACGCGGTGAGCTGTTGCACGTTAACTGTCCGTCACGTGACCTGTTAAAGCGCATTACCAGCCGCTGGAGCGTGTTAATCCTGCTGGCGCTGAAAGATAAAACGCTACGGTTTAGCGAATTACGGCGGACGGTGGGCGGCGTGAGTGAACGCATGCTGGCACAGAGCCTGCGCTACATGGAAGAAGACGGTTTTGTGCAGCGTATTGCCTATGATGTGGTGCCTCCGCATGTGGAGTATCGCCTCACGCCATTGGGCCTGGAAGTGGGAGAGCAGGTGGTCGGCCTGGCCGACTGGTTAGAAGAGAACGTTGATCGCATTCTGTCTCATCGTGAAAAAGACGCCACCGGGGAATAAATTTTCACCCTGAACGGGGCGCGCTTGCCTGTCAGGTGACGCGCCAGCCTGGCCATAGCCGATTACGCAGAGTAAAGGCTGCACTGCACCTGACCGGCATGAACAACCGGCCAGCGCCACAGGGGAGGTTGTTCGCTGGCATTTTTTAACATCGTTTTTACTAATGCGGTTATTTCAGCGAGCTATCGGGAAGAAATAATGACTTTGGGTTTTAGCAGATAGTTCTTTATTTACATACTGCGTTAAATTTTAACATAAATAGCAAACTGGCCTGTGCTGAATGGCGCGAGTAAACGCTTATTTATTCTTGGTTAAATATGTCCCGAACGGGCAAAAACCGTCAGAGAGAGAAGATAAGATCACTATCCTGCTAACAATATAAAAAACAAGTAATTTTATTGTGGGATGTAGATTTTTACCGGATTTAAGCCAGCCGGGAAAGGCTGAATAACAGAGAAAAACAGCGAGTTGCGAGGTTTTTTTTACCCAGTACAGCCTGACGGGAATGTACTTTTTTAGCCTCTAATTTAATAACAAAAATGTCACATTGCGGCGCTGTAATTAACTTTTTATTGTTGTTTTTCAAATAAAAGATCTTTCAACAAAAAAATGATCTAAATCAAAAAATACTGTTATAGTTTTTACATATCTGATTGTCTCTGTTTTACCAGGGCGAAGCGTTTTACATTCGCCATGGAATTTTTCTGTGCAATGGAATGACGTTCTTTGTACATAAGTTGTTAATTATAAGTAACTATATGGTGTTCTATGTGGCAAAGAGGTAAGCAATGTTTGGATTAGATGCCTTTCATCTCGCCAGGATTCAGTTCGCATTTACTGTTTCCTTCCATATTATCTTTCCCGCCATCACGATCGGCCTGGCCAGTTTTCTGGCTGTGCTGGAGGGAATGTGGCTAAAAACGCATAATCAAACCTATCGCGATCTCTATCATTTTTGGTCGAAAATCTTTGCGGTGAACTTCGGTATGGGCGTGGTTTCCGGGCTGGTCATGGCGTATCAGTTTGGCACCAACTGGAGTGGTTTTTCTCAGTTTGCGGGCAGTATTACCGGCCCGTTGCTGACCTACGAAGTGTTAACGGCGTTCTTCCTGGAAGCCGGTTTTCTGGGTGTGATGTTATTCGGCTGGAACCGCGTCGGTCCCGGCCTACACTACTTTGCGACCTGCATGGTGGCGCTCGGCACGTTAATTTCCACGTTCTGGATTCTGTCCTCCAACAGCTGGATGCAAACGCCGCAGGGCTACCTGATTCAGAACGGCGTTGTCGTGCCGGAAGACTGGTTTAAAATTGTCTTTAACCCGTCATTCCCTTATCGCCTGTTACATATGTCCGTGGCGGCCTTTCTGGCCAGTGCCTTCTTTGTGGGCGCTTCTGCAGCCTGGCATTTACTTAAAGGCAATGACAATCCCGCCATTCGTAAGATGTTCTCAATGGCGCTGTGGATGGCCCTGATTGTGGCACCGGTTCAGGCCATGATTGGGGATGCGCACGGGCTGAATACCCTGGAACACCAGCCGGCAAAAATTGCGGCTATCGAAGGCCACTGGGAAAACCCGCCGGGTGAAGCGACGCCGCTCATTCTGTTTGGTGTGCCGGACATGGAAGAAGAACGCACTAAGTATGCGCTGGAGATTCCTTATCTTGGCAGCCTTATTCTGACGCACAGTCTGGATAAGCAGGTACCGGCGCTAAAATCCTTCCCGAAAGAAGATCGTCCAAACTCAACCATCATCTTCTGGTCATTCCGCGTGATGGTGGCGCTGGGCCTGTTGATGATTACGCTGGGGGTGGTCAGCTTGTGGTTACGCTTTAAAGGACGCCTGTACGAGTCGCGTCCGTTCCTGTGGTTTGCCTTACTGATGGGGCCATCGGGCCTGATTGCCATCTTAGCCGGTTGGTTTACCACAGAAATTGGCCGTCAGCCTTGGGTCGTTTATGGCGTACAGCGCACTATCGATGCGGTATCGCCGCATGGCGAAATGCACATGAGTATCAGCCTGCTCGCCTTTATCCTGGTTTACTCCTCCGTCTTCGGTGTGGGTTATCACTATATGATGCGGTTGATTAAGCAGGGTCCGGTGACGGGCGAAGGCGATATCGTTGAAACGGGTGGCCCCGGCCAGATCAAAACGCCATCACGTCCGCTCTCTGCTGCCACTCACCAGAATGAGGAGCGTTGAGATGGTTGATTACTCTGTTATCTGGTTCGCGATTATCGTTTTTGCTGTCCTGATGTATATCGTGATGGACGGTTTCGACCTGGGCATTGGCCTGCTGTTTCCTTTCAATAAGGATGCAGGCGAGCGCGACATGATGGTGAATACGGTTGCGCCGGTCTGGGATGGTAACGAAACCTGGCTGGTGCTGGGTGGTGCGGGCCTGTTTGGCGCGTTCCCCCTGGCCTACGCGGTTATTGCGGATGCGCTTTCTATCCCGCTCACCGCCATGCTGATTGGGTTGATTTTTCGCGGCGTGGCCTTTGAGTTCCGTTTTAAGGCCGTCGAGCATCACCGGGCATTTTGGGACAAGTCGTTTATCGCCGGTTCGCTGCTGGCGACCTTTAGCCAGGGCGTTGCGGTAGGTGCCATGCTGGACGGTATTCCGGTATCCGGCCGTAGCTTTGCAGGTTCCACGATGGACTGGCTGGCCCCGTTCCCGCTGTTCTGCGGCGTCGGACTGGTGGTGGCCTATGCATTACTGGGCTGTACCTGGCTTATCATGAAAACCGAGCATGAGCTGCACCGTAAAATGTCCGCACTGGCAACGCCGCTGCTCGTGGCACTGCTGGTCATTATTGGCGTGATCAGCATCTGGACACCCTTTACCCACCATAACATTGCGCACCGCTGGTTCAGCATGCCGAATCTGTTCTGGTTCCTGCCGGTGCCCGTTCTGGTGCTGCTGTGTGCCTGGGGACTGAGAAGCGCCATCAAGCGTGAGGCGCATTATTCGCCTTTCCTGCTGACGCTGGCGCTGATTTTCCTGGGCTTCTCAGGTCTGGGAATCAGTATCTGGCCGAATATTATTCCGCCCTCGGTTTCGATCTGGGATGCGGCTTCTCCACCACAGAGTCAGGCATTTATGCTGGTGGGCAGCCTGCTGATTATCCCGATGATCCTGGGCTACACCTTCTGGAGCTATTACGTGTTCCGCGGAAAAATCAAAGCAGACGAAGGATACCATTGATATGCAGACCCAGGTCAGCAGCAAAGAACGTCAGAATGAAACCCGGTCGCCGTGGTGGAAACGCGTGCTGTGGCTGGTGGTTATCTATGGGGCAAGTGTGCTGGCACTCGGTGTGGTGGCCACGCTGTTCAGAATGATGATGACCGCCGCTGGCATGCGCAGCCACTAAGCTTCACCCACTGCGTACCGAAACCGGGGCAGGAAATCGTACCCGGTTTGCTCTGTTCTTCTGTTATCGGCCAGCCTTCGGGCTGGCTTTTTTAATAGTAACCCAGGCAATTAATGCGCTTTTCGCCGTCCATCCTGACGTTTACCCCCGCGCTTCATTACATTTTGTAAGGCTTTTTGTTACTCTTTTATGACGAATTCCCCCCTCTTTTTCTGTTCATACATCAATGCTAAGTCAAACCATAAAAAAACAGCATATTAATGATCTAGTCGACTGGATTGAGGCCAACCTGACCAACGACATTAATATCGACCAGATCACCCTCAAATCCGGCTACTCAAAATGGCATATGCAGCGTTTGTTCAAGGAGATGACCGGGCAAACACTGGCGGCCTATACGCGAAAACGCCGGCTCACGCTCGCCGCCATGGCACTGCGACTGACCCGCATGCCGTTGATTGATGTTGCGGTGCGTTTCGGCTTTGAAAATCAGCAAAATTTTAATCGTGTCTTTAAAAACCATTTCACGATGACGCCGGGGGCTTTCCGACGCCTCAGAGTCTTACCTGTGCGCCATTTTCACGGACGCATTGCCCAGCGCGCGCCAGTAAAACAGGTGTTACTGACAGTACGTGAAGAGGCGTTGCAGTTGCAGGGCGAGACGCTGGAGTGGGAGTGCAGGTACGGCGACTATATAAGCGATCGCCATCAGCGCGTTGCCGAACAGGTTCGTCATTTTGTCCTTGCACATCAGGGAACTGCACACGGCTGGCTGGGGTTTCAGTACGGTCCCGGAAGCAGCGCTGTTGAACAGCAGCACATCAGTCTGTTTCGCGGGGTTGAGGTGCAGCCAGCGGCTGATGTCCATCAGGATAAGCCGGTCCGCACGGTTGAGCCTGGCCTGTATGCCAGCCTTACGTGGAGCGGTACGCCGGAACAACTCACGCGTTTTATCGCGGATATTTATTATCTGCATTTGCCCAAATTGGGCGTTGCCTGCCGTCCGGGGATGGATTTACTGTGCCTGGATTTAGCCCGGTGCACAGCTGACAACATTGAAGGCGTATTTTCCATCCCGGTAACGCAATGCTGAATGCACATTACGTGCGCCATACTGTGATAAAGCGCACGATTTTATAAGCAGGTAATCTGGCGAGGCGTAAAATTCTCCCTGAAGCTCACTGAGGAGCCACTACGACGGCTTTTATTTCTCTGAGCTGGAATATTCACCTGCTTTCTGCGCCTTATCAGGCTAAAAACTATGATTAAACTTTCCCAGATATCAGCAATGCTGCTGGCTATCGCGCTGTCTGTGGCTCCGGCTCTGGCTGGCGCGCAAATGACCGATCCTGTCAATGTGCCAACAGGTTTGCACCCTGCCTCGCAGGGCACGCATAACGAGATACTCGGTGACAGCTCTCTGCCTCAAAGCAGCGGACAAAACCCGGTTCGATAACAACGTTATTGCCGTCAGTCCTCTTAAAAGGTGCGCAAGCGCCTTTTTTGTTTTTACGCGCCCGCTTCTTCTTTCCTTGCGCTCCCTCGCTTCATAACCGATCGCATTTTTGGTCATTGTTCTTAAGATATATCATAGCTATTCTGAGCCGCTAACATGAGAATGATTTCTATTTACTCAGGCCGCGCGAAAACCATCCCCGCTCGCACAGCCGCGTTTTCGGAGAGTTACCGTGCATACATCTTATCCCCGTCGTTTACCTGAACGCGTACGTAACGAACTGCGCTTTCGTCGCATCCATGTGGCCGAAAAAACCAGGATCGCCGACACGTTTTGGCGCATCGTCTTCACGGGTGACGACCTGATGGGCTTCAACTCCCCAGGTTTTGACGACCATATTAAGGTCTTCTTTCCCTCCGCTGACGGCGCAGCGCTGGCACTGCCGACGATCAACGATGAGGGTATTCAGTGGCAAGACGGCTTGCGGCCGGTAGCGCGCGACTATACGCCACTGGCGTTCGACGGCCAGTCATCGCTGACGCTGGATTTTTACAGTCATGAAAGCGGCGTCGCCAGTAACTGGGCAGCGCAGGCGCAGGTGGGGAACACCTTAATCATCGGTGGTCCACGGGGTTCTTTGCTGGTGCCGACAGATTATGCTTTTCAGCTTTATGTGTGCGATGAAACCGGGCTGCCAGCGTTTAAGCGCCGCAGCAGCACAGTAAAGCCAGAGGCGCTGCATCTGTTTGCCTACGCCGATGAGGCCGCCGGGCGCGCTTACCTGGCGGATACCGGCAATGCAGAGATCAGCTGGCTCGGCAGGGGTAACATGACGTTGGCGGATTTACCGCAGCTCACTGCTGCACTGGATAAGATAGCGATTCCGCAGCACGACGCCTTTATCTGGCTCACCGGAGAAGGGCAGTTCGTGAAACAGCTGTGTGACTATTTCACCACGCAGCGCGGGGTTGACGCTGATTTTGTGCGTGCCGTGGCTTACTGGCATCAAAAGTAAGTCTTCTTCTGCTAACTGGATTTACGTGACCTGCTGTTGATTGAATTTTGCCTGACGGCCCACTACCATCAGGCTCTTTCCACTGACTCAGGCAGAGAATGAAAATGGATTCGGCACATTCAGGGCAGAGTAACCACGATGCGCATTCGGAGCCGTGCAGTGGACGTCGCAAGCGCCGTGAAAAAATGTTGGATGCGGGCGAGATCCGTCTGTTGATGCTGCATTTTATCTCGCAGCGCGCCACGCATGGTTATGAGCTGATTAAATGTATTGAGGAGCTGTCAAAAGGCGAGTATTCGCCCAGTCCTGGCATCATTTATCCCAATCTGACATGGCTGGAGGAGATGGACGCCATTCATATCCATGATCCTCTCGCCGCGCGTAAGGCTTTTGTGCTGACCGAAACGGGCCATGCCATGCTAAAGCGCGATGCCGCATTGCTATCTCGCCTGATGAAGCGTTTGTCATCCCTTGCGGTTTTGGTCAATAACCGCAGCATACCGGAGATTGAGCAGGCTATTTATCACTTCAAAAGTGCCTTAAACACTCGCCTGGCGCAGCAGGAGATTACCGATGAAACCCGGGAAAAAATTGTTGCGGTGCTGAAGACTGCGGCAGATGAAATCAACCGCAGTTAATGACTGAGGCTGGTGATCAGCTGTCGTCAGATTTATTTTTATCAATGTGCCCCAGCGAACGCTCCGGGAAACAGATATCCCTTACCCGCTGCTTAAGCGTCTGGGCATCGGGGAATCCGGCGTCGCGTTTGCGTTCCCACAACAGATGCTCATCCAGGGTAATTTCAAATACACCGCCGGTGCCCGGACGCAACGTCACGCTGGCTAAGTCCTGTGCAAAGGTTTGCAGCAGTTCCTGCGCCATCCAGGCAGAGCGCAGCAGCCAGTTACATTGGGTACAGTAGTGGATGACGATCACGGGTTTTTGCATCTTTCCCTCTCTTTCTTATTCGTTAACGCTCAGACCAGCAGGCGCTATTAGCGTGCGCGTCCGGCTGTGCTGTTACGCATGGGTTTCTTGTCTTGATGTTTTGTTGCTAACCCTGACGCGAATCCTCACCCGTGGCAGACAGCAGCGCAAACCTTAACCCATCGCCAGCCGAAACGGTACAGGTAAGCGCCTGCGTTTATTCTGATAAAACATCAGATTAGCTGCTTCAGGTTGTGTGGTTTCGGCCATACTTCACTCATGGCAGGAAACAAAGGAAAACCCATGATGAAACTTAATGAGGCCGCAGTGCTACTGGGGCAGCAACTTTTATCCTCTGGTCTTCGTCTGGCGACGGCGGAGTCCTGCACGGCAGGATTAATCAGCATGACGCTGGCTGCAGTCGAAAACAGTGGTGATTTTTTTACCAGCGGTTTTGTGACCTATAGCGAAAGCGCCAAGGTACGACTGCCTGGCGTCAGCGAGGACACGCTGGAAAAACATACGGCGGTAAGCCGGGAAACCGTATGCGAAATGGCTCGGGGTGCGTGTGAACGCTCTGGTGAGCCGGTCAGTCTGGCTATCAGCGGCTATGCCGGGCCGGACGGCGGACAGGATGGCACCCCCGCAGGTACGATTTGGGTAGGATGGGCATTGCCGGACGGTGACGTTATTGCCCGCTGTCAGCACTTTTCCGGTGAGCCGAAAGCGGTGATGGAGCAGGGGACGATCTGGGCGATTCAGGGGCTGAGCGAATTGCTGACGCGCCCGCCTTCGTCGCTCCAGACCGTAAAAGAGCATTAAGCGCAGTCGACGATCAGACGGCCCCGGATTTTGCCATCCAGCAGGTCCTGTGCGCCCTGGCATACTTCACTGAGCGGGATAACTGTTGTCATCTGGCTCAGTAACGCATCATCCAGAAGCTGCCCCAGCCGCTGCCAGGCCTGTTGTCGCAGCGGTTTAGGGCACATCACGCTGTCTACGCCTGCCAGCGTCACACCGCGCAGAATAAAGGGCGCGACGCTGGTGGGCAGATCCAGCCCCTGTGCCATGCCGCAGGCCGCCACTACGCCGTCACGCTGCATCCCGGCCAGCACATTGCTCAGCGTGTGGCTGCCGACGCTGTCGATGGCGGCGGCCCAGCGCTCTTTGCCCAGTGGCTTGCCGGGTTGGGTCAGCTCGGCGCGATCCATCACCGCGGCGGCCCCCAGGGTGGAGATTAAATAAGCTTCATCGCTGGCCCGTCCGCTGGAGGCGATTACCTCATAGCCAAGCTTTGCCAGTAAAGCGACGCTGAAGCTGCCGACGCCTCCGCTGGCACCGGTGACCAAAACCGGACCGCTACCGGGCTTAACGCCCTGTTTTTCAAGCGCCAGCACGCACAGCATGGCGGTAAAACCCGCCGTTCCAATTGCCATGGTATTCAAGGGTGTCAGCGTATCCGGCAGCGCGACCAGCCAGTCGCCAGACACGCGGGCTTTCTGTGCCAGCCCGCCCCAGTGTTTTTCCCCAACGCCCCAGCCAGTGAGCAGCGCCGCATCGCCTTCTTGCCAGTCAGGATGGCGGCTTGCCGTGACGCGTCCGACGAAATCAATCCCCGGCACCATTGGGAACTGGCGCACAATCGGCCCTTTATTGCAGATTGCCAGCGCGTCTTTGTAGTTGAGGGTGGAATAGCTTACGTCGAGGGTGACGTCTTGATCGGGTAATTGTGTTTCGGAGAGTTCTTTGAGTTGAGAGCGGTAACCCTGTTCGTCATTGTCGATGACCAGTGCTTTAAACATGCAGCCTCCGTCAGGCATAAGAATAATCAGGCAAGTTTACGCCGGATACGCCGATTGCGGTAGGCACTGGACCGACAAGTGCGCGACGTGCCGCAATTTGGTGGTGTTCCAGTACAGGCTGATGAAGGTGCTGCCGTATTTGCATATTGCATAATTTTGCATTAATTACAGAAACTTAATCGGTTGGCTATGAACGTTTTAAGTGCAATTAAATGATATTTAAGGCTTTTTTATTTTGTGTTTATTGACCTGATATTTAAAGTTGTCGGGTTGTTCCTGCCGGTAAAAAATGACATTATGACCGCCACTTTTTTCTTGCCACCGCCCGCTAACAGAGGACGCTATCATGTCCGGTTCAATGCGCATCCGCACTTGTTCCCACTCGCCTGAGCTGGCGCGTGAACTGTTCCTCGTCGTCATGCCAGTTACACACACATCGTTCACTATGCGGTGAGGCCAATCGGGCCGCAACTGTTGGACATGAGTAAGGACTACTCTTTACTGATGTCTATCGGTCTATCGCGTCAGACATTATTCGCCGGGGAAATTTCCCTATTGCCGTGCCTCAGGCACCCACTCCCTGACTGTTAGGGATTTGTGTTATGACACCACTTAAAATTGCTGCCAGCGCTGCTGTTGCGCCTAATCTGACCCTGAATACTGCGCGCGACGTGGTTACGCTGGATAATACTGATTTTACCGATGTGGCGGCTGTGGTCGTCTCGCTGGCTGATACACGCAGTGGCGTGCTGGCGTTGTTACGTCACACTGGTTTTAATTTACCGGTGTTTGTTGCCAATGCCTTTGAAGAAGAGGTGATGCACCTGCCTGGCGTCACGGGTGAACTGAATGGCGAGCCGCAGGATTGGGTGGCATTGGAAACCGCCGCTCAGGCTTATGAAGCCGCATTATTGCCGCCGTTTTTTGAAACTCTGACGCGTTACGTCGACATGCAAAACAGCACGTTTGCCTGTCCCGGCCATCAGGGCGGTGCGTTTTTTAAAAAGCATCCTGCAGGTAAGCAATTTTTTGATTTTTATGGCGAAAACGTTTTTCGATCGGACATGTGTAATGCCGACGTTAAGCTGGGCGATCTGCTGATCCATGAAGGCTCGGCGAAGCATGCACAAAAGTTTGCCGCCAAAGTGTTTAATGCGGATAAAACCTACTTTGTGTTAAATGGCACTTCAAGCGCGAATAAAGTGGTCACCAATGCTTTACTGACGCGCGGTGATTTAGTGCTGTTTGACCGCAATAATCATAAATCCAACCATCATGGTGCGCTGATCCAGGCAGGGGCAACGCCTGTTTATCTTGAGGCTGCCCGTAATCCGTTTGGCTTTATTGGCGGCATTGATGCGCACTGTTTTGACGACGGCTATCTGCGCGAACAGATCCAGAAAGTCGCACCTGAGCGGGCTAACGACGCGCGTCCATTCCGGCTGGCGATTATTCAGCTAGGCACCTACGACGGCACGGTCTACAACGCGCGTCAGGTGGTGGATCGTATTGGTCATCTGTGTGACTACATTCTGTTTGACTCGGCCTGGCTGGGCTATGAGCAGTTTATTCCGCTGATGGAAGGTTGCTCTCCGCTGACGCTTGAGCTTAACGAAAACGATCCCGGCATTTTTGTTACCCAGTCAGTGCACAAGCAGCTGGCAGGCTTTTCGCAGACCTCGCAGATTCATAAAAAAGATAATCATATTCGTGGTCAAAAGCGTTTCTGCCCGCACAAGCGGTTGAACAACGCATTTATGCTGCACGCATCAACCAGCCCGTTTTATCCGCTGTTTGCCGCACTGGATATTAACGCCAAAATGCATCAGGGCGAGGCGGGACGCCGCATGTGGGATGAGTGCGTGATGCTGGGCATTGAAGCGCGCAAAGCGATCTTTGAGCGTTGTGAAATGATCCTGCCTTTCGTGCCGGAAACCGTCAATGGCGAGCGCTGGCAGGATGCGCCAACGGAAGCGATCGCACGCGATCTTAACTATTTTAGCTTCGAACCTAACGCTAAATGGCACGGTTTTGCCGGATACGATCGCGATCAGTACCGTGTCGATCCTTGCAAATTGCTGCTGACCACGCCAGGCATTGATGCTGCCAGTGGCGAATATGCTGATTTTGGTATTCCAGCGACCATTCTGGCGAACTACCTGCGTGAGAACGGCATCGTGCCGGAAAAATGCGATCTCAATTCCATTCTGTTTCTGCTAACGCCAGCAGAAAGCCCGGAAAAAATGGCGATTCTGGTCGCGATGTTGGCGCAGTTTGAGCAGCATGTTAAAGACGATACGTTGCTGGCTGAAGTGCTGCCGACGCTTTACCGTAAAAACGCCAAACGCTACGCGGGTTACACCTTGCGCCGTTTGTGTCAGGAGATGCACGACCTGTACGTGAGCTTTAACGTAAAAGATCTGCAACGCATGATGTTCCGCGAGCAGGGTTTGCCGCAGGTTAAAGTGAACCCACAGGATGCACATCAGGCTTATATTCGTGGTGAAGTTGAGCTGGTACCGATTGCAACGGCAGAAGGGCGTATTGCGGCGGAAGGCGCACTGCCTTATCCACCTGGCGTACTTTGTGTGGTACCGGGTGAAGCATGGGGCGGGGCGGTACAGCGCTATTTCCTGGCGCTGGAAGCGGGCATTAACCAGTTGCCTGGTTTTTCTCCGGAGTTACAAGGGGTTTACACCGAGGAAGATGCCGACGGACGTAAGTATCTGGTGGCGAATATGATGGTGCAATGAGGCATGGTTTTTTGCCTGGCGGCGGAGGGCTTTCATGGAGCTGACGTTCGGAAGCTCTGAGAAGGTTTCGCTCGCCAGGCGGCAGGGAGTTTCAGTTTGCCCCGAGCGGGCGACCGACAAGGGGCCGCCAATCGCCGCGGCCCCTTGACCCCAGGCTCCCGTCCTGCCCACCCGCCGCTGCGCGGTCCCTTCACTACTTCAGGATTTCTGCCGGACCGCCAGGACGCGCCGTCCCTGGCGCGGCCCGGCTCTCGCCGACGTCCTGTCGGCTCATCCGGAAATCCCTCATCCGCTCAGCGGTCGGGAAGGCCGGCCAACTCCCCCGCTTCGATATCTGTAGTAAAACCAACCGCGTTGCCGCTTCAGATGCAGGAAAAGCCTCCTGGCTCATCACTTTTCATTTTTTCATGTTCGTCAGGCTTTCCCATCCTGAGTTTTGATTGCGCATGTTAACAACAGGCGAAGCCAGTCTTCCGGGAAAACATTCGATCTCACAGGCGTAGGTTTTCGGAGGCATTTGGAACGCATCCTAATATATTGAGATAAAGATATTTTTCTGTTCCCTAAACGTCCGCATTCATTTAACCGCACGCAGTTAATTACAGACAACGCCGACCTTCCGGGAAAAATATAAGCCCTCACAGGCGTGGGTTTTCAGGAGGCATCCGGAACGCATCCTAATATATTGAGATAAAGATATTTTTCTGTTCCCTAAACGTCCGCATTCATTTAACCGCACGCAGTTAATTACAGACAACGCCGACCTTCCGGGAAAAATATAAGCCCTCACAGGCGTGGGTTTTCAGGAGGCATCCGGAGCGCTGAGGAGAGAGCGGAGGCCAGGGCGGAGCGGCAGGGATGCCGCGCAGAGGACGGCTGCGCCACGGAGGGCGCATCCGGCCGGCCCGTCAGGCCGCAGTGAGTGACGAAGGAACAGCGACGGCTGCCGGACGCCGGGATTGTTAAGGGGCTGGCGTAAGCCCCTTAACACGTCCGCCTGCACGGGCAGGCTGAAACTGCCCAACGCCTGGCGGGCGGAACCTTCTCACAGCCAGAGTAAGCAACCCAACATCCAGCGGGCGGAACCTTCTCACAGCAAGAGTAAGCAACCCAACGCCAGGCGGGCGGAACCTTCTCACAGCCAGAGTAAGCAACCCAACGCCAGGCGGGCGGAACCTTCTCACAGCCAGAGTAAGCAACCCAACGCCCGACTGGCGGAACCTTCTCATAGCCAGAGTAAGCAACCCAACGCCCGACAGGCAGAACAACCCATCGCCCGGCGGGCAGCCCCCCATCAAAACCGATGATAACTCCGCTGCGCCGTACTCACCTTATACAAATAATGCCGCGATTCCGCAGACGGATGCTGTTTAGACAGCGTCTGATAAACCTGACTGGGTGACATACCGTTAATGATAGTGACCGCACGATCCTTATCGCTGGAGAACACACGCAGTACGCTGCCTGCACCGCCGTTATAGGCGGTAATGACGGCATAGCGACGCGAAAGCGGGTCCTGAATGCCTGCCAGATAGCTGCGCTGCAGCAATGACAGGTAAGCCGTACCGGCATCAATGTTGTTCTCGGGGTCCAGCAGGTAGCTGCGGCTTGGTTTGCCCCATTTACCCTTCATGCGGAACACATCTACGCCCGCGGTATGCTGTACCACCTGCATTAAACCCAGTGCGTCAGAATGGCTGACGGCGTAGGGGTTAAAACTGGATTCGGTCTGCATAATCGCGAGGATCAGAGACGCATCAACACCATATTGCTCAGCAGCCTTGCGCACCATCGGCAGGTATTTATGCGCACGCTTATCAAGATGGTTAGGCACCATCGGAATGGTAACCGAGTAGATCACATGCAGACCAGAATTGCGACGCTGCAGTTTATTCGCAATCAAATAGTCCGCAAACGCCTGAGCGCGGCCCTGCCAGCGGATGGCCTGCCCGGTGTTATCCAGTACCTGACCATACAGCAGCGGTTCTTTACTGATTTGGATATCGTTGACATCAGAATAAAGATCGACATTGCCCGGGTCCTCGCCGATCAGCAAGGTGGTCACGATCGCCTGACGCAGGCTGGCCGTGGGATCGGTACCGGAAATGGTCTCAATAGTGATATTACCGCTTTCAAAGTTGATATGGCTGCGGGTGTAATAGTTGTCGCTATATTTGACGTAGTCTTTTGGTCCGGCAATCAGAACCTCATTGATACCCCAGATGTTCTCAATGTTATGGGCGAACTGCCCCATCAGGATGTCAAATCCGTTGGTGTCCTTCACCCACTCTTCTGAATAGGTCGGGTTCTTTTTTCCGGAACAGGAAACTAAAAGGGGTGCAATCACCAGCAGGGCTATCAGCTTTTTATTCATCTAAAATACATGCCTGACCTGGAAAACGGCCCCAGTACTGAGGCCAAAAAGGTTATGCTTCGGGTGGCGTATAGCCTTCAATGTGGACGTCTTTGCCTTCAAACAGGAAATTGATCATTTCCTTTTCCAGCACTTTGCGATCTTCGGGGTTCATCATGTTGAGCTTTTTCTCGTTGATCAGCATGGTTTGCTTGGCCATCCATTGCTGCCAGGCTTCTTTCGAGATTTCATTGTAAATGCGTTTTCCCAGATCGCCAGGGTAGAGTTGGAAATCTTGTCCTTCAGCGTCACGTTGTAAAAAAGTACAAAAAATAGTGCGGCTCATTATTCTTCCTCGTTAATCTCACAGCGGCCTAAAGGCAACTGCTGGGGATGGCGCAGTTCGTGCAAAAGACGCTCTACGGGTGCGGCTAATCCCACAGACGGCGGCAGCGTTAAGTTATACCAGAGACCGCCCGCTTCATCCATTAATGCCCCGGCAGAAGGCCATGACAGCCACATTGGGACGATATCCAGATGGAAATGGCTGAAGGTATGACGAAACGCCGTAAGCTGCTGAGGTTTCGCCCGGATGCCTCGCGCCGTCAGCCAGTCGGTCATCGCCTCTTCACTGGTGAACTGCGGGAAGCAGAATAATCCGCCCCAAAGGCCCACCGGCGGACGCTGTTCCAGCCAGACCTTGTCGCCATGTTGCATCATCAAAAACCAGCCGCTGCGCGCCGGCAACGTCTGTTTCGGCTTTTTCCCTGGATAGCTGGCCCAACTGTTGTTCGCCCGGGCTTCGCATCCGCTGTTAAGCGGACAGATGTCACATTTTGGTCGGGAACGGGTACACACCATTGCGCCCAGGTCCATCATTGCCTGGTTAAACTGACTGACGCCTTCGGCTGGGGTGACGTCCTCGCTGATTTGCCACAGACGTTTTTCGACATCTTTTTTACCCGGCCAGCCACCTACCGCGTAACAACGTGCCAAAACCCGTTTAACGTTACCATCCAGAATAGGAAAATGCAGACCCAACGACAGAGACAAAATAGCGCCAGCGGTAGAACGTCCCACGCCAGGCAAGGCGGCGACGTCATCATAGTTGCGGGGAAACTCGCCGCCATGAACATCCACGACCTGTTTTGCCGCTTTATGCAGGTTGCGCGCCCGGGCGTAGTAACCCAGACCGGTCCAGAGATGCAATACCTCGTCCAGGGGCGCGGCGGCTAAATCGCTGACGGTAGGAAACCGCGCCATAAAGCGTTCAAAGTAGGGAATAACGGTGGTCACCTGGGTTTGCTGTAACATGACTTCAGACAGCCACACCTTATAAGGTGTTTTTTCCAACTGCCACGGCAGGGTTTTACGGCCAAAGCGCTGATACCAGTCCAGCACCTGTTGCGCGAACTGCGGGGCTTGCATCATAAAGGGGATATTTCCGTGATTACGCGACATTCGGGCAGGAATTCCAGCATAAGCGCACGTGAGAGTAAACCGGAAGATTGAAAAGGCCTGTTTCATTCAGGCCCGTCGGATGCGTTGCCTTGACCGCCCCTGGGCGAGTCGCCACGGGCGCGCCAGCATCAATCCCAAATGCCAGACAGCAGCAGGCCAGATGACATGCACCTGGCCTGCTGTGGTTGTTCGAAACCCGGTATTAAAAGCCCGGCGGCGGCTTTTACGGTTCAGATCCGGGTATCGCAAGGCTCCTGACCGGAATCGCTTCTGACGCCGGCGGTTTACGATATTTATCCAGGAGATGGATCTGGATTTTCCGCAGCATATCGCCGTTCAGCCTGTAGAAACGGAAATAGAGCAGCAGCGTCAGCATAAAAAATACCGCGGGCAGTGCGATCATAATAAATTGCATACCTACCAGGGTTTCCTGTGACTGCGCGATGTTAGGCATATAGCCAATTATCCCCAGCACCACGGCGATAAAGAAAGCGGCAAAGGCTGAACCGCCTTTCACCACCATGGTCTGCACCGAATAAGCAATGCTCTCGCAGCGCACATGCAGCTTGTATTCACCGTAATCGACGGTATCCGCCACCATGATCACCTGGAGCACCCAGAAAAGGGCAGTACCGGTATTTAACAGGATGCCGGCCACCACAATCAGCGGAGTGGAGTGATAGCCCGCCAGCGCCATGGCAAACAGCACGCCACAGCTCAGTATGGGCAGCGCGGACGCCGCCGCCCACAGAATTCGGCGCGACAGAATGTTCACCAGTTTCGGGAACAGGATTAACGTCACCAGGTTCGCCGCACCGGCATAAGAGAGATAGTAGGGGAAAAGAGCGGCATCGCCGATAACGTAGGTGAAATAGTAGATGGCAAAGCCGGTAATGATGTTAGCCGCAACGTTGTAAGCCAGCGCCATTCCCAGCAGGCAGGAAAGCTGATCGTTACGATAGATGAGGGCGACAATGGCTTTCAGTCCCAACCGGCTGCCATCCGTGGTTTCATCGTCAGTGGACGAATAGACTTCATGCACGTTTCGTAGCGTCACCAACATTGATGCGATAAAAAAGGCAATTAACACCAGCGTAAACATCTGGAAGCCTAATCCGCGATTGTCACCGCCAACATAGCTGACAAAGGGCAGGGCAATGCCTGCGGTGACGAAGGAAGCAAGGCTGGCGAAAAAGCGCGGCCAGGGCACCAGCTCTTCACGTTCGCGCTTGTCCAGGGTGATAGTGGGCACCAGCGACCAGAACGGAATATCCATAATGGTGTAGGTCATGCCCCATAAGATGTAAGTGACGCAGACGAACACCAACTGGGCCGTGCCCTCAAATAAGTGGGCGCTAAACAACAGGAACAGCACCAGCGAGTTCGCCAGCGTGCCCACAAAAATCCAGGGTTTGAATTTCCCCCAGCGTGATCGCGTGGCATTAACGATCCAGCCCATGATCGGATCGTTAATGGCATCCCAGATCCGTGCCACTAAAAACAGCGTACCGACGACACCAACCGATAAACCCACTACGTCGGTGTAGTAATACATCAAATACATATAAACAATGCCAATAGCGAAATCTTTCCCAAACGCGCCGAATCCGTAGCTGAGTTTTGTCGTTATTGAAATGCTCATCGGGTACCGGGACGCTGTTGCCAGCGCCCGCCTTCTGTTATGGAATACAGCAGCAGCCGGACTGCATGTCCGGAGACAAAGACGTTACGCGTGAAGCCAGGTGGGCAACCAGTCTCCGTGTTCGGCGATCAGCTCATTCACCAGCGCATAAATCTCCTCAATGCCCAGCACCGCTGCCGTGTGGGGGTCCAGCATGGCGGCGTGGTAAACCCGGTCACGGTTTTCCGTCAGGATGGCTTCGGTCAGCAGCGTTTGCACATTGATATTGGTTTGCATCATGGCCGCCAGATGTGACGGCAGAGTGCCGACTTTGGTGGGCTGAATCCCGTTGGCGTCCACCAGGCAGGCGACTTCCACACAGCATCCCTGAGGCAGATTGTCGATTAACGCATCATTGCGCACATTGCCGTAAATCACGGCCGGTTCGCCTGTCCATATTGCATTCATAATGGCGCTGGCATACTCGCGCGATGGCTTACTTTCAATGCGTTCAGCGCGCTTGTAATGCTCAAGTTCGCTACGCCAGTTATCCAGTTGCTCTACGCAGCGTTTAGGATATTCGTCCAGCGGGATCTGGTAGCGCTCAATCAGATCGTCTCGTCCCGGCTTGATAAACCAGGGCGTATATTCCGCGAAGTGTTCTGAAGATTCAGTGACGAAATAGCCCAGTTTTTTGAACATTTCATAGCGTACCAGGTTCGGGCAGCGTGGATTGCCGTGAATATTGGGTTTCGGTGCCTGCCCGGCGTCAAAGGCGGCCAGCAGTTCCGGATACAGATTGACGTAGGTACCCTCTGCGGTTTTCCGCTCCAGCTCCAGATAAAACGCCATATGGTTGATACCGGCAGAGCGGTAACGTAAATCGGCAGGGTTGAGGTTGAGATCGTTCGCCAGCTCTTCAGCGGTTCCCTGAACGGAATGGCACAGGCCAACCTGTTTGATATGCGGATAACGTGCGTACATCGCCCAGGTGTTCATCGCCATGGGGTTGACGTAATTAAGCATGGTGGCATTGGGGCACACCGCCGTCATATCTTCACAAATCTGCCACAGGTGCGGGATGGTGCGCAGCGCGCGCATGATGCCGCCGGGGCCAAGCGTATCCGCGATGGTTTGCTCAAGGCCATAGCGCTTACATACCGCAAAGTCTGTGACGGTACAGGGTTCATAGCCGCCAATCTGGAACGCCACCACCACAAAATCGGCATCGACTAATGCCGTTTTCTGATCACTGTGGCAGGTAATATGGCCTGCCGCGCCAGCCGAACTCATCAGCTTGCTGACCACGGTGTAGGACTCGTCAAGCCGGGTTGCATCAATATCCATCAACGCGATATGGGCTGACTTCAGCGCATCGCGGTGGAAGACATCACCAAGGATATTTTTGACGAAAATAGTGGAACCCGCGCCAATAAACGTAATTTTGGGTGCAGACATCAGGATGCTCCATTGCAAGGTTGGATAACGTCATAGTGTCACGCCGTAACTAACGAAACTTCCTTCTAATCAGGGGAGCATTCCCAAAAGCTCAGATCTGCCCGCCGCCAGCATCGGATCTGAGTTTTTGGGATAAATTTGCCTGGAAAGAAGAGTATCTGGCCTGAAAAGCAGAGAATTATTAACGCGAACCGCCCATTTTTGGCCTCTGCTACTGGCCTGAGCCCTTCAGATATGGCAGGGTTCTGATAATTCAGGAGAGGGAATGATGATGATGCAGCCTGGCGTACCGCTTCCACCCGACCCGCATATGTGTAGCAGCGATGAAAAGCAGACCCGCAGTCCGCTGTCGCTCTATTCTGAATACCAGCGCATGGATATCGAACTGCGTCCGCCGCTGGCCATGACCACCAGCCACTGGCACGGTCAGGTGGAGGTGAATGTCCCGTTTGACGGTGACGTGGAGTACCTGATCAATAATGAAGTCGTCCAGATTAAACAGGGTTACATCACGCTGTTTTGGGCCTGTACGCCGCATCAGCTTACGCGTCCCGGCAACTGCCAGAACATGGCTATCCTTAACCTGCCGATGCATCTGTTTTTGTCCTGGCCGCTCGACAGAGAGTTAATCAATCATGTTACTCACGGCATGGTGATTAAGTCAGTGGCAAAGCAGCAGCTCAGTGTGTTTGAAGTGCAGCGCTGGCAGCAGGAACTCAACAGCCCCGACGAACAGATCCGCCAGCTTGCCGTCGATGAAATTGGCCTGATGCTTAAACGCTTTAGTTTGTCGGGATGGCAGCCGGTAGGGGTGAACAAAACCTCTCGCACGCACAAAAACAGTGTTTCGCGTCATGCCCAGTTTTATGTCAGTCAGATGCTGGAATTTATTGCGGATAACTACGATCAGGCTTTGACCATCAATGACGTAGCCGAACACGTTAAGCTCAATGCCAATTATGCGATGGGCATTTTTCAGCGCGTTATGCAGCTCACATTAAAACAGTACATTACCGCCATGCGCATCAACCATGTCAGAGCGTTATTGAGCGACACCGATATCACCGTGCTTGATGTGGCGTTGACGGCCGGATTCCGATCCAGCAGCCGCTTCTACAGTACATTTGCTAAATATGTCGGCATGTCTCCACAGCAGTATCGTAAGCTGAGCCAGCAGCGGCGGCAGACGATGGCTTTATAAGCCGTTTTTCGCGTGATGCGTCGAGATCCTGACAGGTGATCTCAACAAGTAAATTTCTGCGGTTTACTCTACACTCAGGCAGGAAATCGCGCTTCAGGGCACGCAGGAATAAAGCAGAACGTGGCAAAGGCTTGCTTCTGCTTTTGAACTTTGCATAATGCCCGTTTCCCAGAACAGGCAAACCAGCAGGCTTCTACATGATTAATGATGTCATCACCCCGGAATATGATGAAAATGGACGCCCGTTGCGTCGGATTCGTAGTTTTGTGCGCCGTCAGGGCCGCTTAACCAAAGGCCAGCAGCTGGCGCTGGATAATTACTGGCCGGAGATGGGTGTTGAATATCAGCCTGATCCCATTGATTTGCCTGTGTTGTTTGGTCGTGATGCGCCGGTGACCCTGGAAATTGGCTTTGGTATGGGCGCCTCGCTGGTGACCATGGCGCAAAATACGCCACATCAAAACTTCCTGGGGATTGAAGTGCACGCGCCGGGCGTGGGGGCCTGTCTGGCTTCTGCAAAAGAAGCGGAGGTCAGCAATCTGCGGGTTATGTGTCATGATGCTGTTGAAGTGCTGGAAAAAATGATTCCTGATAACTCACTGCGCATGGTTCAGCTTTTCTTCCCGGACCCGTGGCATAAAGCCCGTCACAATAAACGCCGCATTGTGCAGGTGCCCTTTGCCGAACTGGTGATGCGTAAACTTAAGCTGGGTGGCGTATTCCATATGGCGACCGACTGGGAAGCCTATGCAGAACATATGCTTGAGGTCATGAGCAGCATTGCAGGTTATCAAAACCTGTCTGAAGACAGCACGTATGTGCCGCGTCCGGAAACGCGTCCACTGACAAAATTTGAGCAGCGCGGGCAGCGTTTAGGCCATGGCGTATGGGATTTAATGTTTGAGAGGGTGAAATAATGGCCACACAACGCAGCCGCCGTTTACGTAAAAAATTACATATTGATGAATTTCAGGAACTGGGCTTTTCTGTGGCCTGGCGTTTTCCTGAAGGCACCGCTGAAAGTGACATCGACGAAACCCTGAATCAGTTCATCAATGAAGCGATCGCGCCTAATGGTCTGGCTTTCGATGGTAGCGGTTATCTGGCATGGGAAGGGCTGATTTGCCTGGAGCAAACCGGTAAATGCACCGATGAACATCGTGAGCTGGTACGCAAGTGGCTGGACGACCGCAAGCTGCAGGATGTGAAAGTGACCGAACTCTTTGACGTCTGGTGGGACTAAGTTACCAGCAGTGTCGCTTTCACACCCACACAGGGAGATTGTATGATTCGTAACGCGCTGGTCGCCGGTCTTTTACTGGCAGCAACGCAGGCCCAGGCCGCCTGGGAGTGCAGTGTCAAACCACAGGATGATGTTGTTATTACGCCACAAAACGTGCAGGTGGTGGGTGAAAACGGCAACATGCAGATCTCGACGCTGGGCGATGTGCAGTTCAACGGTCAGAAAATGACGATGAATGCGGCTAACCGTCAGAAGGCGATTGATTATCAAAATGCCTTACGTCGCGATCTTCCCTGGATCGATAACGGTGCCACATCACGTCTGGAGAAAGGGCGTGCTGCGCTGGATAACATCATCACCCAGCAAGTCGGGGAATCCAGCCGGTTACATGAGCGGCTGGCAACGCTGAATACCCAGTTAAAAACCCAGATGAACCGCATTATTGAGCATCGCAGTGATGGTTTAACCTTCCATCATCAGGCGATCGATCAGGTTCGTGCCGATGGCCAGCAACTGGTTAATCAGGCGATGGGCGGTATTCTGCAGGACAGCATCAATGAGATGGGCAGCAAAGCCATGTCCAACGGTGGCGGCAGCGGTTTGCAGGGGTTGATGGGGAATCTTGGCGGCCTGCAAAACGCCATTCAGAGCGAGTGGAATAATCAGGAAGCCGACTTTCAACAGTTTGGAAAAGCGGTCTGTAACCGGGTTATTGCTCTGGAGAAAGACCGGAAAACACTGGTCAGTTCGCTGAAGTAATGCTTCACAGAGGGCCTGCTCCGGCGGGTCGTCTGCCCTTCACCGTGCGGTTCATTGAGCCAGTGGTCGCCCGTCCTCAGGGCCTGTGCGCCCGGGCGATGAAGACGTCCGTGTTCAGGCGTCATCAAAGTTGCGCCCTTCCTGAACCCGTTGCAAAACAAAAGGGGCTGAATTCATCAGCCCCTGACAGGATTTAGTCGTTGTTAACCTCTTTAGCGACCGTTTTGTTGCTGGCAACGTAGTTATAAATAACCAGCAGGGCAAAGATTCCCGTGATCACCATGGTGATCGTTCCCTTATCAAGGAACCTGGCCATATTACCCAGCAGTATCCCCGTAACGCCAAAATCGGTGTCCGAGAAGGTGGTGTTGGTCAGGCCGATGGCACCCAGCACAGGTAATAAGGCGACCGGCAGGAAGGTAATCAGAATACCGTGCGCAAAGGCCCCTAACATTGCCCCGCGTTTACCGCCGGTTGCATTACCAAATACGCCTGCCGTTGCGCCGCAGAAAAAGTGCGGTACGACACCTGGCAGGATTAATATCCAGTGCAGCTGTCCAAGAATAAACAGCCCCACCAGTCCGCCGACAAAGCTGGAAATAAAGCCAACCAGAACGGCATTAGGCGCATAAGGGAAAACGATAGGGCAGTCCAGTGCCGGACGCGCGTTGGGCACCAGCTTCTCTGAAAACCCGGTAAATGCCGGCACAATTTCCGCCAGAATTAAACGCACGCCCTGAAGGATAATAAAGACACCCGCAGCGAAGGTAATAGCCTGCACAAACGAGTACACCAGATAGTTTTGTCCGTGGCTGAACTGACTCTCCACATATTCCCTGCCCGCTGAGACGGACAAAATAAAATAGATGATCATCATCGTCAGGGAAATCGAGATGGTGCTGTCACGCAAAAAACTCAGGTTTTTTGGCATGTTCATCTCTTCAGTGGATTTTGAACCTTTGCCCACCAGAGAACCTATCCAGCCTGACAGGACATAACCCACCGTGCCGGTATGCGCCAGTGCAACCTGATCGTGCCCAATGATTTTACGCATATAGGGCTGAGCCAGTGCCGGGAAAAAAGCCATTAACATTCCCAGCGTCAGCGAACCGGTATAAATAAGCTGCACGCCTTCAAATCCGGCCACCGACAGGATAATCGCAATCATACAGGCCATATAAAAGGTCACATGACCAGAGAGGTAGATATATTTCAGGCGGGTAAAACGGGCAACGGTGATATTTGCCACCATGCCAAACGCCATGATAAGCGTCGTAGGCGCGCCATACTTCGCCAGGGCGATAGACACCATCGCCTCATTATTTGGAATAATTCCCTGAACGTTAAATGCGTGCTTAAAAATATCCCCCAGCGGCGTTAGTGAACCAACCAACACCGTGGCACCGCCTGCCAGTACTAAAAAACCCAGGATGGTTTTTACCGTGCCTTTTATCACATCCGGCAGCGGTTTGCGTTGCGCGATCAGACCGAACATCGCCACCAGTCCGACCAGAATAGAGGGGACTTTCAGCACGTCGACAACTACCAGTAAAAGGTTTTGTATAAACATAATAACCTCAGCGGTAAGTGTTCTTTTATAAGTGGGTGACAGGATTATTTATTGAAGTAGTCGCGAATTTTTTGCTCAACTTCTTTCAGGTCGATAATGTTATTAATGATGATGACTTTTTCCGGCGGCAGGTTAGCGCTGTAGGCGATGTCTTTTGCCATAACAAACACATCCGCCACGTCCGGTGTCACTGAGCCGAGATCGGAATGTTCAACGTCCGCCGTGACATCAATCGCTTTAAGCACTTTTTTGATGTTCATTTCCATCATAAAGCTGCTTCCCAGGCCTGAACCACACACTGCCATAATTTTCATAAAAACCTCTTTGAAGTTGAATAGGTTAATTGGACATGTCGTTTGCTAGCAGCACCGCGCACAACGCGTGTTGGCTTTGTGCCTGGTACACGCGTTCCATGATGGCGTCGTCAGTCAAGACTTCAGCCAGTTGCGAGATCATCTCGATGTGGCTGTTGCTGTCAGGGGCGGAGAACATGAAAAGAATGTCGACAGGATCGTTTTCCCCCGCATCAAAGGTGACCGGGTTTGCAAGCTTCACCACGGAGAGTCCCAGCTTCATTGCGCCCTGCTCAGGGCGGGCATGCGGCATGGCAATGCGCGGTGCGATAACGAAGTAGGGGCCGGTTTCCTCTTTAAGGCGGATAATCGTGTCGATGTAATCCTGTGAAATCGCACCTTCTTTGAGCAGGGGATCGCCAGTGACCTGAATCGCGGCTTTCCAGTCAGAAACGCGTTCAAGATAGTGAATTTTGTCAGCATTCAGCCATTGGGTCAGATTCGCCATACGTTATCCTGGATAAAAAGTTATGCAAAAAAGTCAGGATGCAGGCTCGCCGCATTCATCAAGCTGTACAGTCAGCTTTCTTTGTTTCTTCACGCTGTCATCCCTTTTCCGTTTTATCCAGCAAAACGGCTGGCAGCAGGATGAAAAAGAAAATAAATATAAACCATTATAAATTATGGTTTTTATTTTGACTGCACGCATCAGTTTTGAACATCCGCTGTTGCAAAAAATGTTTCTTACGTATAGACATGTTAAACCTGTCTAGTCATCTTGATGATGCACCTCGACCTGTACAGATACAATATGCAAGAATCATTTCTGGCTGGACGAAGGGAATTTGAGTGCAAAATCGTTAGCTGGATCACATCTGGGTCCTTTCTTACTGGCACGTCGTGACGGAAATCGGGCGTAAAGGCGTTGCTGTAGCGCACCGCAGGCACGGGCACACTATTCGGGAACATGCTGATGTTCGATGGCATTACAGAGAAGCAAAAAGAGGTTGTCGACTATATTCTGACGAAGATCATGCAGGATGGCCTTCTGCCGGGCGATAAGCTGGACACAGAAATTGCCATAGCAAAGAACATTGGCATTACCCGGGCGACGGTGCGGGAAGCCACCCGAATCCTTATTGAGCAGCAGCGCATTTATCGGGTAAAAGGTTCGGGTCTGTTCGTTGGATCAATCGGCAAGAGTAATCATTCTGGCCGGTTTCATGCGCTTTCGCCGTTTGATTATCAGGCGCACAAAAAAGGACACAAAGCGGTCAGGAAGGTGCTCACTGCCAGCATTATCAAAGTGCCCGGGCCCGATATGGCGCAGGCTTTACGCATCAAGAACAGCGACCAGATATACAAAATCGTTCGTCTGATGTGCTTTGATGACATCCCTGTCGCGCTGGAATATATCCATCTGCCCGTCAGCCTGTTTAACAGCATGGAGTTTGGGCGACTGGAAATCTCAAAATATTCGTACATTGAACAGATCACCGGCAAGAAAATTCAGCGTCGTGATCAGCAACTGAATGCCATCAACGTTACCGACGGTGAGCAGCTCAGGCTGCTGAATTTTAATGCGAATGATGCGGCGCTGGAGATCAACGAAACCGTCTATCTGGATGATGGTATGCCCTGTGAGGTTAACATCGCCATTATTAACACGAGGCTGTTACAGCTAAGGCAGAATACCGAGCGCGGTTGAACGGCGGTGTAAACGGCCCGGTTACGCTAACCTGTGGCGTCAGGCTTCCGGGCCGGGAATGCGCTACGCTTCCGCTAAAAACAGCTCCAGCAACGTGTTCAGGAATAGTTTGCCTTTCTCTGTAATTTGCCAATATTCCGGCGTTTCGGTGATGTAGCCTGCGGCAAGCGCCTGGTCGATCTGCGGGCGAACCCACGTTTCATCCAGCCCGGTATAGCGGCTAAAGTCAGCACGCGGCGCGGGCTCCAGCAAACGAAAACGGTTCATAAAGAACTCAAACGGCTTATCACTGTCCACAACGTCGTACTGCTTGTCGAGATAGTTTCCCTTCATAAAGCCACGCGGATGACGCACTTTTATCGTGCGGACAATGCGGCCATCGGGCTGGGTCAGTTTGCCGTGGGCACCACAGCCAATGCCGAGATAGTCACCAAACCGCCAGTAGTTCAGGTTATGTTCACAGCGGTAGCCCGGCCTGGCATAGGCCGAGGTTTCGTATTGCTGATAACCGGCGGCGGTCAGCAGCTGATGACCCTGCTCGAAGATATCCCACAGGGCGTCATCATCCGGCAGTGTGGGCGGGCGAGAGGCAAATAAGGTATTCGGCTCAATGGTCAACTGATACCAGGAAAGATGCGGTGGATTGAGCGCAATCGCCTGGCGTAAATCGTCCAGCGCCTCCGTCAGTGACTGATCGGGAAGGCCATGCATCAGGTCAAGGTTGAAGCTGCGTAAGCCTAATCCCTGAGCCAGTTCGGCGGCGCGTTTCGCTTCGTCTGGTCCGTGGATACGGCCCAGTCGTTCCAGCTTCTGCGGACTGAAGCTCTGTACGCCAATGGAGATGCGGTTAATGCCGGCGCGTTGATAAGCGCTGAAGCGGTCAGCTTCTACCGTGCCCGGGTTCGCTTCCATCGTGACTTCCGCATCTGCCGTCAGCGTCAGGCGCTCGCGCACACCATCCATCAACATCTGCATGGCGCTGCTGCTTAACAGGCTTGGCGTGCCGCCGCCGATAAACACCGTGCGAACCTCGCGACCCTGAATCAGCGGCAGATCGTTTTCAAGATCGCGCAGCAGGTGCTGCACATATTCAACGTGCGGCACCTCATCCTTTAAGGCGTGAGAATTAAAATCACAGTAGGGGCATTTCTGTACACACCAGGGGATGTGGATGTACAAACTCAGAGGCGGTAAATCAGGCATTACGCATCGCTTCCAGTAACAGCGTCAATGCTTTACCACGATGAGAGACGTTTCCTTTCTCTGCTTTAGTCAGTTCGGCGGCGGTTTTACCCAATGCCGGAACATAGAACACGGGATCGTAACCAAACCCACCGTTACCGGCTGCCG
Source organism: Pantoea sp. SJZ147 (assembly GCF_007828605.1). Taxonomy (NCBI): domain Bacteria; kingdom Pseudomonadati; phylum Pseudomonadota; class Gammaproteobacteria; order Enterobacterales; family Erwiniaceae; genus Pantoea; species Pantoea sp. SJZ147. The sequence continues at coordinate 60,076 of NZ_VIVB01000009.1, forward strand.
TCCGGGTAATTTCCCCTTCCCAGCTACCGTGGAACACCAGCGGCGTGGGATCAGAAGCATGACGTAAATAGACCAGCACGCAGTGGAACTGTGCCTGACGTTGCCCGTCGGGCGTATTTTCCAGCGCCTGAAGCAGTTTTTCCAGGTTCTGCTGGTCGCTGGCCTCTTCACCGGCATAGCGGGCAGAATAAATCCCGGGCGCGCCACCCAGCGCATTTACGGCCAGCCCGGAGTCATCTGCAAGAGCAGGAAGGCCGGTAAGCTGCGCGGCATGACGCGCTTTCAGGATGGCGTTTTCGATAAAGGTCAGGCCGGTTTCCTCGGCGGATTCCACGCCGAGTTCGGTTTGCGCCACGATATCCAGACCAAAGGCGGCGAGCAGATCCGCCAGTTCACGTACTTTGCCGGGATTACCGGTGGCAAGAACAACTTTTTGCATAACAGTTCCAGTTTGATTCATTTACAGCAAATACCAGAGACCCGGGAACAGATCCATGCCAAGGAAATTCAGGGCATACAGCACCAGAATCACAATCATGGCTGAGAAGTCGATGCCGCCCATGGCAGGGAGAATGCGGCGAATCGGCGCCATTAATGGCTCGGTCAGTTGGATCAGCACGAAGTCCATCGCACCGCGGCCCTGGCTGATCCAGCTCATCAGGGAGCGAATGATAATCACCCAGAACACCAAATAGCCGGCAGATTTCAGCAACGACAGTAGCCCAACCAGCAAATTGGTGGGATCGACAGAGAACACGCCGACCTGGATGAGCAGCAGAAGCGGGTATTTAAGCGTTGTCAGTACAAAGGCTAACAGCAGAGATGCCGTATCGATCGGACCCAGTGCAGGCAGGATACGACGTAAGGGTTTCACAATCGGCTGAGTAATCTTCACCACAAACTGGGCAAGCGGATTATAAAAATCACAACGTGACCACTGCATCCAGATGCGCAGCAGCAGCACCATGACGTAGAGATCGATTATCGTTTTTACTAAAAACGTCATTGTTAACATGAAGTTCCTCAATTATTGTTGTGAAGGTTGTGTGTAATCACGCGCGCCAAATATAGCGGTGCCAATGCGCACCAGAGTACTGCCAGCGGCGATGGCCGCCTCCATGTCATCGCTCATCCCCAGTGAAAGGGTGTCAACATCACTATATTGCTGTTTTAGCTGGTGAAATGCATCAGCCATTTGCTGACATACCGCCAGCTGTCGCTGATAATCCTGTTCGGGTGCCGGAATCGCCATCAGCCCACGCAACCGCAAACGCGGCATGGCGGTAATCTCCTGAGCCAGTTCGGCAACCGCATCCAGCATGATGCCAGATTTGCTGTTTTCGTCACTGATATTTACCTGAATTAAGACATTGAGCGGCGGCAGATGTTCAGGCCGCTGATCGTTGAGCCGCTGGGCGATCTTCTGGCGATCGACGGTGTGGCACCAGGCAAAATGTTCGGCTACCAGTCGGCTTTTATTGGACTGCAGGGGACCAATGAAATGCCATATCAATCCAGGATGTGAGGCCAGGGACTGAATTTTTTCAACCCCTTCCTGAACGTAATTCTCACCAAAATCAATCTGACCCGCCGCTGCCGCTTCTTCGACCGCGCTCGCAGGCTTCGTTTTGCTTACTGCAAGTAACGTAATTTCTTCTGGTGCCCGGCCGCAACGGGTTGCAGCAGCAGCGATTCGCTGACGGACTTGCTGTAGGTTGTGCTGGATTGAAGTCATAGTCTGGAGATCAAAATGGATTTGGATGAAATAGTGGCGCTTAGTGTAAAGCATAACGCCGCCGATCTGCACCTTTGTAACGGACATTTGCCGTACTGGCGCCGTCAGGGCCGGCTTGAAACGCTTCCCGACCAGCCTGTCCTGTCTGCTGACTGGATGGTGCGGTTTACCTCGGCATGGCTGGACACTGAACAGCAGGCGCAACTGAAGCAAGAAGGGCAGCTGGATTTTGCGTTAACCCTGGTGAGTGGACAACGCCTCCGCGCCAATCTGTTTAGGCAGCGTAACGGGCTGTCACTGGCGTTGCGTATTATTGCCAGCCACTGTCCCACGCTGGCAGCGTTACGCCTGCCGGAGGTGGTGCCGACCTTACTGGATAAACAGGACGGGCTGATTTTGATTACCGGCGCAACCGGCAGTGGTAAATCGACCACGCTGGCGGCTATGGTCGATGCCATCAACCGGCTGCAGGCGCGTCATATTCTGACGCTGGAAGATCCGATTGAGTTTATTCATCACAGCCAGCAATCCCTGATTCAACAGCGCGAAGTCGGGTTGCATTGCCGGTCGTTTAGTCTGGGCCTGAAAGCGGCTTTACGGGAAGATCCTGACGTGATCATGCTGGGTGAACTACGCGACAGTGACACCATTCGTCAGGCACTGACCGCCGCAGAGACCGGACATCTGGTGCTGGCAACCTTGCATACGCGCGGCGCGGTTCAGGCGGTGGACAGGCTGGTGGATGTGTTTCCTGCAGATGAAAAAAATCTGATACGCACGCAACTGGCGGGCAGCCTGAAAGCGGTAATCGCGCAGCAGCTGGTTTCTGCCATCGATGAGAAAAGAGTCGGGCTGTTTGAGGTACTGATTACGACCAGTGCGGTCATCAACCTGATTCGGGAAGGCAAAATGCACCAGATTCCCGCCATTTTGCAAACCGGCGCGCAGGCCGGAATGCAAACGTTTGAGCAGAGCCGCCTGGCCCGTCAGGCCGAAGGCGTAATTGCTTAATGGGTTTCAAACCAGTCCTGCAGGATAATTGCCGCTGACTGTGAATCCACTGATCCTTTGTTCAGCGCACGATAACCGCCCCGTTCAAACAGATCGGCTCGCGCTTCGACGGTGCTGAGGCGCTCATCCTGCAACTCCACGCGAATGCCGAAACGACCATGCAGGCGGTTAGCAAACTTGCGCGCGCGCGCGGTCAAAGGCTGTTCAGTGCCGTCCATATTTAACGGTAATCCCACCACCACAAAATCAGGCTGCCACTCTTTGAGCAGTTTTTCGATTTGCAGCCAGTCAGGCGTGCCATCCTGCGCCTTGAGCGCACTCAACGGGCGGGCATTGCCCGTCAGCTGTTGTCCCACCGCGACGCCGATACTTTTGGTGCCGAAGTCAAAACCTAACAACGTTTGTGTATTCATCAGGCGTGACCTGCATCGCTGGCCATATTGTGAATATCAACGCCAATGCTGCGTGCGGCTTCACGCCAGCGCTCAGAGATCGGCGTCTGAAACAGGATGTTGCTGTTAGCCGGAGTGGTCAGCCAGGCGTTTTCCATCAGCTCGTTTTCAAGCTGGTCTTTTTCCCAGGCACAATAACCCAGCGCGACCAGCACATGATCGGGCTGTGAGGCCGTGCCAATCGCTTCCAGAACGTCGCGTGAGGTGGTAATCACGGTGTTGTCTGAGACGCGAATGCTGGAGGTAAAGGTTCGCTGTGCCGAATGCAGAATAAAGCCGCGATCTTCTGCCAGCGGACCACCGCTGAACACCGGTTTATCAAGATTGATTGCCGGGTCGCGGTTTTCTTCGGCGATCTTGAGCTTTTTCAGAATGCCGTCAACCGTCAGGTTTTCCATCGGCTTATTGATAATCAGCCCCATTGCCCCTTCTTCGTTATGCTCGCAAATGTAGACCACAGAACGTTTGAAAAAGGGATCTTGCAACGATGGCATGGCAATTAAAAAGTGATGCTGTAAATTCATTCTCACATGCTTTACCAAAGATAACCGGTGCGTGACATCTGCACCGGTGTTGGGTTGATCACGGAGCATGGCCCCAGCGTTATGCTCAGCCCAGGCGCTTCTCGATGGCGTCCATCAGCATACCGGTGATGGAGACAGGGAACGCGGCCTCGATTTCACGAATGCATGTCGGGCTGGTCACGTTAACTTCAGTCAGTCTATCACCAATAATGTCGAGCCCGACAAAAATCAGGCCTTTGGCCTTCAGGGCAGGGCCGACACGGCGGGCAATTTCCCAGTCGCTTTCGCTCAGCGGGCGAGCTTCGCCGCGTCCGCCAGCCGCCAGGTTACCGCGGGTTTCTCCCCCCTGCGGAATACGCGCCAGGCAATAGGGAACCGGTTCGCCATCGACCACCAGAACGCGCTTATCACCGTCTTTGATCGCCGGCAGGTAATTTTGCGCCATGCAGTAACGGCTTTCATGTTCAGTCAGGGTTTCTGCGATAACACCGAAATTCGGGTCGTCCTGCTTCACGCGGAAAATGGACGCGCCGCCCATGCCGTCCAGCGGCTTCATAATGACATCGCCATGCTCCTGCCAGAACGCCCGCAGTTGTTGCTTAGAGCGGGTGACCAGCGTATCTGGCGTGAATTCTGCGAACCAGGCGGTATACAGTTTTTCGTTACAATCGCGCAGGCTTTGCGGCTTGTTGACGATCAGCGTGCCCTGTTCTTCTGCGCGCTCCAGGATATAGGTGCAGTAGATAAATTCGGTGTCGAATGGCGGATCTTTTCGCATCAACACGACGTTCAGGTCAGCCAGTTTAATCACCTGCTCGCTGCCAAACTGATACCAGCTTTCGGCATTCTGTTCCACGCTGAGCAGGCGAGTGCGGGCGAAAGCCACGCCACCGCGCAGGGAGAGATCGTTCATCTCCATGTAGTGAATTTCGTAACCACGGCGCTGTGCTTCCAGCAGCATTGCAAAGCTGGAGTCTTTCTTAATGTTGATGGATGAGATCGGGTCCATCACGATGCCAAGCTTGATCATTATTATCTCCTGAAGGAGGCGGGGATTACCGTCTCGTTCCGTTCGGGCGAAAAGGGGCTGAACAGTCAGGACGCGGTTTGTGCTGAGCGCGACCCGATGAAGCTAAAAGTATCGCTTAACCCAGGTCACCAAACCTCACCTGAAGTGCCGTGATGGCGGTCAGTGCCGTGGTTTCGGTGCGTAAAACCCGTGGGCCAAGCAAAATATCGGTAAAACCATGCTGCGCCGTCATGGCAATTTCATCCGTTGACAGCCCACCTTCCGGACCAATCAACAGGCGGATACGTTCTACCGGCTGGGGCAACGTATTGATGCTGTGGCTGGCGCGCGGATGCAGATTTAGTTTTAACCCACTTTCTGCTTCACTGCACCAGGCTTCCAGCGTCATGGCCGGGCGGATTTCAGGTATCCGGTTACGACCACACTGTTCGCAGGCAGCAATGGCAATTTTTTGCCACTGCTGAATTTTTTTTGCCAGACGTTCGGCATCCAGTTTGACACCACAGCGTTCAGAAAACAGCGGCGTAATGACATTTACACCCAGTTCGATCGATTTCTGAATAGTAAATTCCATTTTTTCGCCGCGAGACATCACCTGACCGAGATGCAGATAAAGCGGTGATTCGCGATCGTCTTCCTGGCTTGCCGTGATGGATACTTTTACACGTTTTTTATCAACATGCGTGATTTCTGCTGCGAAAGTCAGATTACTGCCATCAAACAGTTCTACATGCTGCCCACTGGTCATACGGAGCACGCGGCCAACATGGTTGGCGGCGTCGTCGTCCAGCGTAATTTCACTGCCAACGTGAACAGGCTGTGCGTGATAAATGCGAGGTATGCGCATAAGGTCCCTGAGAGCTAAACGCCGCGGGATTAACGCGGCGGGGCGGTGAAACCGTTAGTTTAGGGCAGGGATTTTAACGCTTGCAAGCCTCGAGCACATAAGGATTATGATTCCCCTGTACACGCGCGATGCGCTGGTCGCGCTCACATTCCCATTTGCTCACCGGATAGAGCTTGTCCCAGGCCGTGAATAACTGGGTTTGTTGACGCGACAGGCGCAGATGATACTGGTCACGCATGTAGAAGTAAGTGCGGGCGATCGCGCCGCGAGCCCGCTCTGGCGGCTGCGCCTGCTTGTTTTTAAAATCAATTTGCATGGTGCACTGACCGTACTGCTTTTCAGTGCCGTTCCACTGGCTGTAAGCGTAGTTACCGCGGTCACCATTCACCTCACCGATGGCCGGTTGCAGATTGTGCAGGTCGGTTTCGATACGGCGGTAGTCGGCATCTTTACTGCAATTTTTGCGGCCGCCATTCTGCCAGCACTGACGTTGATGACCGAACTCCCAGGCAGGCATCACATGTTCCCACTCAATACGCGCGGCGCGGTTGGCATTTTTGCGCGGCTGATAACCACAACTGTTCAGGTCAGGCTCGCCCTTTTTGCCGTGCCAGCTAATCTTACAGCCACAATAAAAGCTGCCTGGCGCATCCTGGTTAATCTCTGCGGCGAAGGCTTTGGCCTGCTGAAAATTATTTTGATGATAGTTATCGAGGTTAAGGGCCTGGCTGTTAAAAGATGCCAGTAACAGCGCCGTGGTTATGATTAATTTGCGAGACATATTCCAGTTTTACCCCTGATCCTTAAAAGGGCGGCAGGGTACCAGAATGCAGGCGCAGGCGGAATGAGAATCCGTTCAGGAGAGGGGAGAGACGTCGGCTTTCAACAGGCTACCGCAGTGCACGCAGCGGTACTCGCTTTCGCCACGGAGCACGCGGTTATGGCGACGCACGGTAAGCTGGTGCTGTTGACACTGGCAGCGATAAGCAAAAGTGCGGCTGCGCACCGACTCGACTTCGAACTGATGAGTGCGCCGTGCCGGCACGCACAGAACGCTCTCCATCATCCATTTCCACTCTTTGCCATGGGGCGCGACGCGGCCAAAGGTTTTCCACACCAGCAAATGGGCCAGCTCATGGGGAACGACTTCTTCAATAAAGGCCTGCTGATTTTCCATCAGCAGGACGGGATTGAGGCGAATTTCCCATTTTTCCAGCCAGGCCGTGCCAGCGGCGGTGCCACGCTGCTGATAAACCAGCGTTGGCTCAGGATAATGGCGTTCAAGCTTTTCATTGGCCCGCTCAAGCGCGCTACGCAGGGCGCGCATAACGGCTTGTTGCAGGGCAATGGGAAGACGGGCTGTTTTCATGGCGCTCAGCATAAGCGGCGCAGGCGAGGAACTCAACAGCAATACACCGCCTGCAAAAAAGGTCATGCTGACCGACCGGCACAACCCGCTTTTTAATGAAACTGCTTAACCGTCTGCGCCAGTTGCCGGGCCTGGTCCTCAAGCGAACTCGACGCGGCCGACATCTGCTGAACCAGCGCGGCATTCTGCTGCGTGGTCCCATCCATTTCGTTGACGGCGATGGTCACTTGCGCAATGCCGCGAGCCTGCTCATCGGAGGCGGCAACAATTTCGCCGATGATATGCTGCACGGATGAAACGGCAGTCGTCATCTCATGCATGGTTTTGCCCGCATCGTTGACCAGTACGACACCATTTTCGACCCGCACGGCGGACGCTTCAATCAGGGCGGAGATATCTTTCACGGCGCTGGTCGTCCGCTGAGCCAGATTACGCACTTCAGAGGCCACCACAGCAAAGCCGCGCCCCTGTTCTCCGGCGCGAGCCGCTTCGACGGCGGCGTTGAGTGCCAGAATGTTGGTCTGGAACGCGATGCTGTTAATCAGCGTGGTGATATCACCGATTCTCTTTGAGCTTTCATCGATCTGGGCCATGGTCGTTACCACCTGATCCACCAGGGTTTCTCCCCGGCTGGCGATACGCGTGGCATTTTCGGTCAGGCCCGTTGCCTGCTGTGCATTGTCCGCATTCATGCGAATGGCGGCGCTAATCTGCTCCATGCTCGCGGCAGTCTGCTCCAGCGCCGCCGCCTGTTCCTCGGTGCGTGAGGCGAGATTGAGGTTCGCACTGGCAATCTCGCCCGCACCCTGCTGGACCGAGGTGCTGGCGTCTTTGATTTGACCCACGATACTCTGTAACTGTGCCTGCATGGTGTGTAAAGCATAAAACAGGCTGCTGCTGTCGCCTGGCGCCACCTGAATGCCGTTGTTTAACCGGCCCTCAGCAACGGCCAGCGCAATGCGCGCCGCCTCTGCGGGTTCACCGCCCAGCGGACGCATTACTTTACGGTTGAATAACAGCCCCAACACGGCCCCTACGGACAGAATACTGATTATCATCAACGCTATAGCCCAGTAAAGCTGCTGGTCAGCCGCCGCCATCACCTGGCTGACCGGCGCGACAATCCCGACATACCAGGGTTTAGTGCTGTTGCCCACGCTTATCGGGTACCAGGTATACATGGCTTTTTCTTTCAGGACGGGATCGTACTGCTCTGTCACTGCCGTACGATAGCCGTTTGCATTGCCCTGCCATTTTTTACCGGCTTCACCTGCATCGGGGGGAGGAAATCACGTTGCCGCTATTCGAGAGCAGCAGCGCATAGCCGGTTCCCTGCCAGGGCTTGATTTGATTGACCTTTTTCTGGATGGCGGACAGCAGGATATCGGAACTGACCACCACTTTCAGTTTGTCGTTGACCATGACAGGCGTTGCCACCGAGGTTAGCCACTCTGGTTTTGCGCCATCATAAGCGAAGCTGTAAGGCTCAATCAGTGTGTCCTTTAGCGTTTCCTTCGGCAGCAAATAGTAATTTCCGGCACCGGGCTGCAAATAATCCAGTGCCGGATTCATTTTGTAACGGCCGTCTTTGTCCCGGTCTATGTACCAGGCATAGCGACCACCAGGTGGCGTGCCCTGCTGCCCGACGAAGGCACTATCGCGGCCGTCAAAGGCATCGGGTTCAAACACCACGGTCATCGACACAAAGTCTGGGTTTTTGTGCAGCGCATATTCCATGAGCTTATCGGCAACTTTGCGATCGGTTATCCCCGCCGCAGGCAGAGCGGCCAGGCTTTGTCCCAGATTTTGCGCGGCATCCAGTGCGTGAGTCAGTTCTTGCTGGATTTGCCCGCCATGACCGGCAGCAATTTGCTGCAGGTATTCGGCAGCAAGGGATTTTTGTTCTTTGGATGACTGCCAACTGAGTAATCCGATAGTCGCAGTAAACCCCACGACAATCGTCATTCCGCCGGCCAGCAGCATCTGAGCACGGGTGCTCATTGTCTTTTTTATGCTGGTGCTGTTCATTTGATTTCCTGGTAAACGTAAAGTCTGAAAAATTATTTTTATAATGAAAACGTCATTTAATTTATCGGCGTATTGTTATTCGACTTTAATGAAAGAAAAGCGAAGCGGTGACGGTGACAATGGGGAAATAGCAGGGCTTGACGATAATAAGGCGGGGGATTTTTCGAGAGAGAACGCCGGTAAAACGCCAGCAAAAAAGCCAGTCAGTTTTCACTGACTGGCTTTGAGATAGACATGAAAAGCGGAGGCTTACTGACCGATGTCGCGCAGCTTTTTACCTGCCATCAGGTTACGTTCAATGTGCTCCAGCGAAACGTTTTTGGTTTCGGGAATTAACATAACCGTCAGTACGATGAAGAAGACGTTCAGCAGACCGTAAACCCAGAAGGTCGGTGCATTGCCCAGCGTATTCAGCATGGTCAGGAAGGTTGCGCCGACAATCATGTTGGCGATCCAGTTGGTGGTCGTTGACACGGTGATACCGAAATCGCGTCCTTTCAGCGGCTGAATTTCAGAACACAGAACCCAGATCAACGGACCGGCTGACATGGCAAAGCCCACGATAAACATCAGCAGCATGCCAATCGCGAAGTACTGCGCGCCTGACGAATGAATGCCCATATGCAGCATGGTGCCAAGAACGCCCATACCGGCTGCCATGACCAGGAAGCCCAGAATCAGGGTCGGCTTACGGCCCCAGCGATCCACCAGGCCGATAGCAATAAAGGTCGCCAGTACGTTAACCAGCCCGACAATCACCGTTCCCCACATCTGTTGGGTCGTATTTGAGAAACCTGCAATCTCAAAAATTTTCGGTGCGTAATACATGATGACGTTCATGCCGGTAAACTGTTGCATAACCTGCAGCAGAATGCCCAGGTACACCGCACGACGGAAGTGGCTGCTACTGGTAAATAATCCCCAGCCTGACTGTTTGATCTTCAGGCTTTCACGGATCTCATCCAGCTCGCGCTTTGCCTGCTCACTGGTATCACGCAGGCGATCCAGTACGCGTTGCGCATCGCGGAAGTTGCCTTTCGCCGCCAGCCAGCGTGGGCTGTTAGGCAGGAAGAACACGCCAACCAGCAGCAGCAGGGCAGGAATAGTGATAACGCCCAGCATCCAGCGCCAGTTACCTGTAAAGCTGAACGCCGTATCGGAAAGATAAGCACCCAGAATACCGATAGTGATCATCAACTGGTACAGCGAGATCATGCTGCCGCGGATTTTTTCAGGGGCAATCTCTGAAAGATAAAGCGGCGCGGTGTAAGAGGCGATACCTACCGCCAGACCCAACAGTACACGTGCGCTGATCAGCATTTCAGGGTTCGGTGCCATGGCTGACCAGAGTGAGCCAATAACAAACAGAATCGCACCGGCCATCAGGCTTTTCTTACGGCCCAGACGGGATGACATCCAGCCGCTGCCGATGGCACCGATCGCTGCACCAAACATCATGGAGCTGACAATCCACTCCTGTTGATGGGCAGTGACGTTAAAGTCCTTCGCGATAAAGGGCAGAGCACCGGCAATAACGCCGATATCCAACCCAAACAGCAGGCCTGCGAGGGCTGCCAGAAAGCAGACAAATAAGGTCATTGCCTTATTTGAGGTTCTGCTTTTATGTGAATTGCCAGGCATGGTTGCCTCCAAAATTATCCATCATTGTTGTTATCGATGTTAAAAAACCTTAACTGAGCAAAAAGTGAGCCCGATCACATTGATGTAATCGCTTACACTTGCTGAAACCCTGAAATCCAGCATTTACAACCCAGAAAGGTCAAGTAACCAGTGAGGTATAGCACCCTCGAAGTTTCTGACAATGTCCTGTTTAACGCCTATCAGATGACGCTGAAAATAACGCATTTTCAGAAGAATAACTACGGCGATAAATTCCTAAATAGCCGATATATAAAGCGTTTCAAATTGTAAGCGTTAACACATCAGCAGCGTACAAGCCGAAAGAAAGTGTAGTTGAGTTAAAAAAATGTGCAGAAGGAAAAAACGCCATGAAAAGGAAGCAGAACAGACAAAAAAAAGCCCCGCCAGATGGCGGGGCTTTTCAGTGATGCGTCAGCCTTACAGGCCCGCAGCCTCACGCAGCTGGGCAGCTTTGTCGGTTTTTTCCCAAGGGAAATGCTCGCGACCGAAGTGACCGTAGGCAGCGGTTTCTTTATAGATAGGATGCAGCAGGTCCAGCATCTGAATCAGGCCGTAAGGGCGCAGGTCAAAGAACTCGCGCACCAGCAAGGTCAGCTGTTCAGTAGACACTTTTTCTGTGCCAAAGGTCTCGACCATGATAGAGGTCGGCTCAGCGACGCCAATCGCATAGGAAACCTGAATCTCACAACGATCGGCCAGGCCCGCGGCCACGATGTTTTTGGCAACATAGCGGGCGGCATAGGCGGCTGAACGGTCAACTTTAGACGGATCTTTACCAGAGAATGCGCCGCCACCGTGACGGGCCATCCCGCCGTAAGTATCAACAATGATTTTACGACCGGTCAGGCCGCAGTCACCCATTGGACCACCGATAACAAAGCGGCCAGTCGGGTTGATGTGATATTTAGTTGATGCATTCAGCCACTCGGCAGGCAGGACAGGCTTGATGATTTCTTCCATCACCGCTTCCTGCAACGCTGTCTGTGAGATGTCTTCGCTGTGCTGGGTTGACAGCACGACGGCATCAATCCCAACAATTTTACCGTCGTCGTACTGGAAGGTCACCTGGCTTTTAGCATCCGGGCGCAGCCATGACAGCGTGCCGTTCTTACGCACTTCAGCCTGGCGCTGAACCAGACGGTGCGCATAGGTCACCGGTGCGGGCATCAGAACATCAGTTTCGTTTGTGGCATAGCCAAACATCAGGCCCTGGTCACCCGCGCCTTGCTCCAGCGGATCGCTACGGTCAACGCCCTGGTTGATATCCTGAGACTGTTTGCCAATTGCGCTTAACACTGCGCAAGAGTTGGCATCAAAGCCCATATCGGAATGAACATAGCCGATTTCACGAACGGTATTACGGGTGATTTCTTCGATATCGACCCAGGCACTGGTGGTGATTTCGCCGCCAACCAGCACCATACCGGTTTTCACGTAAGTTTCGCAGGCCACACGCGCTTTCGGATCCTGTTCCAGGATGGCATCAAGCACGGCATCAGAAATCTGGTCGGCGATTTTATCAGGATGTCCTTCGGATACGGACTCGGATGTAAAAAGATGTTTAGCCATTATGTTCTTTACCTTACCAATGGTTTGAATTCGACTGCATAGCGCAAGTGAGTATTAGCTGACTTAACGCCCCTTAAGGCAAAGCCGTGAGCAGTCAGGTAGTGTCAGCACGCAGGCCAACACCGCCTGGATATTAACCTGTTTAGATGGAAAACCATCTGGACGTCTATTTTAGGTTACGGGGTGAGCGAATTACCAGCCCTTTTTGAGGTTACGCTGTTAACTTTATGCTGCGCAGTGGAAAATTCTGTTTATGGCGGAGGCATTAAGCAAATAATCTCTTTGCATTTTTTGTGCGCAAAATGTATAAAACGCCGCTGCGTTCTCAGCAGAAAAAAAGGATGACGTGCTAGCGCGTCGCGCCTGTCAGACAACTGTCTGGCTTTCACCCTGATGCTTTTCCACATGTCTTTGACCTGTGCGGAGGTGATACGAGTTATGAGCCTTATGTTCCCACTCCTGGGTTCTTCGCGTGCTGGCGTTGCGCCGGCGTTATCCTGTTTCCCACCTTTATTTCTCTTCTGCCGACATTTTATTGGTTTCGGTAATTATCCCGACACAAGCGCTGGCTAACCTCTGACGCGATAGCGGTTTATATCGCCCAGGCTGCGAGCGTCGTCAATTATTCGCGACCCTTTTGCACCTGACATGGCTGAGTGTTTTACACTTAGGTATTCAACGATGCATCGTGCGGGTTCGCGACGCAGACAGAGCATGACGTAATATGTGGCAACGAATTTTCAGACTTCCGACCTTTGAGTCGGTTTACATTATTATCTTTCAACGGAAAATTGAGGTTCGCGATGTCTGACGGCATGAAGAATATCAAGGGTTCGTCAGCTGGCGAACAAGGTGCACTCCGCTCAATGCAGGAGGTGGCGATGAACGATCAAGACGCCAGCCTGATGCTGCGAACGTATAACATTGCCTGGTGGGGCAACAACTACTATGACGTCAATGAACTGGGTCATATTAGCGTCTGCCCGGACCCGGATCGCCCGGATGTACGCGTCGATCTGGCTAAGCTGGTCAAGGAGCGAGAGGCACAAGGCCAACGCCTGCCCGCACTGTTCTGTTTCCCCCAGATTCTTCAACACCGCCTGCGCTCCATTAACGGGGCGTTTAAACGTGCGCGTGAGTCTTACGGCTATACCGGTGATTACTTCCTGGTTTACCCCATCAAAGTTAACCAGCACAAGCGCGTGATTGAATCTCTGATTAACTCCGGCGAACCCCTGGGCCTGGAAGCCGGTTCAAAAGCCGAACTGATGGCGGTGCTGGCCCATGCCGGGCAGACCCGTTCAGTGATTGTGTGTAATGGTTACAAAGATCGTGAATATATTCGTCTGGCGTTGATTGGCGAGAAGATTGGTCACAAGGTTTATCTGGTACTTGAGAAGATGACCGAAGTGCGCATGGTGCTGGAAGAAGCGGAACGCCTGAACGTGGTGCCACGTCTGGGTATTCGCGCCCGTCTTGCTTCACAAGGCTCCGGTAAATGGCAGTCGAGCGGTGGTGAGAAATCCAAATTTGGTCTGTCTGCCACCCAGGTCCTTAAGCTGGTCGACATCATGCGTGAAGCCGGTCGGATGGACAGCCTGCAGCTTCTGCATTTCCATTTGGGATCGCAGATGTCTAACATCCGCGATATCGCCACCGGCGTACGTGAGTCAGCACGCTTTTATGTTGAGCTGGCGAAACTGGGCGTCAACATTAAGTGCTTTGACGTCGGCGGTGGTCTGGGCGTTGACTATGAAGGTACCCGTTCGCAGTCCGACTGTTCGGTTAACTATGGGCTGAATGAATATGCCAACAATGTGATCTGGGGAATTGGCGCGGCCTGTGACGAGCATGGTCTTGAGCACCCAACGGTTATCACCGAATCCGGTCGTGCAGTCACGGCGCACCACACGGTGCTGGTGTCTAACATCATCGGCGTTGAGCGTAACGAATTCAGTAAGCCAGAAGCGCCAGATATTGAAGACGCGCCTCGTCCTATCCTGAGCATGTGGGAAACCTGGCAGGAGATGCACGAGCCGAATACCCGCCGCTCCCTGCGTGAATGGCTTCATGACAGCCAGATGGACCTGTTTGATATCCATACGGGTTACTCATCGGGCACTTACAGCCTGAAGCAACGCGCGTGGGCAGAGCAACTCTATCTGAGCATCTGTCACTATATTCAGCAGCATCTTGATCCCAGCAACCGTGCACACCGTCCTATTATCGACGAGCTGCAGGAACGTATGGCGGACAAGATCTACGTTAACTTCTCGCTGTTCCAGTCAATGCCGGATGCGTGGGGCATTGATCAACTGTTCCCTGTGCTTCCGCTGGAAGGCTTGAATAAAAAGCCGGAACGTCGCGCCGTGTTGCTGGATATCACCTGTGACTCAGACGGCACCATCGATCACTATGTGGATGGTGATGGGATTGCGACAACCATGCCGATGCCGGAGTACGACGTGGACAATCCACCGATGCTCGGCTTCTTTATGGTGGGCGCTTATCAGGAAATCCTGGGCAATATGCACAACCTGTTTGGTGACACCGAAGCGGTTGACGTGTTCGCGTTCCAGAATGGGGAAGTGGAAGTCCAGCTGTCGGATGAAGGCGATACCGTAGCCGATATGCTGCAGTATGTTCAGCTTGATCCAAACGAACTCATGACGCTGTTCCGTAAGCAAATTCAGACCTCTGAACTGGATGACGAACTGCGCGAGCAGTTCCTGCAAGAGTTTGAAAGTGGTCTGTATGGCTACACCTATTTAGAAGACGAATAAAGCCCCGCGAAGCGCTTGCAGCTTGCCGGGACATTGTTGATAATCGGCAGCAACTCATCCCTTCCTCGTCGGGCCTAACGACGCGGGAGGGATTTTTTTTATCTCAACCTTCATGGTGCGCGGGCCAGACCCGACTCAAGCACAGACAGAGGACGACTTATGTACAATACCCTTGGCAATCAGTACGACAATTCACTGGTTTCTAATGCCTTTGGTTTTATGCGTTTCCCGGTAAATTTCCAGCCTTACGACAGCGATGCAGAGTGGGTGATCACCGGCGTGCCCTTTGATGCGGCCACCTCGGGCCGTCCGGGCAGCCGTCTTGGCCCAGGCGCTATCCGTCAGATCTCGACCAATCTCGCCTGGGAAGGTTGCCGCTGGCCGTGGGAGTTTGACCTGCGTCAGCGTCTGAACGTGGTGGACTGTGGCGATCTGGTTTATGCCTTTGGCGATTCACAGGATCTGTCTGACAAGCTGCAGGCCCATGCAGAGAAACTGCTGGCCAACGGCAAACGTATGATGACCTTCGGTGGCGATCACTACGTCACGCTGCCTCTGCTGCGCGCGCACGCGAAGCACTTCGGTAAAATGGCGTTGGTGCACTTTGACGCGCATACCGATACCTACTCTAATGGCCCAACGTTTGACCATGGCACCATGTTCTTTACCGCACCGAAGGAAGGGCTGATCGATCCTCAGCACTCGGTGCAGATTGGTATTCGTACCGAGTTCGACAAGAGCCTGGGCTTCAACGTGCTGGATGCCGCTCAGGTCAACGACCGTAGCGTGGACGATATTCTGGCTGAAATTAAACGCACCGTTGGCGATCTGCCGGTCTATCTGACATTTGATATCGACTGTCTGGACCCTGCGCATGCACCGGGCACCGGTACGCCGGTCATTGGCGGTTTGACCACTGATAAAGCGACCAAGCTGATTCGGGGTTTACAGGGCATGAATATCGTGGGGATGGATCTGGTGGAAGTTGCACCGGGTTACGATCACGCCGATCTGACGGCTCTTGCCGCGGCCACCCTGGCGCTGGACATGTTGCACGTCCAGGCTGCCAACAAGGGCTGAGGTGACAGGGGGATAACCTCAGGGTTATCCCTCTGATAACGCGTTATTTAGCGTCTGCGGCAATGCGATCGCGAATGTGCTGAGCACGGGCTTCCGAGTCAGGATGCGAGTCAAACATAGAGCTTTGACGGCCCTTCTCCAGTTTTGCCAGTTTTTCAAAGCTGGTTGCCAGCCCAACGGGATCAATACCGCGCTTCTTCAACAGGCTGTAGGAGTAGTCATCGGCCTGTGTTTCCTGTGTCTGCGAGAACTGCGCATTCACCAGTTTTTCGCCCAAATCACCCAACTGTGACTGTGACAGCGAACCAATGATCCCGCCAGCCGAAGCTACCGCGGTACGTGCTGCTGTCGTGGTGAAGGCGACCTGCATCGCTTTGCGCGTATGCCCCAGCGCAACGTGGCCCATTTCGTGGCCCAGCACCGCCTCGACCTCATTGTCGGTCATCATATCCATTAAACCGCTGTAGACGCGGATGCAGCCGTTGGCCATGGCCCATGCGTTAACATCTTTGGTCTGATAAACCTTGTAGTTCGCCGGGATGCCATTGATGTTGTCACCCAACGCCGCAGCGATTTTGTTCAGACGTTGCTGGTATTCGCTGTCAGCCGGTGCCACCTGGTTTTCTTTGTCCATCTGGGCGCAGGATTGATCGCTGAGCTGCTTAACCTGAGCATCGCTCAGGGTGTAAGCCTGGAAAGCCTGTGCGCCCGACTGCAGCAGACCATCACTGTTTACGCCTTCACAACCACTTAGCAATGCAACCAGGCCCAGAGCCAGTGCCGTTTTTTGAATTTTCATTCTGTCGTCCCATAAGTAACAAGATAAAAAACAATCACCTGAATCTGTGCCAGGTGGTTGAACCAACAGGTTATAGTTCGCGATAAGCCATTTTGCTAGCAGACATTACTGGAAAAGCCAGACGAAGCGGGAACATTTAGCGTTTTACCACATTACTTTTGCCCCGTTTTTCATGTACATTGTGGTGAAACTTTTCCCCGTGCTTTGCCCGATAGCTGATTAATTACAACAGGTTAAGGCGCAAATCATTAATCCGAACTGGAGTAGAAGATGCCCTCTCGTAAAGATCTTGCCAACGCCATTCGCGCGTTAAGTATGGATGCAGTGCAAAAAGCTAAATCGGGACACCCGGGTGCCCCGATGGGCATGGCGGATATCGCCGAAGTATTGTGGCGCGGCTATCTCAATCATAACCCAACCAACCCACACTGGGCCGATCGTGACCGTTTTGTGCTGTCTAACGGCCACGGCTCCATGCTGATTTACAGCCTGCTGCACCTGACCGGCTACGATTTACCGATCAGTGAGCTGGAAAACTTCCGTCAACTGCACTCTAAAACGCCGGGTCACCCTGAGTACGGCTATACCGTCGGCGTGGAAACCACCACCGGTCCGCTGGGGCAGGGCATTGCTAACGCGGTGGGTTTTGCCATTGCTGAACGCACGCTGGCAGCGCAGTTCAACCGGCCGGGCCATGACATCGTAGACCATAATACCTGGGTCTTTATGGGTGACGGCTGCATGATGGAAGGCATTTCACACGAAGTTTGCTCGCTGGCGGGTACGCTGAAGCTGGGCAAGCTGGTGGCATTCTATGATGACAATGGCATTTCAATTGATGGTCACGTTGACGGCTGGTTTACCGATGACACCGCTAAGCGCTTTGAAGCGTACGGCTGGCACGTGGTACGTGGCGTAGATGGTCACAACGCCGATGCTATCGCCAAAGCGATTGAAGAAGCGAAAGCCGTTAGCGACAAGCCTTCACTGCTGATGTGCAAAACCGTTATTGGTTTTGGTTCACCGAATAAAGCCGGTACCCATGACTCACACGGCGCGCCACTGGGCGATGACGAAATTGCACTGACCCGTAAGCAGTTAGGCTGGGAATATCCTCCTTTCGTGATTCCTTCAGATATTTATGCTGAGTGGGATGCTAAAGAAGCGGGCCAGGCCAAAGAAGCGGCGTGGAATACCAAATTTGCAGCCTATGCTAAGGCTTTCCCTGAGCTGGCCGCTGAGTTTACCCGCCGCATGAGCAATGACCTGCCAGCTAACTGGCAGCAGGAATCGCAGAAGTTTGTCGAGCAGTTACAGGCGAATCCGGCGAAAATTGCCAGCCGTAAAGCGTCACAAAATGCTATCGAAGCCTTTGGTAAAATCCTGCCAGAATATCTGGGCGGTTCTGCTGACCTGGCACCAAGTAACCTCACCATCTGGTCAGGTTCTAAGCCAATCAATGAAGACGCAGCCGGTAACTATATCCATTATGGCGTGCGTGAGTTTGGTATGACCGCCATTGCTAACGGTCTGGCGCTGCACGGTGGCTTCCTGCCTTACACCGCAACCTTCCTGATGTTTGTTGAGTATGCGCGTAACGCCGCCCGTATGGCTGCCTTGATGAAAATTCGTCAGATCATGGTTTATACCCACGACTCCATTGGCCTGGGCGAAGACGGCCCGACTCACCAGCCGGTAGAGCAGATGGCAAGCCTGCGCACCACGCCAAACATGAGCCTGTGGCGTCCGTGTGACCAGGTTGAATCGGCGGTTGCGTGGAAATATGCCATTGAGCGTAAAGACGGCCCAAGCGCACTGATTTTCTCTCGCCAGAATCTGGCACAGCAGGATCGTACCGCGGAGCAGCTGGCAAACGTCGCGCGTGGCGGTTACGTGCTGAAAGACAGCGCAGGCACGCCAGAGCTGATCCTGATTGCCACCGGTTCCGAAGTTGAACTGGCTGTAGCCGCGTATCAGAAGCTGACCGATGAAGGCCGTAAGGTACGTGTGGTATCCATGCCCTCTACCGATGCCTTCGACAAACAGTCGGCTGAATATCGTGAATCGGTCCTGCCAAAAGCCGTTGCCGCACGCGTTGCGATTGAAGCCGGTATTGCAGATTACTGGTTTAAATATACCGGTCTGAACGGCGCAATCATCGGCATGACTACCTTTGGTGAGTCAGCGCCAGCTGAGAAGCTGTTTGAAGTCTTTGGCTTCACGGTAGATAACGTGGTAGCGAAAGCCAAAGCGTTGCTGGCATAGTAAAGAGAGGCAGGCGAGTGAATGCACGCCTGCCTTCTGATTAAAGGGGGCGGAATCCGTCCCCTTATTAACCAAATTATTCCTCCAGTAATAGCGATTTTTTGCCCGTTTTTGTGACGTAGATCCAAAAATAAGCAGCGCCCTTGATCGCAATCATTCCCGTTATTCCTTCCTTCCATTATCCTAGCTGAACCGTTTCAGTTTGGGCCGCTTTGCCCTGTTCCGGGCTAAGAATCTCCTGTACAAAATGCAGCGAAACGCTCAGGCTATCAGCACCTTTTTTTCAGTCTGGTTTGGCAGGAGAAAGATGACCATTCGGGTAGCGATAAACGGCTTTGGTCGCATTGGACGCAACGTGTTGCGTGCACTGTATGAAACGGGGCGCCGCGCTGAAATTACGGTGGTGGCGGTTAACGAACTGGCTGAAGCCGCAGGCATGGCGCACCTGCTGAAGTACGACACCAGCCATGGACGTTTTGCACTGGATGTCCGTCAGGAGCGTGACCAGCTGTGGGTCGGGGACGATATTATTCGCATTCTGCACCACGCCGGACTGGATGAGCTGCCCTGGCGCGAGCTTAACGTTGACGTGGTGCTGGACTGTACCGGCGTTTACGGTTCCCGCGACGATGGCGAAGCCCATTTGCGTGCGGGGGCGAAAAAAGTCCTGTTTTCCCATCCGGGTGGTAACGATCTTGATGCAACCGTGGTGTACGGCGTCAACGAGCAGGAGCTGAAACAAACGGACTGTATTGTCTCTAATGCATCCTGTACCACCAACTGCATCATTCCGGTGATTAAGCTGCTGGATGACGCCTTTGGTATTGAGTCGGGCACAGTAACGACCATCCATTCGGCGATGCACGATCAGCAGGTGATTGACGCTTATCACAGCGATCTGCGCCGTACGCGTGCGGCCAGTCAGTCTATCATCCCGGTCGATACCCGATTGGCGGCGGGCATTACGCGTATTTTTCCGAAATTTAACGATCGCTTCGAAGCCATTGCGGTTCGCGTGCCGACGATCAACGTGACAGCCATTGATCTCAGCGTTTCTGTATGCCAGCCCGTACGGGCCTGCGAGGTTAACGCCTTGTTGCAAAGCGCGGCAGAAGGGGCATTTCGTGGTATAGTTGACTATACGGAATTGCCGTTAGTCTCAGTAGATTTCAACCATGATCCGCACAGTGCCATTGTGGACGGTACACAAACGCGGGTCAGCGGTCAGCATCTGATCAAAACCCTGGTCTGGTGTGACAACGAATGGGGCTTTGCTAACCGAATGCTCGACACAACGTTAGCGATGGCCGCAAGCGGTTTCAGGTAAGACGCGGTTTGCGTCTGGCAAAACTTATGAGAATCAACGAGAGGGTTCACCATGTCCGTAATTAAGATGACCGATCTGGATCTTGCTGGCAAACGCGTATTAATTCGCGCCGATCTCAACGTACCAGTGAAAGAAGGGAAAGTGACGTCGGATGCACGTATTCGTGCTTCATTGCCAACTATCGAAGCGGCGTTGAAACAGGGCGCCAAAGTGATGGTTACCTCTCACCTGGGTCGCCCGACCGAAGGTGAATACAACGAAGAATTCTCACTGCTGCCAGTAGTGAATTACCTGAAAGAAAAACTGAACGGTACTCAGGTTACCCTGGCGAAAGACTACCTTGACGGTGTCGACATCGGCGCAGGTGAACTGGTGGTGCTGGAAAACGTGCGCTTTAACAAAGGCGAAAAGAAAGACGACGAAGCGCTGTCTAAGAAATATGCTGCGCTGTGCGACGTCTTCGTGATGGATGCGTTTGGTACCGCGCACCGCGCCCAGGCATCGACGCACGGCGTCGGTAAATTTGCGCCTGTCGCCTGTGCAGGTCCACTGCTGTCTGCAGAACTGGAAGCGCTGGGTAAAGTGATGAAAAGCCCTGAGCGTCCGCTGGTGGCCGTGGTGGGCGGTTCTAAAGTATCGACCAAATTCGATGTGCTGCAGTCGCTGGTGAAGATTGCTGATACCGTGATTGTCGGCGGTGGCATTGCGAATACCTTTGTCGCGATCGACAACAACGTGGGCAAATCGCTGTACGAGCCAGACTTCGTTGAGGCGGCAAAAGGCCTGCGCGATCAATATGGTATTCCTGTTCCAACCGACTCCCGTGTTGGCACGGAATTCTCTGAAACTGCCCCGGCAACCGTGAAAAAGGTTTCAGAAGTCGCAGATAACGAAGAGATTATGGACTTCGGCGATGAGACAGCCCAGGCCATGGCGGACATTCTGAAGAATGCTAAAACCATCCTGTGGAATGGCCCGGTTGGCGTGTTTGAGTTCCCGAACTTCCGTAAAGGCACTGAAATCGTCGCTAACGCCATTGCGGACAGTGAAGCCTTCTCTGTCGCGGGCGGCGGTGACACGCTGGCTGCCATCGATCTGTTTGGGATCGAAGACAAAATCTCCTATATCTCTACCGGCGGCGGTGCCTTCCTTGAGTTCGTTGAAGGCAAAAAACTGCCTGCCGTAGCCATGCTGGAAGAGCGTGCGAAGCAGTAATCCTTTGGGGGCGATGCCCTGCGGCATCGCCTGAAAACTCGCCCGAAACAGGGCGTTTAAATCGCTGTCCCCGTATTGGGGATAACCGGTCACGAAACAGGACACAATCATGTCTAAAATTTTTGATTTCGTAAAACCCGGCGTTGTCACTGGTGATGACGTTCAGAAGATCTTCAAAGTAGCGAAAGAGAACAAATTCGCTCTGCCAGCGGTCAACTGCGTCGGCACCGACTCAATTAACGCTGTACTGGAAGCTGCCGCGAAAGTAAAAGCGCCGGTTATCGTACAGTTCTCCAACGGTGGTGCTGCATTCATCGCCGGTAAAGGTTTTAAAACAGACAAGCCACAGGGCGCAGCGATTTTCGGTGCTATCTCTGGCGCACATCACGTGCATCTGATGGCTGAACAGTACGGCGTGCCGGTTATCCTGCATACCGACCACTGCGCCAAGAAACTGCTGCCGTGGATCGACGGCCTGCTGGACGCGGGCGAAGAGCACTTCAAGAAAACCGGTAAGCCACTGTTCTCTTCTCACATGATCGACCTGTCTGAAGAGTCACTGGAAGAAAACATCGAAATCAGCAGCAAATACCTGGCGCGCATGGCGAAAATCGACATGACCCTGGAAATCGAACTGGGCTGCACCGGTGGTGAAGAAGATGGCGTAGATAACAGCCATATGGACGCTTCTGCACTTTACACCCAGCCAGAAGACGTAAACTACGCGTACGAAAAACTGAATGCGATCAGCCCGCGTTTCACCATTGCGGCATCCTTCGGTAACGTGCACGGCGTTTACAAGCCAGGCAACGTAAAACTGACCCCAACGATTCTGCGTGATTCACAAAAATACGTTTGTGAAAAACACGGTCTGCCGCACAACGCGCTGGACTTTGTATTCCACGGTGGTTCAGGTTCATCTGCTGCAGAAATCGAAGAGTCTATCAGCTACGGCGTGATCAAGATGAATATCGATACCGATACCCAATGGGCAACCTGGGACGGCATCCTGCAGTACTACAAAAAGAACGAAGGCTATCTGCAGGCGCAACTGGGTAACCCAGAAGGCGCAGACAAGCCAAACAAGAAATACTACGATCCACGTGTATGGCTGCGCTCTGCTCAGGCATCCATGGTGGTGCGTCTGGAGCAGGCGTTCAAAGAACTTAACGCCGTTGACGTTCTGTAAGCATCACAACGCACTCGTCTGAGTTCGCAAGAACGCCGGATGAATGACGCAGTCCCGATCGTCCGATCGGGACTTTTTTTTATCCTTTCCGCTTACCCCCGGTTTCATTTCTTCTTACAGGGCGACACTTTCTGACCGGCTGTCACAACCTCATCGCACGGTCCCCGGTATGCTTTGTCTGTGAGTTAACAGGTGAGGGCGATTTTATGGCAGTCAAACGCATCGTCGCGAATATTCAGGGCAAAAATACGGAAGAAGCCAAACGCTTTTATAGTGACATTCTCGACCTGAAACTGACCATGGATCACGGATGGATTGTGACCTGGGCTGCGGAGAATGCTATGGCGCCCCAGCTCAGCATTGCGCTGGAAGGCGGTGCAGGCACGCCTGTGCCGGACTTGTCCATTGAGGTCGATAATCTTGATGAGGTGTACCGACGCGTTGTCGCCGCGAGGCTAACGGTGGAATATGGGCTTACGGAAGAAGCGTGGGGCGTCCGTCGTTTTTATGTCCGCGATCCTTTCGGCAGGCTCATTAATATCCTGAGCCATGTGCAGTGAGCAAAACCGTGGCTTCTGGGGCACTGATGAGTAATTGTGCAAAGCCGTCTTAATGTGTCACTCATTTTGGCGCCTGGCTAAATAATTGATTACCCTTAACCCTTGGGTGTCGGATTACATCTGGCAGTTTTTGTTTTTCCCCCGTAGGGGGAACCATCAACAGGGCTTACAAATGGAAGACTTGAATGTTGTTAATGGCATCAACAGTGCCGGTGGCTGGCTGGTGCATAACCAGGCACTGATTCTGAGCTATGCCGTCAATATCGTGGCGGCGATTGCCATTATCATTGTCGGCATGATCATTGCCAGGGTGATTTCGAACACGGTTAATCGGCTGCTGCGCGCGCGCCATATTGATGCCACCGTCGCCGATTTCCTTTCCGCTCTGGTACGCTATGGCGTTATCGCCTTTACGGTTATTGCTGCGCTGGGTCGTGTGGGAGTGCAAACGGCCTCGGTCATCGCGGTGCTGGGTGCCGCTGGTCTGGCAGTCGGTTTGGCCTTGCAAGGCTCGCTCTCCAATTTAGCGGCTGGCGTGCTGCTCGTCACCTTCCGCCCGTTCCGTACCGGCGAGTTCGTCGATCTGGGCGGCGTAATGGGGACCGTACTCAATGTACAAATCTTCTCTACCACCCTGAAATCCGCCGATGGCAAAATTGTGGTGGTGCCGAACGGTAAAATCATCAGCGGTAATATCGTTAACTTTTCGCGTGAGCCTGTGCGTCGTAATGAATTTATCGTCGGAGTGGCTTATGAAGCCGATGTGGATGAGGTGATTGCTCTGTTGCGTGATGTCGTTGAAGCCGATCAGCGGGTATTAAAAGATCGTGGCATCCAGATTGGCCTGAACGAATTAGGCGCATCTTCGCTTAACTTTGTTGTTCGTTGCTGGAGTAATAGCGGCGATCTGCAGGACGTCTACTGGGATTTGCTGAAGAACTTCAAGCGTGCGCTGGATAGCAAAGGCATCGGCATTCCTTATCCACAAATGGATGTACACCTGCATCAGGTTAAACAGCCAGACAGCGACGTGACCGCGACCCAGTAAGTCGTGCGATGGGCGGCCCGTGCCGCCCATTAATTTCGTTAATGGCAGATTAAATTTTTCAATTTCCGCTAATCCAAACCGCTCTCTATAATCCCTGCATCTCACCGATGTAAGGAATAACATCCTGTGTTAACCATTTATTTTCAAGGGCTTGCTCTTGGGGCTGCGCTCATCCTGCCGTTAGGCCCACAAAATGCCTTTGTGCTGAACCAGGGCGTAAAGCGTCAGTATCATCTCATGACGGCGGCGCTCTGTGCGCTAAGTGATATCGCCTTAATCTGTGCGGGCATTTTTGGTGGCAGCGCGCTACTGAATCAGTCGCCACTGCTCCTGATGATGATTACCTGTGCAGGCGTTGCTTTCCTGCTGTGGTACGGCTGGGGAGCCTTGCGTACGGCGTTTAGCCGCAATATTGAACTGGCATCAGGGATGCACGCAACGCAAAGCAGAGGGCGAATTATTGCGACGATGCTGGCGGTGACCTGGCTAAATCCGCATGTTTATCTTGATACCTTTGTGGTGCTGGGCAGCCTTGGTGGTCAGTTGCCAGGAACGACGGCGCGACAGTGGTTTGCACTGGGCACCATCAGCGCGTCGGTAATCTGGTTTTTTGGTCTGGCGCTGCTGGCTGCGTGGCTCGCGCCTTTACTGCAAACGGCGCGTGCTCAGCGCATCATTAACCTGCTGGTTGGGGCGGTAATGTGGTTTATTGCGTTTCAGCTTGCCCGACAGGTCATCACTGGGTTTTGACCAAAAGGTAAACGAAAACCGGTTATTAAGGTCAATCTGCCGAACTTTTGCCATAATCTCCACTCCAACCAAGGCGTAATATGATGCGCTTGTGGGCTTCATATACTGGAAGCCATCGAACTGACCTTTTCAAGGAGGACTTTCATGAAACTGAAAGCATTGGCGCTTGCCGCGATGATGAGCGCAGGGGCATTGCCCTTGAGCGTACAGGCTGACGAACTGCCGAACGGACCCCATGTTGTTACGTCAGGTAAGGCAACCGTAGATGCCCGCCCGGATATCGCGACGCTGTCAATTGTGGTGAATGTCTCATCGAAAGATGCCGCTGAAGCAAAAAAGCAGGTCGATAGTCGCGTAGCGCAATATTTTGATTTCCTGCAAAAAAACGGTATTGAGAAAAAAGACATTGAAGCGGCGAACCTGACGACGCAGCCAGAGTATGACTACACCAAAGACGGTAAATCGCAGCTTAAAGGCTATCGTGCGGTGCGTCAGGTGCAGGTCACCGTTCGTCAGCTGGACAAGCTGAACGATCTCCTTGATGGTGCGCTGAAGTCCGGTCTGAACGAAGTGCGCGGTGTTGAACTGGGCGTCGCCAATCCAGAGAGCTACAAGCAGCAGGCACGTAAAGCCGCGATTAAGAATGCGACCCAACAGGCCGCTGAACTGGCTGAAGGCTTTAATGCCAAACTGGGCCCGATCTACAGCATTCGTTATCAGGTGGCAAACTATCAGCCAATGCCCATGAACCGCATGTTTAAAGCCTCGGCTGCGGCAGATACGTCTGCGCAGGAAACCTACGATCAGCAAAGTATTAACTTTGATGACCAGGTGGATGTGGTGTTTGAGATGAAACCGAATACGGCACAGTAAGCCGTTATTGGTGTTGTGGTTAAGTCATCAGGGGCAATGTTTGCCAGGCGGTCCTTGCGCCGCTGATGCGGTTCCTTCACATCGCTCATCAACCTGACGGACCGGCACAGCCGGCACAACGCTGTGCCGGCTGTGCCTTTTACCCGCATCCTTGCGGGTAAATCCGGGTGGATTCCCTCTGCTCAGCGCTGCGTATTGCCTTCTGAAAAATGCCCTGACGGCCATTAACGCCGTGCCGCTTTCACAACTACACCTTCTCACCGCAACGCCCAACTTTTGCGGCGGCAAAGATTAGGCGTTTGGCACACAACCTTCAGCCAGCTCGTTTTTCCTGGCCTTTAGCGCTTTTATGATCTGCCGACCGCCCGCTATTCCGCCGTATCCTGACGTAGCACCCGATGGCCATGGGCAATCAGCGCATCCGTTACCCGACGCATCAGCCGGCTTTCTGGCGCAAAACGGTGCCAGTACAGCATCCGACGTTGATACAGCCCCGGCGTGAGATCGATGAGCTCGCCACTTGCCAGTTCGCGTTCAATCTGCAGGTGAGGGATCATACAGCAGGTCGATCCCTGCCGCGCCATCTGCACAAACGCTTCGGATGAGTTGACGATATGGCAGGGAACGCTGCCCGGTGATAAATCAAAGTTCTGCTGCAAGAAGGCCTGATGCATATCATCCAGATGATCAAAGGCCACCGCTGGCGCTTTAAGCAGGGCGGAACGCGTTACGCCGTTGGGGAAAAAGCGATCTGCGAAATCCTTTGAGGCCACAAACAAATAATCCAGGGCACCCAGTTGATCCACCAGACAGCTTGGCAGCGGCTGGGGCTGGATACTCACTGCGCCAACCACTTCGCCTCGTCTCAGGCGTTCCTGAGTGCGGGTTTCATCCTCAACCTGAAGGTTCAGACGCACCGGCGAATCGGCCAGTACGTCTTTTAATGCGGGCAACAGCCAGGTTGCCAGACTGTCGGCGTTCACCGCCAACGACAGCAGCAGCGGCGTTGTCCCGCTGATTTCATCGCCCAGCCACTCTTCCTCCAGCAACTCAACCTGGTGCAGCAGCGCAAGCAGTTTTTGACCTTGCTCGGTAGGGCGAGGCGGCACGGTGCGAACTAACAGCGGCTGACCAAACAGGTTTTCCAGCTGTTTAATGCGCTGCGATACGGCAGATTGCGTAATGCACAGCTTTTGCGCGGCACGTTCGAAGCCGCGTTCACGTATCACTGCGTCCAGCGCCTGAAGCGTTCTGTAGTCAGGGCGTTTCATTATTTTTCTCTCTCCTTCAGGATGGACGTCACTATGCCACAAAAGTGCCAACGGCAATGTCGGGGAAATTTTTGTGGGCTGGCTTCCAAAGCATTAAATCCGCCCAATGCATCCGAGCATTTTCAGCAAGCCTTGCTTTATACTACGCGCAATTCCTTATCGCACAGGTTCTAAACATATCATGACCCAGGATGAACTGAAAAAAGCTGTTGGTTGGGCTGCACTTGATTATGTCCAGCCCGGGACAATCGTCGGTGTTGGAACAGGTTCTACTGCCGCCCACTTTATTGATGCGCTCGCAAGCATTAAACATCAGATTGACGGTGCCGTTTCCAGTTCCGAAGCCTCAACGCAAAAGCTGAAAAGCCTGGGCATTCAGGTGTTTGATTTGAACGAAATCGATGACCTGGCCATTTATGTCGATGGTGCCGATGAAATTAACCCACAAATGCAGATGATTAAAGGCGGTGGCGCTGCGCTGACGCGTGAGAAAATCGTCGCTGCAGTGGCCAAAAAGTTTATCTGCATCGCCGATGCATCCAAAGAAGTGGATGTGCTTGGACGCTTTCCGCTACCGGTTGAAGTCATCCCGATGGCGCGCAGTTATGTTGCGCGTGAACTGGTGAAGTTGGGGGGCTTACCTGAATATCGTCAGAATGTAGTGACCGACAACGGCAATATCATTCTTGATGTGCACAACCTGCGTATTCTCGATCCCATTGAGCTGGAAAAAACCATCAACGCCTTGCCCGGTGTGGTCACCGTTGGACTGTTTGCGACGCGCGGCGCAGACGTTGCACTGATTGGTGGGCCGGACGGCGTCAAAACTCTCAAAAAATAATGCGCCTGGCGCTGAACGGCGCCCGCTTTTTTTTGATTTAAAAAACTTTTCTTACCAGGTCAAAATTTGGTGACTTATGTCACATAACCGTCATCGGCAGCGGGTTCGTTCTTTCCGATGCGGCCAACCCATGATTTTGTCTGGCAAAGTGCGCCCTCTGAGCCCGGCCATGCTGACGGGCAGGCAATCGTTTGTATTGCCGCAGGCGATATTTTTGATATTTTGACAGACGGCTGGCGGCGTTCAGTCCTCGTTGAATTCTGAATAGGGTTGGGAAATGGCAAAGGTATCACTGGAAAAAGACAAAATTAAGTTCCTGCTGGTGGAAGGTGTCCATCAGAGTGCGCTGGAAAACCTCCGTGCTGCAGGTTACACCAATATTGAATTCCACAAAGGCGCACTGGATGCCGAGGCGTTGAAAGCGTCCGCTCGCGATGCGCATTTTATCGGTATCCGTTCCCGTTCCCAACTGACCGAAGAGATTTTTGCCGCTGCAGAAAAACTGGTGGCTGTGGGCTGTTTCTGTATCGGAACGAACCAGGTTGATTTAAACGCGGCCGCTAAGCGCGGTATCCCGGTGTTTAATGCGCCTTTCTCCAATACGCGCTCTGTTGCCGAACTGGTTATTGGCGAAATGCTGCTGATGCTGCGTGGTGTACCGGAAGCGAATGCGAAGGCGCACCGCGGCGTCTGGAATAAAATTGCCAAGGGCTCATTTGAAGCGCGCGGTAAAAAGCTCGGCATCATTGGCTATGGTCATATCGGTATGCAACTGGGCGTGCTGGCTGAGAGCCTGGGCATGCACGTTTATTTCTACGATATTGAAAACAAACTGCCGCTCGGCAACGCTTCACAGGTTCGTAGCCTGACGCAACTGCTGAACATGAGCGATGTCGTCAGCCTGCATGTACCTGAAACCGCCTCCACGCAAAATATGATCTCTGCCAATGAACTGGCGCAGATGAAACCCGGTGCGTTGCTGATAAACGCCTCACGCGGCACCGTAGTGGATATTCCGGCGTTGTGTGACGCGCTGGCAAGTAAGCAGGTTGGCGGAGCCGCTATTGACGTATTCCCGGTCGAGCCTGCGACCAACAGCGATCCGTTCATTTCACCACTGAGCGAATTCGACAACGTTATCCTGACGCCGCATATCGGTGGATCTACCGAAGAAGCGCAGGAAAATATTGGTATTGAAGTCGCAGGTAAGCTGGCTAAATACTCGGATAACGGTTCAACGCTGTCCGCCGTTAACTTCCCTGAAGTCTCATTGCCGATGCACGGCGTGAGCGCCAGTCGTCTGCTGCATATACATGAGAACCGCCCAGGCGTCCTCACCGCGATCAACCAGATCTTTGCTGAGCAGGGCATCAATATTGCCGCTCAGTACCTGCAAACCTCGCCGATGATGGGTTATGTGGTGATTGACGTTGACGCCGAGCATGAACTGGCTGAGAAAGCCCTGCAGCTCATGAAGGCTATTCCGGGTACTATCCGCGCCCGTCTGCTTTACTAATCCATCGCTGTCATAAACCCAGGCGCACGAGCGTGCCTGGGTTTATTCATCCCATAGCCAGAGTTTAGACGGTGTCAGTACCGCGGGCAGGGGGATATCCCAGGCCGCTGCAGGCAGCGCATCAACCAACTGACAATCGTGGGCAACCCCAATCGGTAGGAATCCGTGCTGTTTCCAGTTCTGTAAGGTGCGGTCATAGAAACCGCCGCCCATGCCTAAACGCTGCCCGGTGCGGTCAAATGCCACCAGCGGCACCATCATTACGTCCAGTTTATCAAGTGTAACCAGATGGCGGATATCGAGCGGAGGTTCGGGAATGCGCAGCTTATTTTGGATTAACTGTGTTTCCGGCGTATAGCGAAGAAAAAGCAAATGACCGGCAGCAAAGGGATGCAGAACCGGCAGATAAACCCGTTTGTTTTGCTGCCACAGCTTCGCGATAAGTGGTCGCGTATTGATTTCGCCATCGACAGACAAAAACAGCGCTATGTTGCTGGCGTCGGCAATCGGCGCAACGTTAATCGCGTGTTCCGCAAGCTGATCGGCTGCAGCGTGTTGCTGTTCGGGGCTGAGTGCGCGACGTAAATGACGAACATGCTGACGGATGTCCTGTCGCGGTAGCAAAGAGGGTTCTGACATGGTTTCCCCCAGACAAGGTCGCTTGAGCGACGCATTATATCATGCCTGGTGGGAGATAAAGCAGTACTACCAGAAAGGAGATCTCCGAGATGCCGCCGTAGGCTGTAACCCTTGAACCCTTGGTTCAAGGTGAACATGCCGTCGCAACCATCAGGCTTCTCGGACGGGCCGAGCATGCTCACAGGTTGCGGAGCGTCACATTCTGTTGGTATGAAATATCGGCTCAGGGGACTGGCCCACTTGCAAACATCTCAGAGAAAATTTACTTCACCGTCAGTGTAGCACAGCGACCATGAAGTGTTATTCGAACTTCGCATCCTCGCGATCGGTTATGCGACCTTGCTCAACTAATGCCTGTTCAATTGTCTGCTGTAGCATACGGATTCGTTGTTCCATATTAGCAGCATAGTCACGCGTCTTACCTTTCTCTTGTGCCAGTTCATGGCAAATGTTTAACGCGGCAATGAACACCAGTTGCTCTGTATTTGTGACTCTAGTGCGAACTTTTAAATCTTGCAACCGTTGATTGAGATCTTCTGCCGCCGCGTTCAGCGCATCTTGCTGTTCAGGCGGACAATTTACTCTCAAAGAACGACCAAAAATTTGTAAATCTACCGGTTGTGCAGACATGCCACCTTCCTGACTGATTACCTGGCTCGCCATTCCCCTTAGCCTTCAATGGCCTGGGAGGCGGGCAACTATATAGACCTGAGAAATAAGATACAACCCCTTTTCTGGAAACCTTGAGGCAGCTAGTGGTAGCATACCACGAACTCTTACAGCCAACGACGATGAAAAATGATGTCTTCACAGAACGCAACCCCCGATTACAACGCGCTGGCGGCGGCGCTCTCACACCACGGCGTCGGTATGACGCCCGCGGAAATGCACGGATTGCTTAGCGGCATCCTGTGTGGCGGTAATCAGGATAACAGCTGGAAAACGCTGGTCCATGATCTCGCGAATGAAGGCATGGCTTTTTCGCAAACGCTGTCTCAGCCACTGCAGTCTCTGCATGCCAGCATTGCTACTGCGCTTGAGGACGATGGCTTTCTTTTTCAACTGATGCTGCCTGGCGATGATGACATCACGGTGTTTGACCGTGCTGATGCTCTGGCGGGCTGGGTGAATCATTTTTTACTTGGCCTGGGCGTAACCCAGCCTAAACTGGATAAGGTCACCGGCGAAACGGGTGAGGCCATTGACGATCTGCGCACGATTGCTCAGCTTGGCTATGACGAAGACGAAGATCAGGAAGAACTCGAGCAGTCGCTGGAAGAGGTGATCGAGTATGTTCGCGTTGCTGCGCTACTCTGTCACGATACCTTCACGCGCCCGCAACCGACCGCACCAGAAGTACAAAAGCCAACGCTACACTAAGCCAGATATCTGAGTTCAACAGGGAGTGCAGACATGATTTCACTGGAAAGTTTCCAGCAACGCCGTCAGGCGCTGTTAGCGAAAATGGTTCCGGGCAGCGCAGCGTTAATCTTTGCCGCGCCTGAAGTAACACGCAGTAACGACAGTGAATATCCGTTCCGTCAGAACAGTGACTTCTGGTATTTCACCGGCTTCAATGAGCCGCAGGCGTTACTGGTACTGATCAAAAGTGATGAGAACCACAATCACAGCGTGCTGTTTAATCGTGTGCGCGACCTGACTGCAGAAATCTGGTTTGGCCGCCGTCTGGGACAGGACGCGGCGCCCGCTAAACTGGGTGTGGATCGTGCTCTGCCATGGAACGATATCGGTGAACAACTCCACCTGCTGCTGAACGGTCTGGATGAGGTGTATCACGCGCAGGGCCAGTATGCTGAGGCTGACAAGTTGGTGTTTAGTGCGCTGGATAAACTGCGTCAGGGCTTTCGCCAGAATCTGAGTGCACCGGCTAGCCTGACTGACTGGCGTCCCTGGGTGCATGAGATGCGCCTGTTTAAAAGCCCTGAAGAAATTGCGCTGTTGCGTCGCGCAGGCGAGATCAGTGCGCTGGCACATACTCGCGCCATGCAAGCCTGTCGTCCAGGCCTGTTTGAATATCATCTTGAAGGCGAAATTCATCACGAATTTAACCGTCATGGTGCGCGCTTCCCGTCTTACAACACTATCGTAGGCTCCGGTGAAAACGGCTGCATTCTGCACTACACCGAAAATGAGTGTGAGATGCAGGATGGCGACCTGGTGCTCATTGATGCGGGATGCGAATTACAGGGTTATGCGGGCGATATTACCCGGACTTTTCCGGTTAATGGCAAGTTCAGCCCGCCACAGCGGGCTATCTACAATATCGTACTCAAATCCTTAGAAACGGCACTCGCCCGATTCCGTCCCGGCGTCAGCATCCGCGAGGTTAATGATGACGTTGTGCGCATTATGGTCACTGGCCTGGTTGAGCTGGGCGTAATGCAGGGCGAGGTGGATGCACTCATCGCCGAAGACGCGCATCGCAAATTCTTTATGCATGGCCTGGGCCATTGGTTAGGTCTGGATGTCCACGATGTGGGGCACTACGGCACGCCAAGCCGCGATCGTATCCTGGAACCGGGCATGGTTATCACGGTTGAGCCGGGGCTGTATATCGCGCCAGATGCGGATGTGCCTGTGGAATACCGCGGTATCGGCATCCGCATTGAGGATGACATCGTGATTACTGAAAACGGTAACGAGAATCTTACCGACAGCGTGGTGAAAGACCCCGATGCCATTGAGGCACTGATGGCGGCGGCACGCGCAGTATGACCATTCTTATCGCCGGTGGTGGAATGACCGGCGCCACGCTGGCGCTGGCGATTTCACACCTGACACAGGGCGCACTGCCCGTGACGCTGATTGAAAGCAGCGAACCTGCCAGCCGCACGCATCCGGGCTATGACGGGCGTGCGATCGCGCTGTCTGCGGGCACCTGCCAGCAACTTGCTGATATCAATCTCTGGCAGCGTATTTCACCCTGTGCGACACCCATCACCACTATCCATGTTTCCGATCGCGGTCATGCCGGTTTTGTATCCCTGGCCGCCCGCGATTATGCGATTCCCGCGTTGGGGCACGTGGTTGAGTTATTCGACGTAGGACAGCAGCTGTTTACGCAGCTTAAGCAGGCACCTGGCGTCACACTGCGTTGTCCGTCACGCGTAACTCAGGTGGCCCGTACCCAGGAACGCGTGCAGGTTACGCTTGATAATGGTGAGCAGTTGGAAGGCGAGGTACTGGTGGCCGCTGATGGCACCCGTTCTGCCGTTGCTGCCGCCTGCGGCATTCAGTGGCAGACAGAGGCCTATCAGCAGTTGGCGCTTATCGCCAACGTCACCAGTGAGCGTCCTCATCAGGGCCGGGCATTTGAACGCTTTACCGAGTTTGGCCCCCTGGCGCTGCTGCCAATGTCAAACAACCGTCTGTCGCTGGTGTGGTGCCATCCGCTGGAGCAGCGCCCGCAGGTAGAAAGCTGGAACGACGAGGTATTCCTCAGCCAGCTTCAGCGCGCCTTTGGCTGGCGGCTGGGCAAATTCACCCATACCGGCAAGCGTGATGTTTATCCGTTGGCGTTACAGCAGGCCAATCCTGCGGTTTCCCATCGTGTAGTCACCGTCGGAAACGCTGCGCAGACGCTGCATCCGATAGCCGGTCAGGGATTTAACCTGGGTCTGCGGGATGTGATGTCACTGGCTGAAACCCTGGCCAATGCACATCGGCAGCAGCAAGATCCCGGTAGCTACGGGGTTTTGCAGCACTACCAGCAACGTCGCCAACAGGACCGGGCCATTACCGTGGGCATCACTGACGGGCTGGTACGTCTGTTTGCTAATCGTCATGCGCCGCTGGTCGTCGGGCGCAACCTGGGCTTGCTGGCAATGGATCATCTGCCGTGGCTGAGAAATCTTCTGGCTGAGCGTACGCTCGGCTGGGTTAAGCGTTAACTGAGAGGCACTGATGCAAACTTACGATGTGGTGATCGCTGGCGGCGGAATGGTAGGGCTGGCAGTGGCCTGCGGTCTGCAAGGGAGCGGATTACGCATTGCCGTGCTGGAACAGTCGGCCGAGCCGCAATTTGATGCAGGCGCATCTCCCTCTGTGCGCGTATCCGCGATTAATGCGGCCAGTGAACGTCTTTTGCAAAAGCTGGATGTCTGGTCAACTATTTTGTCCCTCCGGGCCAGCCCTTATCAGGCGATGGAAGTCTGGGAGCGTGACAGCTTTGGCGCGATCGCATTTGATGGCGAGCAGCAGGGGCTGGCGCATCTTGGGCACATCATCGAAAATCCCGTGATCCACACCGCCCTCTGGCAGCGTGCCAGCAACTGCAGTGATGTCACGTTACTGGCGGCTTCACAGCTACAGCAAGTGGCATTTGGCGATAATGAAGCCTTTATTACGCTGCAAGATGGCAGCATGATGAGCGCGCGGCTGATGGTTGCGGCGGACGGGGCCAACTCCTGGTTGCGTAACAAAGCCGACATTCCCCTGACCTTCTGGGATTACGACCACCATGCGCTGGTGGCGAATATTCGTACAGCCTTGCCCCATGGCGGCGTGGCTCGTCAGGTCTTTCACGGCGATGGCATTCTGGCGTTCCTGCCCATGCAGGATCCGCATCTTTGCTCAATCGTCTGGTCGCTTTCACCTCAGGAAGCCAGCCGCCTGGAAGCCATGCCAGAGTCGCTGTTCAATCAACAGTTGTCCGTCGCGTTTGATATGCGGCTGGGGCTGTGCGAGCTGGAAGGGGAACGCAAGTGTTTCCCGCTGACGGCACGTTATGCACGTAACTTTGCCGCTCACCGACTGGCGCTGGTGGGCGATGCGGCGCATACCATTCATCCGCTGGCAGGGCAGGGCGTCAATCTGGGATTCATGGATGCCGCAGAGCTGATCGGCGAAATTCGTCGCCTGCATCAGCAGGGCAAAGATATTGGAGAGCACCTTTATCTACGCCGCTATGAGCGCAGTCGTAAACACAGTGCAGCAATGATGCTGGCCGGGATGCAGGGCTTCCGTGAATTGTTTGCAGGCAACAATCCTGCCAGGAAGCTGTTTCGCGATTTGGGCCTGAAATTAGCCGATAATCTGCCGGGCGTGAAGCCGATAATGCTCCGTCAGGCAATGGGCCTGAATGATATGCCAGAGTGGCTTCGCTAACGCCATCCTGCAGCGAAAAGCCAGCATTCGTGCTGGCTTTTTTTATCGCCTTAATCCGCTGCACCATAAAAATGCAGTGCTGCACCCTGATTGCGCCTCATTTGATTTATTCTAATTTTGCCTGATGTTTCGCATTACTTTTTTTTATCCCTGCGCCTTTTCGTCCCGCTATTTTTTTAACATCCTGCCAGGCTTCGCGCATAAAATTGCTGCGTATAAATCACCATGGCGTATTTATTGCGTGGCTAATCACAAAATTACAGTTTTTTGTCCTGTTTGCCTTTCTCCCTGGTTAGGCTGTGCAACGTCTTTCGACCTCGCTTTGCTTATGGTTAATCGTCAGATTCGGTGGTAACGTCAAGGCAAAGAGAACGTTTGCGTCGGCAACATGGCGGCGTGGTTTCAAACTCACTCGTTTCTGCACAGGATGGTTATGACTCAGCACACACCGTTGTTTGAACAGCACCAGGCAAATGGCGCGCGGATGGTGGATTTCCACGGCTGGATGATGCCGTTGCACTATGGCTCGCAAATAGATGAGCATCATGCTGTACGCAGCGATGCCGGCATGTTCGATGTGTCGCATATGACGATTGTTGATGTGAAAGGTGAGCGCACGCGCGAGTTTCTGCGCTACCTGCTGGCAAACGATGTCGCCAAACTGACCCAGCCGGGCAAAGCGCTCTACACCGGCATGCTGAATGCCTCCGGTGGCGTGATTGACGATTTGATTGTTTATTTTATGGACGAGACGTTTTTCCGTCTGGTGGTCAATTCCGCGACGCGTGAAAAAGATCTGGCCTGGATCAGTGAACATGCCCAGGGTTACGGCGTCGCGTTAACAGAGCGTGACGATCTGGCGCTTATCGCTGTACAAGGCCCGCAGGCCCAGCAAAAAGCGCAAACGTTATTCAGCGATGCGCAGCGCCAGGCGGTGCAGGGCATGAAACCCTTCTTTGGCGTACAAGCCGGAGAGCTGTTTATCGCCACCACCGGCTATACGGGCGAAGCGGGCTATGAAATTGCGCTCCCTGCCGCCGAAGCCGTCGCGTTCTGGCAGCGCTTGCTGAGCGCAGGCGTCAAACCTGCGGGACTGGGCGCACGTGATACTTTGCGTCTGGAAGCGGGCATGAATCTCTACGGTCAGGAAATGGACGAGAGCGTATCACCGCTGGCGGCCAATATGGGCTGGACGCTTAGCTGGGAGCCAACTGACCGCAACTTTATTGGACGTGAAGCGCTGGAAAGCCAGCGAGCAAAGGGCACTGAAAAACTGGTTGGGCTGATTCTGACGGAAAAAGGCGTACTGCGTAACGGCTTGCCGGTACGTTTTACCGATCAACAGGGTCAGATGCAGCAGGGTGTGATCACCAGTGGTTCTTTCTCCCCTACGTTGGGTTATAGCATTGCCCTGGCCCGCGTGCCGGCAGGTATCGGTGAGAACGCGATTGTTGAAATCCGTAACCGTGAAATGCCTGTAAAAGTCACTAAACCGATTTTCGTTCGCGCCGGAAAACCGGTTGCGCAGTAACATATAATTACAGGAGAAATGGCGATGAGCAATGTGCCAGCAGAGTTGAAATACCGCGACAGTCACGAATGGCTGCGCAAAAATGCGGACGGTACCTATACCGTTGGTATCACCGAACATGCGCAGGAGTTACTGGGCGATATGGTGTTTGTTGACCTGCCTGAGGTCGGTGCCACCTTCTCTGCCGGAGAAGAGTGCGCCGTCGCCGAATCGGTCAAAGCCGCTTCAGATATTTATGCGCCCGTCAGCGGTGAAATTGTGGCAGTGAACGATTCCCTGAACGATTCCCCTGAACAGGTGAACAGCGAGCCTTATGACGGTGGCTGGTTATTCCAGATCAAAGCCAGCGATGAGTCCGAAATTGACTCGCTGCTGGACGCGGATGCTTATAAAGCCTCCATCGACGAGTAATCGTTGTGCGGCCTCTTATCGGGGCCGCACATATCTGACTTGCATTCTCTGTTCCCCAGCCCGATTCAGGATTTACAGCTCATGACTCAGACTCTCAGCCAGCTTGAACACAACGGTGCCTTTATCGAGCGCCATATTGGTCCGTCGCCAGAACAACAGGCCGTCATGCTGGAGGCGATCGGTGCCAGCTCTCTGGCGTCGTTGATTGGTTCTATCGTCCCCGCCGACATTCAGCTGCCAGGCCCGCCCGCTGTCGGCGATGCCGCAACTGAACAACAGGCGCTGGCTGAGTTAAAGGCCATTGCCGGACAAAACCTGCTTTATAAATCCTGGATTGGCATGGGATACAGTGCGGTGATCACGCCGCCGGTAATTTTGCGTAACATGCTGGAAAATCCGGGCTGGTACACGGCTTATACGCCCTATCAGCCAGAAGTCTCGCAGGGCCGCCTTGAGGCACTGCTTAACTTTCAGCAGGTCACGATTGATCTGACCGGCATGGACATTGCGTCCGCTTCACTGCTGGACGAAGCCACCGCCGCCGCTGAAGCGATGGCGATGTCAAAACGCATCAGCAAACTGAAAAATGCCAACCGGTTCTTTATCGCTGACGATATTCATCCACAAACGCTGGATGTGGTGCGTACCCGCGCCGAAACCTTTGGCTTTGAACTGATTATCGATAGTCCGGCCAAAGCGTTGGATCACGACAACCTGTTTGGTGTGCTGCTACAGCAGGTCGGCACCACCGGAGAAGTACACGACTTTACCCACCTGATTAGCGAGCTGAAAGCGCGCAAGGTGGTGGTGAGCATGGCATCCGACTTTATGGCGCTGGTGCTGCTTGAGTCGCCGGGCAAACAAGGGGCGGACATTGTATTTGGTTCCGCCCAACGCTTTGGTGTGCCAATGGGCTATGGAGGGCCTCATGCCGCCTTCTTCGCCAGCCGCGACGAGCACAAGCGCTCTATGCCAGGCCGTATTATCGGCGTTTCCCGCGATGCGGCAGGCAATACCGCCCTGCGTATGGCGATGCAAACCCGCGAGCAGCATATCCGTCGTGAAAAAGCCAACTCCAACATCTGTACTTCACAGGTGCTGCTGGCCAATATCGCGGGGCTGTATGCGGTGTTCCACGGGCCGGTTGGACTGAAACGTATTGCGTCGCGTATCCATCGCTTCACCGATATTCTGGCTGCCGGCCTCCAGCGTGGCGGGCTGAAATTGCGTCATAGCCACTGGTTTGACACGCTGACGGTAGAGGTTGCAGATAAAGCGGGCGTGCTTAACCGTGCGCTGAGTTTTGGCGTTAACCTGCGTAGCGACATTCATAATGCAGTCGGCATCACGCTGGATGAAACCACGCGCCGTGAAGACATCAGCACGCTGTTCGCTATTCTGCTGGGTGATGAACACGGTCAGGATATCGACCAACTCGACAGCCAGGTCGCGGCTGACAGCCAGTCGGTTCCGGCCGGGCAGCAGCGTAAAAGTGAAATTCTCTCTCATCCGGTGTTTAACCGTCATCACAGTGAAACTGAGATGATGCGCTATATGCACAGCCTGGAGAAAAAAGATCTGGCACTGAATCAGGCGATGATTCCGCTGGGTTCCTGCACCATGAAACTCAACGCGGCCGCCGAGATGATCCCCATCACCTGGCCTGAATTTGCCGAACTGCATCCGTTCTGCCCGGCAGAACAGGCGGGTGGTTACCTGCAAATGATTGGGCAGCTTTCACAGTGGCTGGTACAGCTGACCGGTTACGATGCCCTCTGCATGCAGCCTAACTCGGGCGCGCAGGGGGAATATGCCGGACTGTTAGCGATTCGTCGTTACCACGAAAGCCGTGGTGAAGGTGAACGTCATCTTTGCCTGATTCCCAGCTCGGCGCACGGCACCAATCCGGCCTCAGCGCAGATGGCAGGCATGGATGTCGTGGTGGTAGCCTGTGACAAACAGGGCAATATCGACCTTGGCGACCTGCGTGAAAAAGCGGCTCAGGCCGGCGATAAACTGTCATGCATTATGGTGACCTATCCCTCCACCCACGGCGTTTATGAAGAAACCATCCGTGAGGTGTGCCAGATCGTGCATCAGCACGGTGGTCAGGTTTACCTTGATGGTGCCAACATGAATGCACAGGTGGGCATTACCACGCCAGGCTACATCGGCGCAGATGTTTCGCACCTCAACCTGCACAAAACCTTCTGCATACCGCACGGCGGTGGCGGCCCGGGAATGGGACCGATCGGCGTGAAAGCCCATCTGGCCCCGTTTGTTCCGGGACACAGCGTGGTGCAGATTGATGGCATGCTGACGCAGCAGGGCGCCGTCTCCGCCGCGCCATTTGGCAGCGCATCCATTCTGCCTATCAGCTGGATGTATATCCGCATGATGGGGGCAGAAGGGCTGAAGCAGGCCAGTTCGGTCGCGATCCTTAACGCTAACTATATTGCCAGCCGCCTGAAATCGGCCTATCCCATTCTTTACGCAGGACGCGATGGTCGCGTGGCGCACGAATGTATTCTCGATATTCGTCCGTTAAAAGAGCAAACCGGCATCAGTGAGCTGGATATTGCTAAGCGCCTGATCGACTATGGCTTCCATGCGCCGACCATGTCATTCCCGGTAGCCGGAACGCTCATGGTGGAACCGACAGAATCGGAAGGCAAAATCGAACTGGACCGTTTCATTGATGCCATGCTGGCGATTCGCATGGAAATCAGTCGGGTTGAGCAGGGAGAGTGGTCACTTGAGGATAACCCTCTGGTCAATGCGCCTCATACGCAAACGGAAGTCATCGGAGAATGGTCGCATCCCTACAGCCGTGAGCTGGCCGTGTTCCCGGCAGGCGGACACAATAAATACTGGCCGACGGTCAAGCGCCTGGATGATGTCTTTGGCGACCGTAACCTGTTCTGTTCGTGTGTGCCGATGAGCGACTATGCTTAAGTCAGGTTAACGCATTTATTTCTGAGGGCCGATTTTCGGCCCTTTTTTATGGAGACAGCCATGCAACTCGCACTCGTTACCGGCGGCAGTCGCGGCATTGGTCGCGCGACGGCCCTCTTA
This sequence comes from Pantoea sp. SJZ147, assembly GCF_007828605.1. NCBI lineage: Bacteria > Pseudomonadati > Pseudomonadota > Gammaproteobacteria > Enterobacterales > Erwiniaceae > Pantoea > Pantoea sp. SJZ147. The sequence continues at coordinate 100,603 of NZ_VIVB01000009.1, forward strand.
CTGGCGTCCCGAGGCTACCGGGTGGCGGTAAATTTCCGCTCACGCGCCAGTGAGGCCCATCAGGTTGTGGATGAGATAGTGCGTCAGGGCGGTGAGGCTTTTAGCGTTCAGGCCGACATCAGTGATGAAGCGCAGGTGATGTCGCTGTTTCAGCGGCTGGATCAGGAAGATCTGCCGCTCACGCTGCTGGTGAATAACGCCGGCATACTGTTCCAGCAATGTCGCCTTGAGCAACTGGATGCCTCGCGTATTCAGCAGGTTTTTGCCACCAACGTGCTTGGCCCCTTTCTCTGCAGTCGGGAAGCTGTCCGGCGCATGGGAACCCATCATGGCGGGCAGGGCGGTAGCATTGTTAATGTGTCGTCTGCTGCGGCCCGCACGGGGTCGCCAAATGAATATGTCGATTACGCAGCATCGAAAGGCGCGATGGATACGATGACCAAAGGCCTGTCGCTGGAAGTCGCTCAGCAGGGAATCCGTGTCAATGGCGTACGTCCGGGGATGATCTACACCGAGATGCATGCGGACGGGGGCGAGCCGGGCAGAGTCGACCGGCTGGCCAGCGGAATTCCAATGGGGCGCGGCGGTTATGCCGAAGAAATTGCAGAAGCCATCGTCTGGTTAGCCAGCGATGCCGCCTCTTACATCACCGGCAGCATTATTGATGCCGCCGGCGGGCGCTAAAATTATGCCGCAGCAGAGCGCTGCGGCACGGACTTACAGTTTTTCGCCGTTGCTGGCGATAACCTGTTGATACCAGGCAAAGCTCTTTTTCTTCGCGCGCGAGAAATCGCCGCTGCCGTCGTCGTTTTTATTCACATGAATAAAACCGTAACGTTTGTTGTACTGACCGGTGGTGAAAGACACACAGTCTATACAGCCCCACGGCGTGTATCCCATAAGATCCACACCATCATGTGTGACGGCTTTCTTCATCTCTTCAATATGTGCGGCCAGATAATCAATGCGGTAATCATCCTCGATGACGCCCTGTGCATTCGGTTTATCGATGGCACCAAAGCCATTTTCCACAATAAACAGGGGCTTTTGGTAGCGCTCGTACAACTCGTTAAGCGTATAGCGCAGGCCAACGGGATCAATCTGCCAGCCCCAGTCTGAGGCTTTAACATGCGGGTTTTTAACCGCGCCTTCAAAACCGGTAATGGGGTCATCTACGCCGCTGGCGCTGGTCTGCACGGCAGTACTCATGTAATAGCTGAAACCCACGTAATCCGCGCAGCCATTACGCAGGGTTTCAGCATCTTCAGCTTCCATTTCAATGTGATAGCCTTTGCGCGCCCACTCTTTCAGTGCATAAGCCGGGTAGTAACCCCGCATCTGCACGTCACTGAATACATAACGTTGATGCATCGCTTCCTGCGCCAGCAGGACGTCATCCGGATGGCAGGAGAAGGGGTAAACCGGCACCATGGCGATCATGCAGCCAATCTGAAAGTCCGGGTTGATCTCATGACCCAGCTTCACCACTTTGGCGCTGGCAACAAACTGATGATGCATGACCTGATACATCGCCTGTTCAGGTTTTTCATGTTCAGTGAAAATAACGCCTGAGCAGCAGTAACCAAACAGCGGATATTGCCAGTTACGCTGATTATTAATTTCGTTAAAGGTCATCCAGTATTTTACTTTGTTCTTGTAACGCTTCAGTACGACTTCACTAAAGCGAACAAAGAAATCGACGACTTTACGGTTATGCCAGCCACCGTATTCTTTAACCAGGTGATAGGGCATTTCAAAATGGGAAAGGGTAATAACCGGCTCAATACCGTATTTAAGTAATTCATCAAACAGATCGTCATAGAATTGTAGACCGGCTTCATTGGGTTGCAATTCATCGCCATTCGGGAAAATACGGGTCCAGGCAATTGAGGTACGGAAGCATTTAAAACCCATCTCAGCAAACAGCGCAATATCCTGTTTGTAATGAGAGTAAAATTCAACAGCCTGATGATTAGGATAGAATTTTCCGGGCTGGACGCCGTCAGTGATGACCCGGTCCACACCATGCGAACCGCCGGTCAGCACATCGGCAATACTGATGCCTTTACCGCCCTGATCCCAGCCGCCTTCCACCTGATGTGCCGCGACCGCACCGCCCCACAGAAACGTTTTTGGTAAGCTCATTACGCTCTCTCCCCTGACAATAAAATTGGGCTGAGTGTAGCAAAGCACTTAATAATGTCACGCTATAACACCGTAGCAAAAAAGGGATTTGTTACGGCGAAAAAACGCCTTGTTTTATTTACCCAGTTTTCGACCCAGAGACTCAATAATATACATGACCGGGACCTGAGTCGTAATATCGCTGTGGTCTGCCATTCGTATCACCGGTACATGATAAGACACCGTAAAGTCGCTCATTTTTGCCAGTGAGCAGGTTTCACTATTGGTGATGGCAATGATTTTACACTTATTCAGGCTGAACTGACTGGCGATACGCAGCACTTCTTCCGTTTCGCCGGAAACAGAAAGGATAATAGCCAGGGCGTTTTCATATAAGCTCGGACTCACCGGATAATAAGGGTCGTCAATGGCATGGCTGAACTTACCGACGTTCGAGAAAAAGCGCGCCCCATATTTTCCCAGGCTTCCCGATGTTCCCACGCCAATAAAAAACACCCGCTCAGCCAGATTGATCATCTCTGCCGCCTGACGCATGACCTGCTCAAACTCATCGTTGTTGATGCTTTTAAAGAAACTCAGCATATCCGCGACGCCCGAGACCGGCAGCACAGGGGCCGTTTGCTCCTGCGCCAGACGCAGCCGGATACGAAATTCTGACCAGCCTTCACACTGCATTTTGCGACAAAAACGCAATACGGTGGTGGTCGACACCGCTGCCTGCTCGGCCAGATCGCGGATGGTCATGTAACTGACACTGTCGCGATGTTTGATGATGTACTGATAAACCTGCATTTCAAGATCGTTCAGGGTGGCAAGATCGTGATGCGAGAACATGGAAAAACTCATCAGGCAATTGACTAGCCAGCATTTTACCAGAAATCGCGCAGGGGTTGACCGCAATAATTATTTTAAGCTTACACTTGTACACTGAAACTTTTTCTGGGTACTCTGTTGCACGATAAATCTGCAGTTGTTATCACTTTTCAGGCAGGAATGTTATGACTCACAAAAGTTTACCGACGCAGGGTTATCCACTGGCAGAGGAAATTGCCAACAGTATCAGTCACGGGCTCGGTTGCCTGTTTGGGATTGTAGGATTAGTGCTGTTGCTTGATAAGGCAATGGCGATGAACGCTGGAATAACCACTATCGTCAGTTCCAGCCTGTACGGCGGCAGCATGATCCTGCTGTTTCTGGCCTCAACGCTTTACCATGCTGTCAGCCATCCGCGTGCTAAGCGCGTGCTGAAAAAAGTTGACCACTGCGCTATCTACTTGTTGATTGCAGGCACTTATACGCCGTTCCTGATGGTGGGGTTACAGTCGCCTCTGGCCTATGGATTAATGGCGGTCATCTGGGGCCTGGCGCTGCTGGGGATTCTTTTTAAGCTGACTATCGCCGATCGCTTTAAGGTGCTGTCCCTGGTTACTTATCTTTGCATGGGATGGCTTTCGCTGATTGTGGTTTATCAGTTGGCGATGAAACTGTCGGCTGGCGGGATCTGGCTGCTGGCGTTGGGCGGCATTATCTATTCCCTGGGCGTGATTTTTTACGTCGCGCGTCGGGTGCCCTTTAATCATGCTATCTGGCACGGTTTTGTTTTAGGCGGCTGTATTTGCCATTTCTGCGCCATCTACTTCTACGTTATGTAAAGAAAAAAGGGCGGGACAAAATCCCGCCCCTGAACTCAGCCTTCTTCCAGCGAGTAAGGCAAGGGCTGAATCTGCAGCTTACCGCCTTCATCGCCTTCAACGCGTAGTACGCTGTCCGGCTCCAGATCGTTGTTCATCACGACCTGCACCCAGGTCACGCCATCGTCCAACTGGACCGCCGCAAGAACGGTGCCCGTGCGACGCCAGCGCTCGCCCATCTGCAGCTCAAGCGAGTCGTTAGCGGCGGGCAGGTGACTGGCCTGGCCTGACAGCCAGTAGAGCGCACGTTTATTCGCGCCGCGATACTTGGCCCTTGCCACCATTTCCTGGCCGGTGTAACAGCCTTTTTTAAAGCTAATTGCGTCCAGTGCCTGCATGTTTGCAGCCTGGGGAATAAACTGCGCGCTGGTAGCCGCGTCGATGACCGGAATACCGGCTTCGATATCTAACGCCAGCCACTGTGTGCTGTCATTGAACTGCGCATCCTCCGCCAGCCTCTGTTTCAGCGCTTCTGCCTGTGAAAGCGACGTGACCAGCAGAAAACGTTCTGCAGGATGTTCAAACCACAACAGCGTTGTATCGCCCTGCTGTACTACGGGAGTTGAGTGGTCGGGCAGCGTGTCAAAGACATTCGCCAGCGCGGCACGCGCCTGGAAACCGGCGACGCCCAGCAAAACGACATCGTCATCCGCCGCCAGAGTGACTTTAGAAAAAACGGCATATTTTTTCAGCTCAGGCAACTGCGTGTCTCGCAGCTCGCGACGCACCAAATAGGCATAGCCCTCACCACGATGAAACAGACGCAGGTTGCTCCACATCTTGCCCTTAGCATCACAGTGGGCGGCAGGCAGATGGTGAGCCGCATCCAGCGCTGCCACATCCAGAGTCAACTGGCCCTGCAAATAAGGCGTGCTGTCGGGGCCGACGACGGAAACCAGTGCCCAGGCATCCAGAGAGATTAACGTTAACGGCAGGCGTGACGAGGCTGCGGGCTGACGTGGGGGAAGCGTAAATGTTGGCATCGATAAATCCTGAGTATGAAGGTTCATCCGGAACAATGTCTTCAATGTTAAAAGAGCACACTGGCAATGCAACCTGTTTACTGAACAGGGCGCACAAAACGCGTACTGAGGCGTTAAAAAAACCTGACTCTGCGGCGCGTTGCACAGGGTGGTGTTGTTAGCCTGCAGTCAGCATTAATCCAGGGTACACTAGCGGCCACGATGTGAAATGTGGAAACTGTTGCATGGATATTGATGATAAATCACGAATTCACTGGGCCTGCCGTCGTGGCATGCTGGAGCTGGATATCGCTATTATGCCGTTCTTTAAGTACGAATATGACACGCTCAACGACACGGATAAGCAGGTGTTTATCGCCCTGCTGAAAAGTGACGATCCCGATCTTTTCAACTGGTTGATGAACCATGGCGAACCGGGCGATCCCGAACTGAATCGTATGGTTAAACTTATCCAGCAGCGCAATCGTGAACGCGGACCGGTGGCGATGTAACCTTCATCCCTCTTGGCACGCACGCACGACCTTAACCCTGACGCTGTTAATGACTATAGCAGGCGTCGGGATAATGGAACTGCCTGCGGCAGAGTGGATGATTAAGCCTGTCCTGGTCGCCGTAGTGCTGTGGGAAGGGTGGCGACAGGATCGCCGTTTACGCCAACGTCACGGCTGGTTACAGCGCGACAACAACCGCGACTGGCGCTGGCAAGGTGACAGCTGGCAAACGCAGCAGCCGTTGTACTGGTTACCCGGCGCGGTCTTGCTGGTCCTGCGCAACGGCAAAGGCAAGACTTTACGGCTCTGGCTGATGCAGGACAACATGCAGCCAGAGGAATGGCGCGCGTTACGGGCTCGCTGTTTCAGTGACACCTGACGCGCTGAACAAGGCTTCCAGAGCCATGTTGTCAGAACACGCTTCCCAGAACACTATTTGCAGAACAATGTTTCCAGAACAATGTTTCCTGAATAAGGTTTCCAGAATAACGCGCCCGGGACAGGGCTTTCAGAACACGGCTTTAAAGCACGGTTTTCAAAACATGTCTTTCAAAACATGGCCTTCAAAACAATGATTTCTGGATAACCCTGTCTGAAGAAGGTGAGTTAACAGCGGCTTCTTAGCTCCCGTTTCTGAACGGCGGTTTTTAACACCGCTTTCAGGGCAAGGGCTACAGAACAGGGGTTACAGCCGGTCGGCAGTCTCGGTCAGAATCTGTTCGCACCACTGTTCGACGCGCTCATCCGTCGCTTCAAACTGATTAACATCGTCCAGCGCCAGCCCGACAAACTGTTTGCCATCAGCGCTCAGCGGTTTGGGGCTGGTGAATTCATAGCCGTCCAGTGGCCAGTAGCCGACAAACTGCACGCCCATTGGCTGTAGCAGCTCATGCAGCATGCCCAAAGCATCCAAAAACCACTCGCCATAGCCAATCTGGTCGCCCATGCCGTACAGTGCCACTATCTTGTTATGCAGATTGAGAGTAGGTAATTGAGGCCAGATTGCCTCCCAGTCCTCCTGTAACTCACCAAAATCCCACGTAGGAATGCCCAAAATTAACAGATCATACTCTTCCATCAGACGCGGATCGTCATCTTTCACGTTGTGCAACGTCACTAACTCGTCACCAATAAAATCACGAATTTTCTCCGCTACGATTTCGGTGTAACAGGTACTGGAACCGTAAAAAAGACCAATTTTCATGCAGATAGTGCTCTGTTAATCCTGACTTTGGCGTAATTGTATCAGAAGCAGGGTTGAATCAGGCATAATGAGCACGATTTCATACTGAACGGTGGGGAAAACGTGCAAGATAGTGAACTGACAGAACAGTTTCTTGATGCGCTGTGGATTGAGCGCAATCTGGCGCAAAATACCCTGTCTTCCTATCGACAGGATCTGCAAACCCTCACTGGCTGGCTGGTGCATAACGGTTTGACGCTCACGACGCTGACTGCGCCCGATCTGCAACAGTTTCTCGCGGAGCGGCTTGAGGGCGGCTATAAAGCCTCCAGCTCTGCACGCCTGCTCAGCGCCATGCGCCGCCTGTTTCAGTACCTCTACCGCGAAAAGATTCGATCTGACGATCCCAGCGCGATGCTGGCAGCCCCCAAATTGCCCCAGCGGTTGCCAAAAGATCTGAGCGAGGCGCAGGTAGATCGCCTGCTGCAGGCGCCGGATGTCAATGTGCCGCTTGAACTGCGCGATAAAGCCATGCTGGAATTGTTATACGCCACCGGCTTGCGTGTCTCAGAACTGGTGGGACTGACCCTGAATGACGTCAGCCTGCGTCAGGGCGTGGTGCGGGTGATCGGTAAAGGCAATAAAGAGCGCCTGGTGCCATTAGGTGAAGAGGCGGTTTACTGGCTGGAATATTATATGGAGCACGGGCGGCCATGGCTGCTCAATGGGCAGACGCTGGACGTGTTCTTTCCCAGTAACCGCGCCCAGCAGATGACGCGACAAACCTTCTGGCATCGTATCAAGCATTACGCCACGCTGGCGGGCATCGACAGCGAAAAGCTTTCACCGCACGTGCTGCGCCATGCTTTCGCCACGCATTTGCTGAACCACGGGGCTGACTTACGTGTCGTACAGATGTTACTGGGGCACAGCGACCTCTCAACGACACAGATTTATACTCATGTCGCCACGGAACGTCTGCGACTGTTACATCAACAGCATCATCCGCGCGCATAACCGACGGATAGTAAGGAAAACAATGAACAAACATGTTGCCATGCTGGCGCTTCTGGCCAGCGCCTTTTCCGGATTGACCCACGCTGATGACAGCGCCATTCAGCTTTCCCTGAAAAAACTGGGTTTGCACCAGACTGAGATTCAACCTTCACCCCTGCCGGGTTTTAAAACCGTGCTCACCGAAAGTGGCGTGCTGTACGTTACCGATGATGGTAAACACATGATCCAGGGGCCGCTTTATGATGTCAGCGGCACTCAGCCGGTCAACGTCACGAATGCGCTGCTGGATAAGAAAGTTGAGGCGCTGGTCCCGGAAATGATCGTGTATAAAGCGCCAAAAGAGCAGCATGTGGTGACGGTATTTACGGATATCACCTGCGGCTACTGCCATAAACTGCATGAGCAAATGGCGGACTATAACGCACTGGGGATCACCGTTCGCTATCTGGCTTTCCCCCGTGAAGGCATGAACGGCAAAGTCGCCAGCGCCATGAAGGCCGTCTGGTGCAGCGCCGATCGCAACAAAGCCTTTGATGAGGCGATGAAAGGCGATGTGCCGAAGATGGATGCGCCAGCCTCATGCAATATCGATATCGGCAAGCAGTACCAACTGGGTGTGCTGTTCGGCATTCAGGGTACGCCAGCTATTCTGACCGACAGCGGAATGATGATCCCAGGCTATCAAAGCCCACAGGAACTCAAGCAGGTACTGGATAATCAAAAGCGTGGTGGTTAAGGCGTGGTAAAGCACGAAGTCGAACTACGTCGCCGTGAGGCGGTGGCCGATCAGCCGGCGTTACCGGCTGATTTACCGCCACTCTTGCGTCGGCTTTATCTGCAACGCGGCGTTACCGATGCCGCCGAGCTGGAAAGAGGCGCGAAAAACCTGCTGCCTTTCAGCGCACTAAGCGGCATAGACAAGGCCGTGAGTTTGCTTCATCAGGCTCTGCTGGATGGCCGCTGCATCATGATTGTGGGCGATTTTGATGCCGACGGTGCCACCAGTACCGCGCTGACGGTGCTGGCACTGCGCAGCATGGGATACAGCAACGTGCAGTATCTGGTGCCCAACCGTTTTGAAGATGGCTACGGTCTGAGTCCGGAAGTGGTGGAGCAGGCCAGAGCGCGCGGTGCCGAGATGATTTTGACCGTGGATAACGGTATCTCATCCCACGCCGGTGTGCAGGTGGCGCATCAGCACGGCATTGCGGTGCTGGTCACCGACCACCACTTGCCGGGCGAAACGCTGCCGGATGCTGATGCCATTGTGAATCCCAACCTGCCGGATTGTGATTTTCCCTCTCGCTCGTTAGCGGGCGTTGGCGTGGCCTTTTATCTGATGATGGCCCTGCGCGCGCATCTGCGAACCCAGGGCTGGTTTGGGGCCACGCGAGCGGAACCTAATCTGGCGGACCTGTTGGATCTGGTGGCGCTGGGCACGGTGGCGGATGTGGTGCCGCTGGATGCGAATAACCGCATCTTAGTGTGGCAGGGCCTGAGCCGCATCCGGGCTGGCAAATGCCGACCGGGAATTAAAGCCCTGCTGGAAATCGCCAACCGCGATGCCCGCCAGTTGGCCGCCAGCGACCTGGGTTTTGCGCTGGGTCCGCGGCTTAATGCTGCCGGACGTCTGGATGATATGTCTGTTGGCGTGGCGCTGTTACTGACCGACGATCTCAGCCAGTCACGCATGTTAGCCAGTGAACTGGATGCGCTTAACCAGATGCGCAAAGAGATAGAGCAGGGCATGCAGAGCGAGGCGCTGGCGTTATGCCAAAAGCTGGAGAGCGAGCAAAGCGATCTGCCGCTGGGGCTGGCCTTTTATCACCCCGAATGGCATCAGGGCGTGGTCGGCATTCTGGCTTCCCGCCTGAAAGAGCGCTTCCATCGCCCGGTCATTGCCTTTGCACCTGCCGGTGACGGCATGTTGAAAGGATCGGGACGATCGATTGCGGGTTTGCATCTGCGCGACGCGCTGGAACGTCTTGATACGTTGCATCCCGGCCTGATGCAGAAGTTTGGCGGCCATGCTATGGCAGCAGGACTGTCGCTGGAAGCGACGCGCTACGAGGAATTTCGGCAGCGCTTTGCCGACCTGGTGGGCGAATGGCTGGCCGGAGAAGCGTTACAGGGCGTTATCTGGTCGGATGGCGCGTTACAGCCCGCCGAGTTTTCAATTCAGACGGCGGAAATGCTGCGCGATGCCGGTCCCTGGGGCCAGTCCTTTCCTGAACCGGCTTTCGACGGCAAGTTCAGGCTACTACAGCAGCGCCTGGTCGGTGAACGTCACCTGAAGCTGATGGTTGAGCCGCTGGAAGGCGGGCCGCTGATTGACGGTATCGCGTTTAATGTGGATACCACGCGGTGGCCTGACAGCAGCGTGCGTCAGGTTGAACTCGCGTACCGGCTTGATATCAATGAGTACCGCGGTAACCGGTCGGTGCAACTGATTGTTGAACACCTCTGGCCGCTCAGCTAGCCGGGCAGGCGGGTTGCGCGGCACTGTTCCCCCTGTCGTCATGATTACCATCGTCACGCCCGTTTCGGCTTAGCCAGTCCATCTGACTGAGCCGAAAGATTAAGACCTGCGCATTTTCTCAACGCTACAAACTGCCGTCGGTTTCGGGTAAACTCGCAGGCTGAATTTCTTATTCCATCGAACGTAAAAAAGACGCTAAACACATGTTTGAAATTAACCCGGTCAAATACCGTATTCAGGACCTCAGCGAGCGCAGCGACGTTCTTCGGGGGTATCTTTGACTACGATGCCAAGAAAGAACGCCTTGAAGAAGTAAACGCAGAACTGGAACAGCCCGACGTCTGGAACGAACCGGAACGTGCTCAGGCGCTGGGTAAAGAGCGCTCCTCGCTGGAAGCCATCGTTAATACGCTCGATCAGATGAACCAGGGGCTGGAAGATGTGCAGGGGCTGCTTGACCTGGCGGTAGAAGCCGACGATGAAGAAACCTTCAACGAAGCCGTTGCTGAACTGGACGTGCTGGAAGGTAAACTCGGTGAACTTGAGTTTCGTCGTATGTTTTCCGGCGAGTATGACAGCGCCGACTGCTACATTGATCTGCAGGCCGGTTCCGGTGGAACAGAAGCGCAGGACTGGGCCAGCATGCTGATGCGCATGTATCTGCGTTGGGCAGAGGCGAGAGGGTTCAAGACTGAAATTATTGAAGAGTCAGAAGGTGAAGTGGCAGGCATCAAGTCCGTCACTATTCGCGTCTCTGGCGATTATGCATTTGGCTGGCTGCGCACCGAAACCGGCGTACATCGCCTGGTACGTAAGAGTCCATTTGACTCCGGTGGTCGCCGCCATACCTCCTTTAGCTCAGCGTTTATCTATCCGGAAGTGGATGACGATATTGATATCGACATCAATCCGGCCGACCTGCGTATTGACGTTTACCGTGCCTCTGGTGCCGGTGGTCAGCACGTTAACCGTACGGAATCGGCGGTGCGTATTACCCACGTTCCAACCGGTACGGTAACCCAGTGTCAAAACGATCGCTCTCAGCACAAAAACAAAGATCAGGCGATGAAGCAGATGAAGGCGAAGCTGTACGAGCTTGAGATGCAGAAAAAAAATGCCGAGAAGCAGATGCTGGAAGACAATAAGTCTGACATCGGCTGGGGCAGCCAGATCCGTTCTTACGTTCTGGATGACTCACGTATTAAAGATCTGCGTACCGGCGTGGAAACGCGTAACACGCAGGCGGTGCTGGATGGCGATCTGGACCGATTCATTGAAGCAAGTTTAAAAGCAGGGCTATAAGGAACCGACATGTCTGAACAACAACCGCAGAGCGCTGACGTTGCACTTGAGTTAAATAACGAACTGAAAACGCGTCGCGAGAAACTGAGCGTGCTGCGTGAAAACGGCGTGGCGTTTCCTAACGATTTCCGTCGTGATACCACCTCCGATCGGCTGCATGCCAGCTATGACGAGAAGAGTAACGAAGAACTGGAAGACTTAGGCATTGAGGTCAGCGTGGCTGGCCGCATGATGACGCGCCGTATTATGGGCAAAGCTTCTTTTATTACTCTGCAGGACGTGGGCGGCCGCATTCAGCTGTATGTGGCGCGTGACGATCTGGCCGAAGGCATCTACAACGAGCAGTTCAAAAAGTGGGACCTGGGCGATATCCTCGGTGCGCGCGGCAAACTGTTCAAAACCAAAACCGGCGAGCTGTCGATCCACTGCTCAGAGCTGCGCTTGTTAACCAAAGCCTTGCGCCCGCTGCCCGACAAATTCCACGGGCTCGCCGATCAGGAAACGCGCTACCGTCAGCGTTATCTTGATCTGATTGCCAACGATGACTCACGTAACACCTTCAAAATCCGTTCACAGATCATGGCCGGCATTCGCCAGTTCATGGTTGGACGCGACTTTATGGAAGTGGAAACGCCGATGATGCAGGTGATCCCGGGCGGCGCATCGGCGCGTCCGTTTATCACGCATCATAATGCGCTGGATATTGATATGTATCTGCGTATTGCGCCAGAGCTGTATCTGAAACGTCTGGTCGTGGGCGGTTTTGATCGCGTATTCGAGATCAACCGTAACTTCCGCAACGAGGGCATTTCGCCACGTCATAACCCAGAGTTCACCATGATGGAACTCTATATGGCTTATGCGGATTACAAAGACCTGATTGAACTGACCGAAAGCCTGTTCCGTACCCTGGCGCAGGACGTGTTAGGCAGCACCGTTGTGCCTTACGGTGAACAGGAATTCGACTTCGGTAAGCCGTTTGAAAAACTCACCATGCGTGAGGCGATCAAGAAATACCGTCCGGAAACTGATTTGGCCGATCTGGAGGATTTCGACAAAGCGGTAGCCATTGCCCAGTCCTTGCATATTAAGGTTGAGAAAAGCTGGGGCTTAGGCCGCGTAGTGACGGAAATCTTTGAAGAAACCGCTGAAGCGCACCTGATTCAGCCAACCTTTATCACTGAATATCCGGCTGAAGTCTCTCCGCTGGCTCGTCGTAACGACGAGAATCCTGAAATCACTGACCGCTTCGAGTTCTTTATCGGCGGACGTGAAATCGGTAACGGCTTTTCTGAGCTTAACGATGCGCAGGATCAGGCAGAACGTTTCCTGCAGCAGGTTAATGCGAAAGATGCGGGCGATGATGAAGCGATGTTTTATGACGAAGATTACGTCACCGCGCTGGAACATGGTTTACCGCCAACGGCTGGGTTAGGCATTGGTATTGACCGCATGGTTATGCTGTTTACCAACAGCCATACCATCCGTGACGTTATCCTGTTCCCGGCGTTGCGCCCTGGCTCAAAGTAATTATCAGCTGCTGGTTAAAGGCCGGGTGATTCCGGCCTTTTTCATTTCTGCTGCCCGCCACGCCTCACAATGTGCATCGACTTGAGTAATCCCCCCTCGTCTGCCAGGCTGACAATCTCAACCTGGAGCGATCATCATGAAGCAACGTCCTGACTGCATTCTTCACTGGCAAGCGCTGGAAGGCGAAGACAACGAACATTATTCCGATAGCGATGAGCTGATGTCCATTGGTACACCTCTGGCAAAACTGTCAGGGTTAACCCGGCTCGGCATCCATCATGAAAGGCTACGACCCGGACGACGCATGTCTTATCCTCATGCAGAGAGTGCAGAAGAAGAGTTTATCTACGTGCTGGAAGGCAATCCCCACGCCTGGATCAATGGCGAACTCTACCCGTTGTCACCGGGCGATGCAGTGGCTTTTCCGGCCGGCACCGGTATTTGCCACACCTTTATTAATAACAGTGACGCCGACGCGCGCTTTCTGGTGGTCGGCGAGGTCAGCAAGCCGGAGAATCGCATTACTTATCCGCTCAACCGCGACTACGAGGCAACGCGCAAAGACAGATGGCTTAACCCACCGCAGCAGCAGATGGGCACGCATCCCGGACTGCCGGATAAAAAATCCTAAGATTTCACAGCATCATCCAGCCAGGTCTGAAAACGGGCATAGGGCACATACAGCGCCACATCTTTATATAAGGTTTTACCACTATGGTTATCGTTGATGCGCTGACTGTAGCCGATAATCACGCCAGCCAGGGTGTCATCAGAGGCGTTATAAACTGCGCCGCCTGACATGCCCTTAACCACGCCTGCATTGGCAGCCACGACCACGCAGTTTGCTTTATTCCAGTCATTGGCTAACGTCGTGTTCACCAGGTTTTTGCCTGTTGAGCTCACGGGCATGGCGGAGATGAAGCTGTAGCCATAAAGATTCACTTTGTCGCCGATATGGCTGTTACGGAATGACGGGGGCAGGTTGGCTTCGCTGTTTTTGTGGTACACGACCGCAAGATCGCATTCCGGATGCCAGGCTTTCACACGGTAAAGCGAATATTTCGCCACGTGGGCCGCCGTAAGGCTGTAGTTCGGGGTTAACGGAATGGTGGTACCCAGTGTGCCCACACCCAGCACGGTTGGAATGCCGGTCACGGTCATATCAACGCGTTTCTCAGCTTCTCTGCTGTATTCATAATGACCGACTGAGCAGCCCGTAAGACTGATTACCATTAAAACGATAAGCCGTTGCATTTTCTCTCTCCGCGTCAGTAGGACTGCATTTCATCTGGCGATTCATAAGAGCTATATCGGCAACGCTAATACTTTATTGATAACTAAAATCGGTATTAGCAAAAAAACGGCTACTTCGCTGGCAACCTTTCTCAACGTCTGGTGCGTAAAGCAGAATTTCTTTCTCTAACAGTATGTTTAATAAGCGTAGTTGGAGTGCGTGTCAATTATTGCCATTTACGCAATAGATTGTTGTTGTTATGTGAGTATCAGATGACAGGCAGCTATGCTGTAATACACAGTGTGATGTAGATCATAAATTATAGCTCGTTCATAACATTGCGTGAGTCACCTGTCACGCAGCAATTATCATTTTTGGGAGAGTGTTATGCCTGTTGCATTGCTGGCATTGGCGCTGAGTGCGTTCGCCATCGGAACCACTGAGTTTGTGATCATGGGCCTGCTGCCGGAAGTCGCAAACGATTTGCGTGTGACCATTCCGTCAGCTGGTTGGTTAATTAGCGGTTATGCATTAGGCGTGGCAATCGGTGCGCCAGTCATGGCGCTGTTAACGGCGAAATTGCCGCGTAAGAAAACGCTAATCCTGTTGATGGTGATTTTTATCATCGGCAATCTGCTGTGTGCGCTGGCTTACAGTTATAACTTACTGATGCTGGCACGTGTGGTGACTGCGCTCTGTCACGGTGCCTTCTTTGGGATAGGGTCGGTGGTTGCGGCCAGTCTGGTTTCCGCCGATCGTCAGGCTTCTGCCGTCGCGTTGATGTTCACTGGTCTCACATTGGCAAACGTCTTAGGCGTGCCGCTGGGAACCTGGTTTGGTCAGCTGTTTGGCTGGCGCGCCACCTTCTGGGGCGTTTCGGCTATCGGCGTGCTGGCATTTATCGCGTTGATCACCAGTCTGCCGGGGAATAAAAACGAGAAGCCGGTCAATCTGGCAAGCGAAATCAGCGCGCTGGCAAATGGCAAACTGTGGCTGTCATTGCTGATGACGGTATGTTTCGCCGCTGCCATGTTTGCACTGTTCAGCTACATTGCACCGTTGCTGTTGCAGGTTACCGGCATTGGCGATCGTGGCGTGAGCTGGACGTTGTTCCTGATTGGTGCGGGCCTGACCGTGGGCAATATTCTGGGGGGCAAAATGGCCGACCGTAAAGTCTCCCTGAGCCTGATCGGCAGTTTTTCGCTAATTACGCTGTTTTCACTGCTGTTTAGCTGGACCAGCCATGCGCTGTGGCTGGCGGAAATCACGTTGTTCCTGTGGGCGATGGCAACCTTTGCAACGGTTCCCGGCCTGCAGATCAATGTTGTGCGCCACGGTAAAGAAGCCCCCAATCTGGTTTCAACCCTGAATATTTCCGCTTTTAACGTGGGCAATGCGCTGGGCGCGTGGGTCGGTGGCGCAGTGATCGCGCGCGGCTATGGACTGACGGCGGTGCCGGTTGCCGCTGCTGGCCTGGCGGCGATTGGGCTGATCGTTTGCCTGATCACCTTCCGCAAGTCAGGCGGTACGGCGGCCCGGGTGCATGCTTAAGCGAGTTTGCTCGCAATCTGCTCGGGAAAACGGGCCACCTGTTGCTGCAGATGGCTCACAAACGCCTCGACCAGGGCCGATGCTGGCCGATGTTGCGGCCTGACCAGGCTGATAGTAAAAGGCACGGCAACGCTAAAAGGGCGCATGACCACACCGCTGTCGGCATAATCTAATGCCGTCAGCGGATTCACCACCGAGATCCCTACACCGGCCTGCACCATGGCGCAGACGGACGCTGCACTGTGGGTTTCCATCACCATCCTGCGCGTCACGCCCTGTTCATGAAACAGCGCGTCGAGCAACTGACGATAGCTGTCCGTGCGTGACAGACTGACATAGTTCTCACCGGCAAAATCCTGCGGCGTCAGCACGCTGTGCTGTGCCAGTCGATGCTGCTGCGGCAACACGCACACTTCATCGCAGGTCAGTAGCGCCTGTCGAACGGTCCCGGCGGGGGCATGCTGCGTTTCCGTAAGCCCCAGATCATAACGCTGTGCCGACAGCCACTCTTCCAGTAGCGGCGATTCCTGCGGAATGATATTCAGACTGACATCGGGATAACGCTGCAAAAAAGTCTGACAGACAGGCGGCAGCAGTGACTGGGAAAAGACCGGCAGGCAGGCGATGGACAGTTCGCCCTGGCGAAACTGGCGCAATCCCTCTGCCGCATCGATGATGCGATCCAGCCCATACCACGAGCGCTGTACCTCTTCGAACAGACGTAATCCCTGTACCGTGGGTTGTAAGCGGCCGCGCACGCGTTCAAACAACTTTAGACTCAGCTGCCGTTCAAGGCGCGCCAGTTCACGGCTGACGGTGGGCTGCGAGGTTTGCAGCAGCGTTGCAGCCTGAGTGAGGTTCCCACTGGTCATAACGGCATGAAAAATCTCGATATGCCGCCAGTTGATGTTTGCCATGGGCTATTCCATATCATTTTTGCATAGATGCTATTAAAACAGATATTTTTCGGCATGGCACGATTCTGGCTTAATGGCTTTATTGCCACAGGAGAAAATTTCATGCCTCGTCCACTCAATACGACTGAATCTGCCCTCAACGTTGACCATTTATTGCCGCTAGCGCGCCAGTATAACGGTCCGTTCTGGGCTTATGATGCGCAGATTATTCAACAGCGCATTGCCCAACTGCACGCCTTCGACGTGGTGCGTTTCGCCCAAAAAGCCTGTTCTAACACGCACATTCTGCGCCTGATGCATGCTGCGGGAGTAAAAGTCGATTCAGTTTCCCTGGGCGAGATTGAGCGTGCGCTGGTGGCGGGCTTTAAGCCCAACAGCGATGAAATCGTCTTTACCGCTGATGTTCTGGATAACGCCACGTTGGCCAGGATAGCTGAACTCAAGGTGCCGGTGAATGCCGGCTCCGTCGACATGCTGCATCAACTGGGTGCCGTGTCTCCCGGACACGCGGTCTGGCTGCGTATCAATCCGGGTTTTGGTCACGGCCACAGCCAAAAAACCAATACCGGCGGCGAAAACAGTAAACACGGTATCTGGCCCAGCGATCTGCCTGCTGCCCAGGCCGCCATTGAACAATATGGACTGCGCCTCATCGGTATTCATATGCATATCGGTTCAGGCGTGGACTATGCGCACCTGCAGCAGGTCTGCGATGCGATGGTCGATCTGGTGGTGCAATTTGGTCAGGATATTGAGGCTATCTCTGCCGGCGGCGGTCTGTCTGTTCCCTATCACTATGGGGAAGACGCGATCGATACCGATCACTATTTTGGCCTGTGGGATGCCGCACGTCAGCGCGTAGCTGAACATCTGGGCCATGCCGTGAAGCTGGAAATCGAACCCGGCCGTTTCCTGGTCGCAGAGTCAGGTGTGCTGGTTTCGCAGGTTCGGGCGGTAAAAGAGATGGGCAGTCGTCACTTTGTGCTGGTGGATGCAGGCTTCAGTGATTTGATGCGCCCATCCATGTACGGCAGCTACCACCATATCTCTCTGATGGCAGGTGATAACCGGACTATCAACGAGCAAACGACGATCGATAGCGTGGTCGCGGGGCCTCTGTGCGAGTCAGGCGATGTCTTTACCCAGCTTGAAGGTGGCAAGGTGGAAACCCGGGCGATTCCAGCCGCTAAAGTCGGTGATTACCTGGTGTTTCATGATACCGGCGCTTACGGCGCGTCGATGTCTTCCAACTACAACAGCCGTCCGCTGATTCCTGAGATCCTGTTCGAAAACGGCGAGCCGCGGGAAATTCGTCGCGCGCAGCGCATTGAGGAACTGCTGGCGCTGGAATAAGCCTAATGCGCGCAGTCAGGCTGTCGGGAAAGGGAAAGACGATGGCCGATATACGCCAGCCGCGCAACAGCGGCTGGCAGTACATATCAAGGTGCAGGATAGGTATAACGGCGATGGATCGCTTCAAGCGCTTCCAGAACCTCATTGCTGAGGGTCAGGTTGGCGCTGTCGATATTGATCTGTAACTGGTCCAGCGTGGTCGCGCCCAGCAGGGTGCTGGAAACAAAGGGTTGCTGACGGACAAAAGCCAGTGCCATTTGTGAAGGATCAAGCTGATGCTGTTGAGCCAGCGCCACATATTCCGCCACCGCCAGTTGCGACTGCTCACCGCTGTAACGTGTAAAACGGCTAAACAGGGTATTGCGCGCGCCAGCAGGTTGCGCACCGTTAAGGTATTTTCCGCTCAGCGTACCAAAGGCCAGGCATGAATAGGCCAGCAGTTCCACGCCTTCATGTTGACTGATTTCCGCCAGGCCCACTTCAAAACTGCGATTCAGCAGGCTGTAGGGATTTTGAATAGAGACGATACGCGGTAGCTCGTGCTTTTCTGCCAGTTGCAGGTAACGCATTACGCCCCACGGCGTTTCATTCGATACGCCGATATAACGAATTTTGCCTGCCCGCACCTGCTCGGCCAGCGCTTCCAGCGTTTCTAACAAGGTGACAGGCACGCTGTTCTCACTGTATTGATAGCCGAGCTTGCCAAAGAAGTTGGTTTGGCGCTGCGGCCAGTGCAGCTGATACAGGTCAATGTAGTCGGTATTGAGGCGCTTCAGGCTGGCGTCCAGCGCTTCGCGAATATTTTTGCGATCCAGCGCCATGTTAGGGCGAATCGATGCATCGTTGCCGCGCGTCGGCCCGGCGACTTTACTGGCGAGAATAATTTTATCCCGGCTGCCGGTCTTTTTTAACCAGCTACCAATATACTTTTCGGTCAACCCCTGGGTTTCGGGACGCGGCGGTACCGGATACATCTCGGCGGTATCAATCAGGTTAATGCCCGAACTGACAGCTAAATCCAGTTGAGCGTGGGCGTCGGCTTCGCTGTTTTGCTCACCAAACGTCATGGTGCCCAATCCAAGCTGGCTGACTTCCAGCGTGCTATGGGGGATACGGTGATAATGCATTGCCGGCTTCCTTTTCTGTAGGGATAAGTATTCTGTCTTCAGGGACTATAGCGCGAGGCGTAGCGGGTAACAAAGGGGAACAACAAAGAGAAGTAGCCTGCCGACGAGGGGAGTGGCGACAGGCTGATACGTTTCGCATCTAGCGTTCAATAATGGTCGAGACTTCATCACTGTTAATCTGCACGGTATGACCCGACTGATCGGTGTACTGCACCAGCCCCGTTTCTTTATCAATACTCGGTTTGCCTTCGGTCATAATCATACGGCCATCTTTTGTTGCCATGACATAATTGGAACTACATCCCGCTAATGTCACCGCAGCAACGGCCAGTAATACAATTTTAATCAGCCCTTTCATTATGCTTATCCTCACGAATCGTCCATAGCAAAAAGTGTAGTAATAAATCCTTTTACCGATTGGGTTAATCGTATCAATCTGAAAATAACGGGGCGGCGCGGGGCCGCCCTTGACAACGCTAGCTCACTTTTTTCTTACTGCGCATAAGGTTAAGGCACTCAACGGCCATTGAGAAGAACATGGCAAAATAAATGTAACCTTTTGGTACATGCACGGCGAAACTTTCCAGAATCAGGGTGAAACCCACCAAAATCAGGAAAGAAAGTGCCAGCATTTTTACCGACGGATGGCGATCAACGAACTCGCCAATAGTGCGGGCAGCAAACATCATCATGAGCACGGCAATGACGACCGCCGCCATCATAATAAACAGATGGTCAGAGAGGCCCACGGCCGTAATCACCGAGTCGAGACTAAAAATGATGTCGAGCAACATGATTTGGACAATCGCCCCAAAGAACGAGTTAACGTTGCTCTTGTGCTCGGTTTCCTCGCCTTCAATGGTTTCATGAATCTCCATGCTGGATTTCCACAGCAAAAATAATCCCCCAAACAGGAGGATCAGATCGCGTGCTGAAAAAGCATGATCCACCAGCGTGAAAAGCGGGTTGGTAAGTTTAGCGACCCAGGCAATGGAGGCCAGTAAACCCAGCCGCATGAGCATGGCACCCATCAAACCGATACGACGTGCGCGGGCTTGCTGGTGTTTGGGAAGTTTCGCCACCACTAGCGACAGAAAGATAATGTTATCAATGCCCAGCACCACTTCCAGAATGGTCAGGGTACCCAGCGCCAGCCAGGCGTTGGGATCGTAAATCCAATCGAACATACCTGCACTCATATCCTAAACGAAAATTAAACAAAGATTATACGCACCAAATTTGTCTAACTCACCTTTAAATACAGTATCGGACATGAGAACGCCGTCGTCAGACCAGGAAATGGCGTGCCAATAGGGGGCCGGTAAAACTTTTCTTGAGATAAAAACCACGTGGCAGCGTCATGATCGGCTGTCCGCGATCGCCAATCCCTTCGGTTAACGCTTTGCTGTTGGCCGCTTTCGGGCGAATTTGCAGCCAGGCACCATGACGGGCGGTAATACGTTCCACCTTGCCCAGTACGATCATATCCATTAACTCTTCCCAGTCCTGACGCAGCATTTCATCTTCCTGCGCGTCAGGGCTCCACAGCAGCGGCGCGCCAACCCGGCGTTCAGCTAAGGGGATTTCACGCTCGCCCTCTACCGGGACCCACAGGACGCGTGCCAGCTTATGGCGAACATGGCTGTTTTGCCACGTCACACCGCTGTTACCGGTGAGTGGCGCGACGCACACAAACGTGGTTTCCAGCGGCTTGCCATAGCGATCGACAGGGATCGTTTTTAGTTCTATCCCCAGATGGGCAAAATCCTGTTCTGCTTTACTGCCCGCGCTGGCACCTAAGTGTAATTCCAGCAGCATACCTACCCAGCCTTTGTCCCGTTTAAGGTTGGCAGGCATCGGAATGCCCGCCTGTTCAGCCAGGGTTTGCAGCGTTAAACCCGCCAGCGTCTGCGCGCGTGACAGCAACGTTGCCTCATCTTCAGGTGGCCCGGGAAGGAATGTCATGTGAATAACTCATAATGATTAATAATTAAGCAGCCTGCAGCAACCTAAGGTTTTCCACAGGAAAGAACGCGGTATAACTCACATAATAACATGAAACATAGTACTTTTTTTTGAAGTGAAATTTGCCTGCTCTCACTAATGTAGCAGGTTATCCCAACTTGCTATCAACAATGAACAGGATCTCAGGCCCAGTTATCCACAGAAAAATGGGATAACCCTGGCTGTAACGGCCTACTGGTTCCATTTACAGCCTTGACTTTGCCAGTTTTTGACAAGAATTGGCCGTTTTGATGCAAGCTTAAGCCGATTGCTGTGGATAAAAAGCGTTGTGGTGGATCTTTAGCCAATTGTCAGCGTGAAGGATTTGTCCGGTGGATTTTCAGTGGGTAAAAAGCGGGTTCTGCAAAAAAATTATCTTACATTTCAATTGAAAAAGACAATCTGGTTTTAAGCCTCCTCCGAAGTATCCTGAGATGTTATTCAGTTAACTCCCGCGTTCTGCACAAAGCTATCCACAGAAAACGTGAATAAGATCGCTCTTTTTAGTGTCCTTTGTTTATAACTTCGCATTAGTCTGTGAGTTATCCCAGTATTACGCCTGTAACCGCCCGCAAATCCAGTGGTTTACCGCCTGTAAGGAGTGTGAAACAATCAGACCATTCAATTTTAGCTTTTGAGGTAGTCCGGTGATCGATGATGATGGCTACCGCCCGAATGTTGGTATCGTAATTTGTAACAGGCAGGGGCAAGTGTTATGGGCCAGGCGCTTTGGACAGCACTCCTGGCAATTTCCTCAGGGAGGCATCAATCCCGGTGAAACCGCAGAACAGGCAATGTATCGCGAACTGTTCGAAGAAGTCGGGTTACACCGCAAAGATGTTCGAATACTTGCTTCTACCCGTAACTGGCTACGCTACAAGTTGCCAAAACGTTTGGTGCGTTGGGACACAAAACCGGTTTGTATTGGTCAGAAACAAAAGTGGTTTCTTCTGCAGTTGATGTGTAATGACGCAGATATTAATGTGCAACACAGCAGCACGCCGGAATTCGACGGCTGGCGGTGGGTAAGTTTTTGGTATCCGGTACGTCAGGTTGTTTCTTTTAAGCGCGATGTTTATCGTCGGGTTATGAAAGAATTTGCTGGCGTTGTCATGTCCATGCAGGAGAGTGCGGTGCAGCGAAATCATCCTGCCCATCGACGTAAAAGAGGATAGGCCACGCCCTTTATGCTCACTCAGTTGCGAGAAATTGTTGAAAAGGTGGCGAGTGCGCCACGTCTGAATGAAGCACTCGACATTCTGGTTAATGAGATCTGCCTGGCGATGGAAACGGAAGTTTGTTCCGTCTACCTCGCCGATCACGAACGTCGCTGTTATTACCTGATGGCCACACGCGGCCTGAAAAAACCGCGTGGCTTAACGGTCAAGCTGGCGTTTGATGAAGGTATTGTGGGCCTGGTGGGGCGACTTGCCGAGCCGATTAACCTTGCCGATGCGCAGAGCCATCCCAGCTATAAGTACATCCCTTCTGTAAAGGAAGAGCGCTATCGCTCTTTCCTTGGCGTGCCTATTATCAGCCGCCGTCAGCTCATGGGCGTGTTGGTGGTTCAGCAGCGTGAACATCGACAGTTTGATGAAAGCGAGGAGTCGTTTCTCGTTACCTTAGCCACGCAGCTGGCAGCGCTACTGTCTCAATCGCAGTTGAGTCAGTTGTTCGGTCAGTATCGTCTGGCGCGCATTCGGGCCATTGCTGCCGCGCCAGGTGTCGCTGTCGCTCCGGGATGGGTGGATGAAACCCAGCCGCTGCTTGATCAGGTTTCTGCCGCCTCGACGCTGGATCAGCAACGTGAACGCGAACGTTTATCGCTGGCGATGAGTGAAGCCGCCAATGAATTTCGTCGCTTCAGCAAACGCTTTACCGCCAGCGCGCAGAAAGAGAGCGCGGCGATCTTCGACCTCTACTCACACCTGTTAACTGACGCACGGTTGAAAAAAGATCTCTTTGCAGAGATCGAACGCGGATCGGTCGCCGAGTGGGCGGTCAAAACCGTGATTGAAAAATTTGCCGCCCAGTTTGCCAGCCTGACGGACAGCTACCTGAAAGAGCGCGCAGGCGATCTGCGGGTGCTGGGGCAGCGCTTGCTGTTTCACCTCGATGATTCTCTGGTGGGCGTCAATGCCTGGCCTGAGCGTTTCGTCCTGGTGGCGGATGAACTGACGGCGACAACGCTGGCGGAAATTCCCCACGAGCGGCTGGCGGGGATTGTGGTCCGCGACGGCGCGGCAAACTCCCACGCGGCTATTTTAACCCGCGCGATGGGGATTCCGACCGTCATGGGCGCGGACATTCAGCCCAGTCAGTTAAACAAACGTCTGCTGATTGTCGATGGCTATCGCGGCGAACTGCTGATCGATCCTGAACCGGTGCTGGTGCAGGAGTACCAACGGTTAATCAGTGAAGAAAATGCCCTCAGTAAAATGGCTGAAGGCGGCGTGGACAGGCCTGGCGAACTGAGAAGCGGTCAGCGCGTGCAGGTCATGCTTAATGCGGGGTTAAGCCCGGAGCATGAGCAGACGCTGGGCAGTTGGGTTGACGGTATTGGCCTTTATCGCACTGAAATTCCCTTTATGCTGCAGAGCGGCTTCCCGTCCGAAGAAGAGCAGGTTGCTCAGTATCAGGGCATGTTACAACTGTTCCATGAAAAACCGGTTACGCTGCGCACGCTGGATATCGGGGCAGACAAACAGTTGCCGTACATGCCGATTAGTGAAGAGAACCCTTGCCTGGGCTGGCGGGGCATTCGTCTCACGCTCGACCAACCCGAGATTTTTATGGTGCAGGTGCGCGCCATGCTGCGTGCTAACGCCGCGTCAGGCAATCTGAGCATTTTACTGCCGATGATTAGCCATATCGATGAGATCGACGAGGCCAAACGCCTTATTCAACGCGCCGGAACGGAAGTGGAAGAGATGCTCGGCTATACGATTCCGAAGCCGCGCATCGGGATTATGATTGAAGTGCCTTCCATGGTGTTTATGATCCCGCATCTGGCCTCACGCGTCGATTTTGTGTCTGTCGGGACCAATGACCTGACCCAGTATTTACTGGCGGTGGATCGCAACAATACGCGCGTGGCGAATCTGTATGATTCACTGCATCCGGCGATGCTGCGCGCGCTGCAGGCCATTTCCATTGAAGCCCATTTGGCGAATCTGGAATTATGCTTGTGTGGTGAAATGGCGGGCGATCCGATGTGTGTGGCGCTCTTGATAGGGATGGGATATCACCATCTCAGCATGAACGGCAAGAATGTCTCGCGCGTAAAATATCTGCTGCGCCATCTGGATTATGAAGAAGTGCAGAAACTCAGTACCCAGGCGCTCAAAGCTTACTCGGCGTCAGATGTGCGTCAGCTGGTGTCGGCGTTTATGGAAGAGCGCGGTCTGGGCGGCCTGATTCGGGGTGGGCGTTAACCCAGGTTACATTTCTGCGGCTACTCAGAACACTGGCTGTGCTATCATGCCCAGCCCTAATTTATGTGCATCACGTCCCCTTTTCAGGGCTGAAAATATACGGTGAATGATGAATAACGGCTATATCGCATTTCCGCAGTTCGATCCGGTAATCTTCTCGATCGGACCGCTTTCGCTTCACTGGTACGGATTGATGTATCTGGTGGGTTTTGTTTTCGCCATGTGGCTGGCGGTGCGTCGGGCGAACAAGGCGGGCAGCGGCTGGAAAAAAGAGGAAGTAGAAAACCTGCTTTACGCCGGTTTCCTGGGCGTTTTCCTGGGTGGACGTATTGGTTACGTGCTGTTTTATAACCTGCCCCTGTTTCTCGATAACCCACTGTACCTGTTCAAAGTCTGGGATGGCGGTATGTCATTCCACGGTGGACTGATTGGTGTGATTCTGGTGATGCTGATCTTCGCTCGCCGTACCAAACGACATTTCTTCCAGGTTTCAGACTTTATTGCGCCTCTGATTCCGTTTGGCCTGGGTGCCGGTCGCCTTGGTAATTTCATCAATGGTGAGTTGTGGGGCCGTGTCGATCCCAACTTCCGTTTTGCCATGCTGTTCCCGGGTTCGCGCAGCGAAGATATCGCGCTGGCAGCCAACAACCCACAATATCAGGCATTACTGAACACTTATGGCGTACTGCCACGTCATCCTTCACAGCTCTATGAGCTGTTTCTTGAAGGCATCGTGCTGTTCATTATCCTGAACCTGTTTATTCGTAAACCACGCCCGATGGGCAGCGTTTCTGGCCTGTTCCTGATCGGCTACGGCACATTCCGCATTATTGTTGAATTCTTCCGCCAGCCCGACGCACAGCTTGGTTTGCTCACCGGTGGACTCAGCATGGGACAACTGCTGTCTCTGCCCATGATCATTGCCGGTGTGATTATGATGATTTGGGCGTACCGTCGCCGCCCGCAGCAACAACTTCACGAGGAAAAATGAAACAGTATCTGGACTTAATGCGCTACGTGCTGAACGAAGGCACACCAAAATCTGACCGTACCGGTACAGGCACGCTTTCAATTTTTGGTCACCAGATGCGTTTTAATCTGCAGGATGGTTTTCCGCTGGTCACCACCAAGAAGTGCCATCTGCGCTCCATCATTCATGAACTGCTCTGGTTTCTGCAAGGCGATACCAACATTGGTTACCTCAAAGAAAACAAGGTTTCAATTTGGGATGAGTGGGCGGATGAACAGGGTAATCTGGGGCCGGTTTACGGCAAGCAGTGGCGTAGTTGGGGCACGGCAAGCGGCCAGGAGATTGATCAAATCACCAAGGTGATTGAACAACTGAAACGCGATCCGGATTCCCGCCGCATTATTGTGTCCGCCTGGAACGTCGGTGAGCTGGACGAGATGGCGCTGGCACCTTGTCATGCATTTTTCCAGTTCTATGTTGCCGACGGCAAACTGTCCTGCCAGCTTTACCAGCGCTCTTGCGACATCTTCCTCGGCCTGCCGTTTAATATCGCGAGTTATGCGCTGCTGGTGCATATGGTGGCGCAGCAGTGCGATCTGGAAGTGGGCGATTTCGTCTGGACCGGGGGCGATACGCACCTGTACAGCAATCACCTTGAGCAGGCTCGCCTGCAGCTAACGCGTGAGCCGCGGCCCCTGCCTAAGCTTATTATCAAGCGCAAGCCAGCGTCGCTGTTCGATTATCACTTCGACGATTTCGAGATTGAAGGCTACGATCCGCATCCAGCGATTAAAGCGCCGGTTGCCGTTTAAATCTCACCCCATAAAAAACCCCGGTATGGCGCTGTATACCGGGGTTTTTTATTGTTTGTCTGGCGTAACATTGCGGCGTTGATCGCAAACTTTTGTTTAAACACAACAACCAGATAAACGCCTCTGCAGCGCCGCTTCCCGTTCTCAGTTTTTCACTTTGCCAGACCGCCCGCCACACCGCACTCTAGTGCCATGAAAAAACAAACGTCAAAAGGTTTCACGCTGGCAGAGCTGCTGTTCGTCATGGTGATTGTCGGTATTCTCAGTGCATTTGCCACTCAGGGCTGGCAACGCTGGCAGCAGCGTCAACAGCTACGGGACAGCGCCCGGCAACTGCAGAACTTCCTGCTCAGCGTGCGGGCGCAGGCCAACTGGCAAAACCGCGACTTTATTCTGTGGGCGCGCACGACCCAGCCCTGGTGCGTTGGTGTAGCCGAACCACCGGTCAACGGCTGTGAGGCCGCCAGGCGTCTGCATTTTATTGCGCCGCACGCGGATGTCGCCTTGCAGCCGTTGCGCGGTGAACCCGGTTTTTACGGACGCCGCAACGTTGCCAAAGCCGGTAGCATTGAGCTGGTGAATGCGGCAGGACGAATGCGGCTGATTATCTCTTCACGGGCACGGATTCGCCTGTGTCTGGCAGATGAAGTGGGATGTGAATGAAAATGGCCGGATTTAGCCTGCTGGAAATGCTGATTGCGATGTCCATCAGTGCGGTACTGATGGTCGGGGCGGGGCGCTTTATGCCGCTGCTGCTGGGTGAAAATCTCAGGCTGCAACAGCGGGTGCAGTTGCGCCTGGAACTGCAGCAAATACTGTCTACCCTGGAAAAAGCCGTGCGCAGGGCGGGATATTGCCAGGGCGAATGTGGCAGCGGGGGAGTGACGGTAGCGGAGAGCTGTCTGCTTATCCGCGTTGATGAAAACAGCAACGGTCACTGGGAAGGGAGCAGCCACAGCGAAAGCGACTATTACGGCTATCGTCTGCGGCAAAAACAGCTGGAGATGCAGCGCGGTGTGGATAACTGTAATGGCGGTGGATGGGAGCGCTTGTCCGATCCCGCTTTTCTCTCCGTGGAAGCCTTTGATGTGCAGCGGGAAGGCCGCCTGATCAACATTTTGCTGCAGGGCCGGGCTGGTCAACAGGACGAAACGGTAGCACGCTGGGTCGAGGGCATGAATTTGTGAAGGCGCAGGGCAACAGTGCGCTGGGCATGGTGTTGATCATTATGCTGACAGGGAGCCTGACGCTGCATGCCAGCCGTGAGATGCTGGCGCAGGGGATGAGCGGAGTGGCCGATGAACAGCGTTTCATTCAGGGATTCTGGCAGGCGCAGTCGGCGCTGCAGTGGGGGCTGACATTACAGTGGCCGGAACAACAGACGTTGACCTGCCAGCAGGAGAAACAGTATGGCTGGCAGAGCTGCCTGCAGAGAACCGCAGATGATAAGGGATTGCTTAAAGGTGAAGACCGCAACAGTGAGATGGCCTCATGGCACTGGGTCAGGGTGCAGGGCAGCCGTCTTCATCCCTTGCCGCAAGGCTGGATTGACTACTGCCCGCTGGCCGCAGCGGAAGACTGCTTCTGATGCGGGAGGATTCAGCCTGCCGGAAGCCCTGTTTGCTCTGCTCCTGATGGCCGTCAGCACCAGCGCTCTGCTGCAGTATCACCGGGTGCTGACGCTGGGATTCAGTCAGCAGTGGCAACAACGCGAAGCCTGGCGCGTGGCAGAGCAACGGCTGCTCGGCCGCGAGGTGCCGGGCTGGCAATCCCGGTCAGAGAAAACCCAGGGGCCGGCGGGCTGTGTGCAGGAAAAAGCCGAGGTAAGCGGGCCGCATCAACGTCACGCCAGCCTGATGCGTGTAACCTGTTAACCGCCAGGGGGCGCTATCGCCCACCGCCTTTTGTTAGGCTTCAAATGCGATACGCGGTAGAGTGAATACCCTCTGACGTCGCTATGCCGTTTTGATTTTCCACAGGAGTTTTCATGTTTCACGTTTATCACTCTAATCAGCTTGATCTGCTCAAAAGCCTGGCAGCCAGAGTGATTAAACTGGACCCACTTGACGATCCCTTCGCCTCAGAAATGGTTCTGGTGCAGAGTCCGGGCATGGCGCAATGGTTACAGATGGAACTGGCACAAACCTTTGGTATTGCGGCGAATATCGAATTCCCGCTACCGGCCAGCTTTATCTGGGAAATGTTTGTTCGTGTCCTGCCGGACATTCCGGTCGAAAGCGCCTTCAGTAAAGCCAGCATGAGCTGGAAGCTGATGCACCGTTTGCCCTCACTGCTGCGTCAGGATGAGTTTGCCTCGCTGCGTCATTACCTGAGCGACGATGGCGACAAGCGCAAGCTGTTTCAGCTCAGCGCCCGTATCGCTGACCTGTTTGACCAGTATCTGGTTTATCGCGCCGACTGGCTGAACAGTTGGGAACGTGGCCAAAACATTGACGGCCTGGGCGATGCCCAGATCTGGCAGGCGGCGCTGTGGCGTGACTTAGTGAATTACACCGAGGAACTGGGCCAGCCTAAATGGCACCGTGCCAACCTCTATGCGCGCTTTATTCATACGCTGGAGCAGGCGCAGACCGCCCCGGCTAACCTGCCCGAGCGGGTTTTTATTTGTGGTATTTCAGCGCTTCCGCCGGTCTATCTGCAGGCGTTGCAGGCGCTGGGCCGCCACATTGATATTTATCTGCTGTTCACGAATCCCTGCCGCGATTACTGGGGCGACATTCAGGATTATGCTTTTCTGGCGAAGTTACAAAGTCGCCAGCGTCGCCGCCACGATCGGGACGAATACCGTGGATTGTTTAGTGACGCGGCGCGCGCGCCTGCGCTGTTCAGTGAGCAGGGCGAGCAGCAACTGACAAACCCGCTCCTGGCCTCCTGGGGCAAGCTGGGGCGCGATAATCTTTATCTGCTCAGCCAGATGGATCTCAACAGCGAAATTGACGCCTTTGTCGATGTTGAAGAAGACAACCTGCTACACAGCATGCAGCACGATCTTCTCAACCTGCAGGACAACGCGGTGATTGGCCTGACGGCGGATGAACTGGCCTACAGCGGACAAAAGCGTCAACTGGACCCCGAGGATCGCTCGATCGCCATACAGGTCTGCCACAGCGCGCAACGCGAAGTGGAAGTGCTGCAGGATCATTTACTGGCGCTGATGGAGGCCAGTCCAGGGTTAAAAGCGCGCGATATTATCGTCATGGTGGCAGACATTGACGCTTATGCGCCCTTTATTCAGGCCGTGTTTGCCAATGCGCCGACCGAACGCTATCTGCCCTTTGCCATCTCTGACCGTCGGGCCAGCCAGGCGCATCCGGCGATTGTCGCTTTTTTGCAGTTACTGGCGCTGCCCGACAGCCGTTTTGTCTCAGAGGATGTGCTGGCGCTGCTGGACGTACCCGCCTTAGCGAATCACTTCTCTATTGATGAGAGCGGACTGCGTTTACTGCGGCGCTGGGTAAGTGAGTCCGGCGTGCGCTGGGGGCTGGATGATGCCAGCGTTGAGGCATTGTCCTTGCCAGTTACCGGTCAGCACACCTGGCGCTTTGGCCTGCAACGCATGCTGCTTGGCTATGCGATGGAAAGTCAGCATGGCGACTGGCAGGGCATTTTACCTTACGATGAGTCGAGCGGGCTGGTGGCCGAACTGGCGGGCCATCTGGCCGAACTGTTGTCACGGCTTAATCACTGGCGTCAGGTCTTGTCCGAACCGCGCCCGCTGGAAGCCTGGCTGCCTTTATGCCGCGAGCTGCTCAATGCGTTCTTTACGGCCGATACGGAAACTGAAGCCGCATTACTGCTGGTGGAAGAGCAGTGGAAGGCGCTGATTGAATATGGCATGGACGCACGTTTCGATGAGCCGATCCCGGTGGTATTGCTGCGTGACGATCTGCGCGGTCGGCTGGACCAGCAGCGCATCAGCCAACGCTTTCTTGCCGGGCAAATCAACTTTTGTACCCTGATGCCGATGCGCTCCATTCCATTCCGTGTCGTATGCTTACTGGGCATGAATGACGGCGTTTATCCGCGCACCTTAGCGCCGCTGGGATTTGACCTGATGCAGCAGCAGTCGCGCAAAGGCGACCGCAGCCGACGTGATGATGACCGCTACCTGTTTCTGGAGGCCCTGATTTCGGCACAGCAACAGCTCTATATCAGCTATATCGGACGCGCAATCCAGGACAACACCGAACGCTATCCCTCAGTACTGGTCACTGAATTACTGGAGTATATCGGGCAAAGTTTTTACCTGCCCGGGGATGAGGATCTGGATCTGGACGAGAGCGCACTGCGGGTCAGGGCGCATCTGGAACATTTACACAGCCGCATGCCGTTTGCGCCGGAAAACTTCCAGCCCGCGTCGACGGCACGCAGCTTTGCCCGCGAGTGGCTCCCGGCTGCGCAAGGCACAGGCCAGCCGCAACCTGATTTTGTCCAGCCCCTGCTCACTCCGCCCGTAGAGACACTCGCCCTGGAGCAGTTCCTGCGATTCTGGCGTCATCCGGTTCGGGCCTGGTTTCAGCAACGTCTGGGCGTCAGTTTCTGGCTTGAGGAAAATGAACTGCCCGATAGCGAGCCTTTTGCCCTGGACAGCCTGGAGCGTTACCAGATTAATGCCCAGTTACTGAATGCATTGGTGACGGGCGATGACACCGATCGTCTTTATGCACATCATCGCGCCGCAGGAAACTTACCTTACGGTGCCTTTGGCGAGCTGTTCTGGCAGGCTCAGCGCGAAGAGATGCAGGAGGTGGCGGCGGAAGTGAGCAGTCAACGCAGCGAAGGTGAAAGCTGGGAGATCAATCTGGATCTGGACGGCGTCAGGTTATCCGGTTGGCTGACCCAGGTGCAGAGCGATGGTCTGTTGCGCTGGCGTCCGGGCGTGCTGAATATCAATGATGGTTTATTACTGTGGCTAGAGCATTTAGTTTATTGTGCACTGGGCGGTAACGGCAGAAGCCGGATGTTTGGCCGACAGCACAGTTACTGGTGCTTCCACGCCGTTACGCCGGATGACGCCATCGCCACGTTAGCGCGCTACATGCAAGGCTATCTGCAGGGAATGCGGGAACCCTTAATGCTGCTGACCAAAAGCGGCGGTGCCTGGCTCAACGCCTGTTTCGATAAAAAAAGCCAACAGTTCCTGACGGATGAGGCGACTCAGCTCAAAGCCCGTAATAGTTTACTGGCGGCCTGGGTGGGCGGTTATCAGCAGGAGGGCGAGGGGAGCGATCCCTATTTGCAGCGGTTGTGCAGGGCACTGGACGCGTCTC
This sequence comes from Pantoea sp. SJZ147, assembly GCF_007828605.1. NCBI lineage: Bacteria > Pseudomonadati > Pseudomonadota > Gammaproteobacteria > Enterobacterales > Erwiniaceae > Pantoea > Pantoea sp. SJZ147. Next base: position 132,117 of record NZ_VIVB01000009.1, read on the forward strand.
ATGTACAGCGCATAACCGAGGCCGCGGAGCACTGGTACTTGCCGGTACTGCAGGCCCATCAGGACGATCGGTAAGTCACACCTTTACAGGTGATGAGAACACCAAAAACGTTTGTTGTATTTTCAGCCGTCGATGCGCTGGCAAGGCGGCTTTTGGGTAACGTAAGAGGTTTACATGCGCACACATGCACGCTTGATCCTGGCCATCCTGTTCAGCCTGGTGGCATTTACGGTTCAGGCCGAGACCGGCCCCGGCTGGCAGCCCGTTAACAGTACCATTGGTAAAAGCCAACAGGATTCGCGCCAGTATCAGGCGATCACGCTGAATAATGGCATGACCGTGCTGCTGGTATCAGACAAGGATGCACCTAAGTCGCTGGCGGCCTTAACGCTGCCGATTGGTTCACTGGACGATCCTGCGCAACAACCTGGCCTGGCGCACTACCTTGAACACATGGTGCTGATGGGCTCAACGCGTTATCCGCAGCCTGACAGCCTGGCTGACTTCCTCAAGAAGCACGGGGGCAGTCACAACGCCAGTACGGCGTCCTATCGCACGGCTTATTACCTTGAAGTGGAAAACGATGCGCTGGAGCCTGCCGTCGATCGCCTTGCGGACGCGATTGCTGAGCCGTTGCTGGACCCGGTCAATGCTGACCGGGAACGCCACGCAGTCAATGCCGAGCTGACCATGGCGCGCGCACGGGACGGTTTGCGCATGGGGCAGGTCAGTGCCGAGACGATCAATCCGGCCCATCCGGCAGCACACTTTTACGGGGGCAATCTGGAAACGCTACGGGATAAGCCGGGTAGTAACCTGCATCAGGCGCTGCTGGACTTTTACCATGGTCACTATTCAGCCAATCTGATGAAGGCGGTTATCTACAGTAATCAATCCCTGGCGCAGATGGCCGCCATTGCGGCCAACACCTTTGGTCGGGTGGCGAACCACAATGCCAGCGTCCCCGCGATTAGCGAGCCGGTCGTCACGGAAGCACAGCAGGGCATTATTATTCATTACGTGCCTGCACAACCCCGTAAGCAGTTGAAAATCGAGTTCCGTATCCCGAACAACAGCGACCGCTTCCGCAGTAAAACGGACACGCTCATCGGCTATTTAATGGGCAACCGTAGTCCAAATACGCTGGCAGACTGGCTGCAAAAACAGGGGCTGGCCGATGGCGTCAGCGCAGGGGCCGACCCTGTCACCGAACGCAACAGCGGCGTTTTTACGGTCAACGTGTCGTTAACCGATAAAGGCCTTGCCCAGCGCGATGAAGTGGTTGCGGCCGTCTTTAGCTACATTTCTATGCTGCGAGAAAAAGGCATCGATCGCCGCTATTTCGACGAAGTTTCCCGTGTTCTGGCGCTGGATTTCCGTTATCCCTCCATCACGCGCAATATGGATTATATCGAATGGCTGGCCGATACGATGCTGCGTGTGCCGGTGGAGCACACGCTGGATGCGCCTTACCTTGCCGACCAGTATGATGCTGAGGCGATTCAGGGCCGTCTTAACAGCATGACGCCGCAGAATGCCCGCATCTGGTACATCAGCCCACAGGAACCGCACAACAAGCTGGCCTATTTTGTCAACGCGCCTTATCAGGTTGATAAGATCACCGCTCAGACGTTTACCCAGTGGCAGCAGCGCGGGCGTGACATGCAATTCGCGATGCCCGTACTGAATCCCTACATTCCTGATGATTTCTCGCTGGTTGCTACCGGGGACAAGGTCTACCGCCATCCGGTAAAGCTGGATAACGATTACGGTATGCGCATTTACTGGATGCCAAGCCAGTTCTATGGCAGTGAACCCAAAGCCAGCATTACCGTCGCGCTGCGAAATCAGCAGGCCATCAGCGATGCGCGCCAACAGGTGCTGTTTGGTCTGAACGACTATCTGGCCAGCCTCGCGCTGGATGAGCTGAGTTCGCAGGCGTCGATTGGCGGGATCAGTTTCTCGACCAGTGAAAACGATGGCCTGGTCTTTAACGCCAGTGGCTTTACGCAACGCCTGCCCGCATTACTCAAACAGTTAGTTGATCGTTACAGCACTTTCCGGCCCAGTGAATCTCAGCTTGAGCAGGCCAAATCCTGGTACCTGGAGCGGCTGGATGCGGCCGAAAAAGGCAAAGCCTTTGAGCAGGCGATTCAGCCTATGCAGCTGTTATCGCAACTGCCTTACACTCAGCGCGAGACACGGCGCAAACTGGTGAGCGGCATTACGCTGGATGAGGTGGTGGCCTACCGTGATGCGTTAATTAAAAATGCCACGCCGGAAATGATGGCGGTGGGCAATCTCAGCGCCGACAGCGTGACCCAACTGGGGCGCGATCTGAAACAGCAGATGCAGTGTGGAGGTATTCACTACTGGCACAGCAACTACCTCAGCGTTGAAAAGCCGCTGAAGGCGAATCTGGAACAGCACGGCAGCAGCACAGACTCTGCGCTGGCGGCACTCTATATTCCCCTGGGCTATGACGAGTACCAAAGCATGGCGAACAGCGCGATGCTCAGCCAGATCGTGCAGCCCTGGTTTTACAACCAGCTGCGTACAGAAGAGCAGTTGGGCTATGCCGTGTTTGCCTTCCGGATGCCAGTAGGGCGCCAGTGGGGAATCGGTTTTCTGTTGCAAAGTAACAGCAAGCAGCCCGCTTATCTGATGCAGCGCTATCAGGCATTCTATCCGCAGGCAGAGCAGCGGCTTCGCACGATGAGCCAGGCCGACTTTACCCAGTACCAGCAGGCGATGCTCAACGATCTTAAACAGCGTCCGCAAACGCTGAATGAAGAAGCCGATCGTTTTAGCCGTGATTTTGATCGCCAGAACTACGATTTTGATACCCGACAAAAGCTGATGGAGCAGGTCCAGCTGCTTACGCCAGCCGGTCTGGCCGATTTCTTTCATCAGGCCGTGATGCAGAAAAAAGGGATGGCAATGACGTCGCAGATAGCTGGTAGCGGCGAGCGCAAAATTGAATTTGCTCCACTACCTGGCTGGAGAACCTGGCAGGAAATCGCCAAACTGCAGCAGTCGCTGCCGGTAAAGAGTGAAATCCAATGATGCAGTCAAGACCCGAGTCACTTGACCCGTTAACGCTGCCGCTGAACGGCGAGCGGTTAATTGAGGCGTCAGCGGGGACCGGCAAAACGTTCACTATCGGCCTGCTTTATTTACGCCTGCTGTTAGGGTTGGGCGGTGAGCACGCCTGGCGCAGGCCACTGTCCGTCGAAGAAATTCTGGTGGTGACCTTTACCGAAGCCGCCACGGCGGAGCTTCGGGGCCGTATTCGTGACAATATCCATCAGCTACGGCTGGCCTGCGTGCGCGGTAAAAGTCAAAACCCGATGCATCAACAGCTGATTGCACAAATCCCTGACCTGCCACAGGCGGCGTCACAGCTGCTGGCGGCCGAGCGGCAAATGGACGAAGCGGCTATTTTCACCATCCACGGCTTCTGTCAGCGCATGCTTAACCTGAACGCGTTTGAATCGGGGATGCTGTTCGAGCAGGAGCTGATTGAAAACGAACAAACCCTGCTCCGGCAGGCGACGGCCGATTTCTGGCGTCGTCAGTGTTACCCGCTGTCGCTGGATGTGGCCAGAGTGATTGCGGCGGAGTGGAGCGGGCCAGACAGTTTGCTGACCACGCTACGACCCTGGCTACAGGGGGAATCGCCGACGCTCAGGCATCCGCCTCGTGCAGATGAAACCCTGGCCTCACGTCATGCGGCCAATCTTCAGCGTATCAACGCCCTTAAGCAGCAGTGGCAGGCCGCCAGCGACGATGTGGAAGGCATTATTACCGCATCTGGCGTTGATAAACGCAGTTATAGCAGTAAGCACTTACCTAACTGGGTTACCAAAGTGACGCAGTGGGCACAGAGTGAGACGCTTGATTATCAGTATCCCAAAGAGCTGGAGCGCTTTGGACAGCAGGTGCTGCATGAGAAAACGAAAAAGGGCGAGGCGCCACAGCATCCCCTGTTTGACGCGGTGGATCGGTTCCTGGCAGAACCGCTAACGTTACGCGATGTCATTATCTGGCAGGCCCTGACGGAGGTCCGCGAAGCAGTCCAGCGTGAGAAGCGTCAGCGTGCATTACTGGGCTTTGATGACCTGTTAAGTCGTCTGGATGAGGCACTTCAGCAGCCGGGCGGGGCGCTTCTGGCTGAAACCATTCGTAGCCGTTTTCCGGTGGCGTTGATCGATGAATTTCAGGATACCGACCCACAGCAGTATCGCATCTTCCGCACGCTGTATATTCATCAGCCAGACTTAGCGCTGCTGCTTATCGGCGATCCCAAGCAGGCTATCTATGCTTTCCGTGGCGCGGATATTTTTACCTATCTGCGCGCCCGGAGTGAAGTTAGTGCTCACTACACATTAGATACCAACTGGCGTTCGTCCCCAGAAATGGTGGACAGCGTTAACCGGTTGTTTTCGCAGGTCGATGCGCCGTTTCTGTTCTCTTCGATCCCTTTTCTCCCGGTCAGTCCGGCTGCGCCCAACCAGGCATTGAAACTGATTTACCAGCAACAGCCGCAGCCCGCCTTACGTTTCTGGCTTCAGCCGGGAGAAGGCGTTGGAGTAAGTGATTACCAACAATTTATGGCACAGCAGTGTGCTGCAGACATCAGCCGCTGGCTGGTGGCGGGACAGCAGGGACAGGCGCAGATTGGCAAAGGTGATGCCCTACAGCCGGTTAAAGCATCGGACATTACCGTGCTGGTACGCAGCCGGACCGAGGCCAGCCTGATCCGCGATGCGCTGAACAGCCTGGCGATTCCCTCGGTTTATCTGTCCAGTCGCGACAGCGTTTACACTACGCCCGAAGCGCGTGAGCTGTTGTGGCTTTTACAGGCGGTTCAGTCGCCTGAGCAGGAGCGATTACTCCGCAGCGCGCTGGCGACGTCCATCTTTGCGATTGATGCCGCAGAACTGGACGCTCTGACGCAGAACGAACGCGACTGGGATGCGCTGGTAGAGCAGTTTGTCAGCTGGCAGCAAATCTGGCATCAGCGTGGTGTTTTACCCATGCTGCGTGACGTGATGATCAAGCGGCAGCTGGCCGAAAATATGCTGGCGTCAGACAACGGTGAACGGCGCTTAACCGATCTGATGCACCTGGGTGAATTACTGCAGGAAGCTGCGGTTCAACTCGACAGCACGCATGCGCTGGTGCGTTTTCTGGCGCAGCAAATTGCCCGTCCCGACAACCAGGCCTCCAGCCAGCAGCTGCGGCTGGAAAGCGATCGCCACCTGGTGCAAATCGTCACCATTCATAAATCGAAAGGGCTGCAGTATCCTCTGGTCTGGCTGCCCTTTGCCGCCGGCTTCCGCGAGGCCGCCAGCGCCCTGTATCACGATCGCGAAAGCTTTGCCGCGATGCTGGACGTGCAGGGCGATGAGCAAAGCCTGACGCTGGCAGAAGAGGAGCGGCTGGCAGAAGACTTGCGTCTGCTTTACGTGGCGCTTACCCGCTCGGTGTACCACTGCAGCGTGGGCATTGCGCCGCTGATCAAAGGGGCACGTAAAAAAGAAGGCGAGAGCGATCTGCACAAAAGCGCGCTCGGTTATCTGGTTCAGCGCGGTGAAACCGCCGATGCCGCACAGCTCAGCCAGCATCTGCAGGCGCTTGAGGGGGCGGGCATTGAGGTCATAAACAGCGAACTCCAGCCCGGTGCGATCTGGCATGAAGGCGAAGGTCGTGACGATGCGCTGAGTAGTCGGGAAATGACGCGTGCGCTGGCAGACAGCTGGCGCGTCACCAGTTATTCGGGATTACAGCAGCACGGTAGCTCACCGCTGCTGGATGCGTTACCTAAATTTGATATTGATGCCGCGGGTGAAGCGGCAGACGATGAAGACGCTCTGTTAACGCCGCACCATTTTCCTCGCGGCGCGGCACCTGGTACTTTTCTGCACGGGCTGTTTGAATCAATTGATTTTACCGAACTGCCAGATGCGATCTGGCTGGAAGACCAGCTGCAGCAAAATGGCTATCCGCTGAGCTGGCTTCCGGTTATTCAGCAGTGGATTGCGCGCGTGCTGACGACGCCGCTTAACAAGGAAGGCCTGACGCTGGCCAGTATCAACAGCAGTGACCGACTTATCGAAATGGAATTCTATCTGCCGATCCATAATTTGCTGACCGCAGCCGATCTGGATGCGCTGGTGCGCCGCTACGATCCCCTGTCGCAGCGCGGTGCTACGCTGGATTTCCGGCAGGTCAAAGGTATGCTGAAAGGCTTTATCGACCTGGTGTTCCGCTGGCAGGGGAAATACTATCTGCTGGATTACAAATCCAACTGGCTGGGTGAAAGCCATGCCGCTTACACGCCCGAAGCGATGGAACAGGCCATGATCGATCACCGGTACGATCTGCAATATCAGCTGTATACCCTGGCGTTGCACCGTTATCTGCAGCATCGGCTGGCAGGCTACGACTACCAACAGCATTTCGGCGGGGTATTTTACCTGTTTCTGCGCGGCATGGACGGCAGCTCTGCCGATAATGGCATTTTCGCGACCCGACCCAACCCGGCGTTTATTGATGAGATGGATAGGTTGTTTGGCAACACAGAGGAAATGTTATGAGTGATATAAACGCCTTGCTGCTCCAGGCAGTCGAAAAGCGTTTACTGCGTCCTCTGGATATTCAGTTTGCCCGCTTAATCGCGGATGAAACCCAGCCTTTTCTGCTGTTGGCGGCGGCCTGCGTGAGTGCGGATGCCGGAGAAGGCCATGTCTGTCTGCCGCTGGCTAATCTGAGCGAGGCAGGGTTGTTTGCAGGTCGTCAGCCTGCGCTGGCCCAGGCTCTGTGGCAGGCTGCAGGCGCACCGGACGATCTGCATGCGCAGCTGGCGGGCTGGTCGGCAGTCAGCGACGGCAGTGCCGTTACCCCGCTGGTGCTGAGCAATCAGCGTTTGTATCTGCATCGTCTGTGGCAGAGCGAAGGACAGGTTGCGCGCTTTTTCTCATTGCAGCCCGACGAAGGGCGCTTCGATTCGCACCGCGCCAGTGAGGTGTTAAACGACCTGTTTGGCAGCCTTCCTGATGACTGGCAAAAGATTGCCGCTGCCGTGGCACTGACGCGCAAAACCGCCGTGATTTCCGGTGGTCCCGGAACCGGTAAAACCACGACGGTAGCAAAACTGCTGGCTGCGCTGATTCGACTGAATACGCTGCCATTGCGCATACAGCTGGCAGCACCTACCGGAAAAGCGGCGGCCCGCTTAACGGAGTCGCTGGGTAAAGCTCTGCAGGGGCTGGCGGTGAATGAGGAAGAGCGCGCCCGTTTCCCTGCGGAAGCGACGACGCTGCATCGCCTGCTCGGCGCGCAACCCGACACGCAGCGCCTGCGTTATCATGCGGGAAATCCTCTGCATCTGGATGTGCTGGTGGTGGATGAAGCCTCGATGGTCGATCTGACCATGATGGCAAAACTGATTTCCGCCCTGCCTCATCACGCCAGAGTGGTGTTTCTGGGTGATCGCGATCAACTGGCCTCGGTTGAGGCGGGCGCAGTGCTGGGGGACATTTGCCGCTGTAGTGAAACAGGGTTTAGCGCTTCCCGGGCCTTGCAGCTGACAACCCTTACCGGTTGTACGCTTGTGGGCAACGACACCGAAGCTGCGCCTGCGGTACGTGACAGCATTTGCCTGCTGCGGCAGAGTTATCGTTTCGATGAGAAGTCAGGAATAGGCCAACTGGCCCGGGCGGTGAATCAGGGCGATGCGCGCCAGATGAAGACTATTTTCGCCGCAGGGCACCACGACGTTTCTTTTCAGCCGCTCAATGACGGCGACGCTTATCAGGCGATGCTGGACGAGGTGGCGCGGGGCTATGAGGCATATCTGCACGCTGTGCAGCAGCAGGCCGCGCCGGAACAGGCCATCGCGGCATTCAGCCGCTACCAGCTGCTATGTGCCCTGCGTGAAGGGCCGTTTGGCGTACACGGACTGAATCAGCGCATAGAGCAACGTCTGATGCAGCTGCAGCGCCTTCGCCGTCCTGCGCTGGGCAGCCGCTGGTATCTTGGCCGTCCGGTCATGATCACCCGCAATGACAGCGCGCTTGGGCTGTTTAACGGCGATATTGGTATTACTTTACGTGACGAAGAAGGCCAGCTCAGGGTGTTTTTTCCGTTGCCGGATGGCAGCGTCAAAGCGATTCAGCCCAGCCGTTTACCGTCCCATGAAACCGCATGGGTGATGACGGTACATAAGTCGCAGGGATCAGAATTTGACCATACCGCGTTGGTCATGCCGACTCAGTTTCTGCCGGTGCTGACTCGCGAGCTGGTTTATACCGCCATTACGCGCGCGCGCAGTCAGCTGACCATTTACAGCGATCGCTCAATATTTGAACGTGCCGTACAGCTGCAAACTCAGCGTCGCAGTGGACTGGTGGAAAGGTTAGAGGCTGCCGGGCAGGCATAATAAGCAGGGCGGCAGGATGGCCGCCCGGTTGACGGTCAGGTTAAATCGGCCATCAGCACCTTTGAACGACGCTGATAGTTGTACATCTCTTTCTTACTTTCTGGCAGCGACTCAATATCCACCGGCGTAAAGCCGCGCTCCTGGAACCAGTGAATACTGCGCGTGGTCAGCACGAACAGTTTCTCCAGCCCCATTTGCCGTGCCTGAAGCGCGACGCGCTGCAGCAGCAGTTCACCGCGTGACGAGCTGCGATAATCCGGATGCACTGCGACGCAGGCCATTTCACCAATCTTTTCATCCATAAACGGATAAAGCGCGGCACAGGCTATGGTCAGGTTATCGCGCTGGATAATGGTAAATTTATCGATCTCCATTTCCAACTGTTCGCGTGAACGGCGAACCAGAATGCCTTGCTGCTCCAGTGGGCGAATCAGTTCCAGAATACCGCCGATGTCGTTGATGGTTGCCCGACGGATCTGCTCGGCCGATTCCATTACGATCTGTGTCCCGATGCCGTCGCGCGAGAATAACTCCTGCAGCAGCGCCCCGTCTTCCTGGTAGCTGATTAAATGGCTGCGGCGCACGCCACTGCGACAGGCTTTTACCGCGCCCCGTAAAAAGCGCACGGTGCCCGACAGAAAATCGCCATCGCTTTCCATTTCATCAATACGCGCCTGAGCATCGTTGGGAAAGAGTTCGGAGACAATGTTGCCTTCACGATCGATCACGCCTTGTTCTGAACAGAAGCCAATCATTTTTTCGGCTTTGAGCTTAATCGCTAACTGCGTGGCAACCTCTTCGGACGTCAGGTTAAAACTTTCACCCGTCACAGACACCGCGACCGGGCCAAGCAGCACAATGGCATCGTTATCCAACTGGCGATGAATGGCCTCTTCATCAATACGGCGGATGCGTCCACTGTGGCAGTAGTCTACCCCGTCATCCACGCCGAGCGGCTGGGCGATAATAAAGTTACCGCTCACCACGTTAATATGTGCGCCCTGCAGCGGCGTGTTATTGAGGCTCATTGAGAGCCGGGCAGTGATGTCCAGCTGTAACCGACCTGCCGCCTGTTTGACCAGTTCCAGCGATGGTGCATCGGTGACACGGGTATATTTGTGGTAAGCCGGTTCCAGCTGATGTGCCGCCAGGCTGGCATCAATCTGTGGACGTGCGCCATAGACCACGACCAAACGGATGCCAAGGCTGTGTAGCAAGCCGATATCGTTGACGATGCTGGAGAAATTCTCATGCTCAATGGCCTCACCGCCAAGCATGATGACGAATGTCTTATCCCGATGCGCATTGATATAGGGAACGGTATGGCGAAAACCCTGAACCAGTTCAGTACTACGTTCCTTCACGGCTAACCCTCAGTGAATGTTTATTCGTATTTTGTGTATTTTTATGCTTTTGACTGCCATTTTGCAAGCGTTAATCCTGACGATAATTTACGTTTTTCTTGATGCTAATGCCGCTAACAGCCTGCATTATTTGGGGTTTCCGGGGTGACATTACCTGGAGGATTGGATAAAGTTTTCGCCGCCATTTTATTTGGTTGCCGTTTTTTTAAACACTATATAACAGCTGGAGTGGCATGTCGGAAGGTAATCCCCTGGTTTCACGTAGACGATTATTAAAAGGTACAGGGGCGCTGTTACTGCTCAGCGTCAGTGGCGTGAGTATGGCAGCCACCCGTCATATTCTGGCGGTGCGCATCTGGCCCTCTTCAACCTACTCGCGTATGACGCTGGAATCTAACGTCGCACTTAAATACAAGCAGTTTGCCCTGACGAATCCTGACCGACTGGTGCTTGATATTGATGGCTTGCATCTCAACGCGGTGCTAAAGGGCGTGAATAAGCACGTGCGCGTTGACGATCCTTTTATTAAAAGCGCCAGAGTGGGGCAGTTTGATGCTAACACCGTGCGCGTGGTACTGGAACTGAAGCGCAACGTTTCCCCTAAAATCTTCAGCCTTGCCCCGGTTTCCACCATCAAGCACCGACTGGTGGTCGATCTCTATCCCAGCCAGGATACGGTTGAAGATGATCCTTTACTGGCATTACTTAAAGATTACAACCAGGGCGATCTGGAAAAAAATGAGACGGTGCAGAAGCCTTTACCCGGTAAAGCCGGACGCGATCGACCCATTATCATCATGATCGATCCTGGACATGGCGGCGAAGATCCCGGCGCGCATGGTAAATACAAAACCCGCGAAAAAGATATCGTGCTGAAGATTGGTCGTCGGCTGAAAACCTTGATCGAAAAAGAGCGCAACATGAAGGCTTACATGACCCGCAACGAAGATGTGTTTATTCCGCTTCGGGTGCGCGTCGCCAAAGCGCGCAAGCAACGTGCTGACCTGTTTGTCTCTATCCATGCGGATGCATTCACCAGCCGGGCCGCGCGCGGTTCTTCAGTATTTGCCCTTTCTACCCGCGGCGCGACCTCTGCTGCGGCACGTTTCCTGGCGCACAGCCAGAACGAAGCCGATCAGATTGGCGGTGTCAGCATGAGTGGCGACCGCTATCTGGATCACACCATGTTTGATATGGTGCAGCGCCAGACCATCCATGACAGCCTGAAGTTTGGCAAAGAAGTGCTGCATCGTCTGGGGCGCATCAATCATCTGCACAAACGCACCGTGGATCAGGCCGGCTTTGCCGTGCTTAAGGCACCCGATATTCCCTCTATCCTGGTGGAAACGGCGTTCATCAGTAATGTGGAAGAAGAACGCAAGTTGCGTACCACGCGCTATCAGCATCAGGTGGCAGAGGCGATACTGGAAGGGATTAAAGCCTATTTCAAAAGCGGTGCCGCCCTGGCTCACCGCTGAGTCGCAGGCCGGGGGAAACAGGCTGCTACTGCGTTTCCCCGGCCAGCCGTCAGGCGGTGAAAGGCGCGTCAGGCCCGGATGCAGCGTGCGTAATCGCGCATCCCGATGTCCGTTTCGGGGCGCAGCAGGGCTGCCCGGGTGCTCAGCGGCCCTTCGCCAGGTAGCGTGCCATTTCGTCTTCCGGCACCATCCCGCCGCCCGTGGCCCAGACCAGATGTATCGCCTGGTCCAGCTGCGTCGCGGTAAAACCGTGCAGTTGCAGGTAAGCCGCGGCACCGCAGACGCGCTGGGGGCCAGCCATACCGGCAAGCGCTGAAGGCTCCAGCCGCAGGTCTTCTTCCTGCGCCAGCCAGCTCAGCATGTCATACATACTTTGATCGTCAAGCGTATAAAGCCCGTCGAGCAGGCGCTGCATGGCCCGGCCAACAAAGCCGGAAGCCCGACCCACCGCCAGTCCATCTGCCGCCGTGATATTGTCGATGCCGATGTCCTGCACTGAAATACCCTCATGCAAACCGGTAATGATGCCCAGCAGCATGCAGGGAGAGTGGGTTGGTTCGGCAAACAGGCAGTGAACGTGTTCACCAAAAGCCAGCTTCAGACCAAAGGCGACGCCGCCGGGGCCACCGCCCACGCCGCAGGGTAAATACACAAACAGGGGATGGTTGCTGTCAACCACGCGTCCCTGTTGTTCAAACTGTGCCTTCAGGCGCTGTCCGGCAACCGCATAACCCAGAAACAGCGTGCGGGAGTTCTCATCGTCAATAAAGAAACAGTCCGGGTCAGATTCTGCTGCTTTACGTCCTTGCTCGACTGCCACGCCATAGTCCTGTTGATATTCCACCACTCTGACGCCGTGACTGCGCAATTTGGCTTTCTTCCATTCCCGGGCGTCCTCCGACATATGCACAGTCACTTTAAAGCCGAGGCGGGCGCTCATGATGCCAATCGACAGCCCGAGATTGCCGGTTGAGCCTACGGCTATGCTGTACTGGCTAAAAAACTGCCGGAAGGCAGGGGAAAGTAGCTTGCTGTAGCTATCTTCCCTGGTCAGCAAACCTGCGCCCAGCGCCAGCTTCTCGGCATGAGTCAGCACTTCATAAATCCCACCACGGGCTTTAATCGAGCCAGAAATCGGCAGGTGGCTGTCTTTCTTTAATAGCAGCTTACCCGCAATTTTTTGTCCGTATGCCTGTTCCAGCCGCCTCTGCATCGCCGGGATGGCGACGATCTCTGACTCAATAATGCCGCCCGTGACGGCGGTTTCCGGAAAGGCCTGCGCTATAAAAGGCGCGAACCGGTTCAGACGATCGTGCGCCTCTTTCACATCCTGTGCCGTCAGGCCAACATGGGGAAGGGCTTCCGCGACGCTGGTCGTGGCGGGATTAAACCAGATGGTTTCGTTGAGCGCGATTAACTCCGCGACCTGCGGGTACTGAGCTGTCAGAGCAGCAATATTGAGATTATTCATACCAGACCTTTTGGTGTCCGAATGAATCATGAAAGCAGAAATGTATCGACCAGAGCAATACCTGCGGCACGAATAACCTTCGGTCTGAGGGGCGTTTTATAAGAGATTAAAAGGGGGAAAGCGGTGGGCTTGTGTCGTTCAGCGGAATTCAGATACAAAAAAACACCCTTTCAGGTGTTTAAAGTGGTTGCGGGGGCCGGATTTGAACCGACGACCTTCGGGTTATGAGCCCGACGAGCTACCAGGCTGCTCCACCCCGCGTCCGATTGCGCATAGCGACTTTCACATTGTGTCTTCTGTCTGAGCAAAGTGACAGAAGCGTTGGTTGCGGAGGCCGGATTTGAACCGACGACCTTCGGGTTATGAGCCCGACGAGCTACCAGGCTGCTCCACCCCGCGTCCGATTGCGCATAGCGACTTTCACATTGT